>CAXUGD010000022.1:0-17742 GCA_964250355.1 uncultured Acetobacteraceae bacterium | reverse complement strand
CGCGGCTGGCCAGCGAACGCGGCGCCCGGCTGCTGCTGGTGGCCCGCAACGAGGAAGCGCTGGCCACCCTATGCGACGAACTGAAGTCCCGCGGCGGCCAGGCCGAGTACGCGGTGGCCGACGTGGCCGACCACGCGCAGGTGCAGGCCGCCGCCGACCGTGCGATCGCGCTGTTCGGCGGTTTCGACACCTGGGTGAACGACGCCGGCGCGTTCATTTACGGCACGATCGAAGACGTGACGCTGGAGGACCAACGCCGCCTGTTCGACGTGGTTTACTGGGGCGTGGTGCACGGGACGCTGGTGGCGAACGCGCATTTGAAGGCGGCCGGCGGTGCTATCGTCAACGTGGGCAGCGTGCTCGGCGAGTTCGCCATTCCCGAGCAGGGCCCGTACTGCGCGGCCAAGTTCGCGGTGAAGGGTTTCACCGAAGCCTTCCGCCGCGAGACGGAGGCCGCACGCAACCCGATCTCGATCACGCTGATCAAGCCTGCGGCGATCGACACCGCGTTCATGGAGCACGCCCGCAATGCCACCGGCGCGCCCGGCACCCGCAACCCGCCGCCGGCCTACCACCCGCACCTCGTGGCGCGCGCCATCGTGCACGCCGCCGAGCACCGTGCGCGCGACATCACGATCGGCGGCGCCGGCGGCCTGTCGCTGGTGATCGCCAACCAGACCGCGCCGCGGGTGATGGATTGGGTGTTCGCCAACGTCGGCAAGTTCGTCCAGACGACCAAACACCCTGGCGACCCGGCGATGCGCGACAACTTGCACGAGGTGCGCGAGGACCTGCACGAGCGTAGCACCCTGCATCCCTTCACGCGGAAGACCAGCCTGCTGCTGGAGGCGCAGCTGAACCCGGCAGCCACGGTGATGGCTGCAGGCCTGGGCGCCATGCTGCTGGGTGTGGCGGCCCGCAACGGCCGCAAGCCGCGTCAAACCCGCGTGACGTAGGAAGCGCCCGGCACGGCCAGGCGCTGCAGCATCGGACGACACAACGAACGGAGACGGCACAATGGACGGCGACGCACACGGCAACACGATGCACGAGATCTACCACACCGGCCTGCGCAACCTGCACGCGCTGGAGCAGACGGCCATCGAGCTAACCGAGCGCCAGGTGGAGCGGCTGGAGAACTATCCCGAGATGAAGGCGAAGTTGCAGCAGCACCACCGGGAGTCGCAGGAGCAGGCAAGCCGCCTGGAGAGCATCCTGCAGCGCCACGGCACCTCTCCCTCCACGGTGAAGAGCACGGTCTCGTCCGTGATGGGCAACGTGGCCGCCGCCCTGCACGCGCCGGCGTCGGACGAGATCCTGAAGAACACCTTTGCCAACTATGCGTTCGAGCACCAGGAGATCGCGTCCTACACCAGCCTGATCGCCATGGCCGAGCAGGTGGGCGACACGGCCGCGGTGCCGCTGTTGAAGCAGTCGCTGGCCGAGGAGACGGCGATGGCCAACTTTATCGGCGAGGCCATCGTGCCCACCACGCAGAAATACATGTCGCTGGCGCAGGCCGGGCAGACGGCTGGCCGCTAAAACGGTGATCGGGGGAGCCGGCCGGCTCCCCCGATTTGCTAGTTGCGCTCCCAGAGATCGGCGCTGAGCGCGGTAGCCAGGGTTAGCCAGACGACCAGCGGCGCCATAGCACCGGCGGCCACAGGATCGACCTTCCTGGCGCTGACCGCGCAGGTGCCGGCGGCCCCGAGCATGCCAGCCGAGGCGGCCAGGCTGGCCCCCAGCGCCTTGTTGCCGAAAAACAGTTTGGGGTAGAGCGCCAGGCCGGCCAGCGTCCCCCACCAGGCGCCTAGGGCCCTGTTGCGCGCCGGCCCTGCCGGCGCCCCCATCAGCTTCGCGCCCGCCACGCACAGCAGTATTTCCAGGCCGCCCCAGACGGCGCCGATCACCGGGCCCGCCGGCGTCGCCCGCGGCTTGCGCAGGGTGGCATACCACACCGCCTCGCGCGGGTGCTGCGGCCCGTACTGAGCGCCGGTCAGGCCTGCAACGGCCACGGCCGCGCTGCTGATGATTGCTTCACGATACGCCATCGTCGTCCTCCGCAAAGGAGGTGAACGCGGCGTGCGGCGCGGGGATGCCGGCCGCAGGCCTACCGGTGCCGCCGCCCCAGGTGGCCCAGGTGGCCGCCGAGCCCGATGCCGCCTACCGGCTCCTCGGGCAGCGAGGGGTGCGCGCCGGACTGTTCACCTGCCATGTACGCCGGCTCGCCGATGTCCTGGTTCGGGTTCTCCCCCGTAGGCGCCGGCTCCGGCGCGCTGAGCGAACCGTTGACCAGGTCGGTGATCACGGCCACGGAGACGTCCGGTGCAATGCCTGCCTGGCCGGCTTCCGCCAGCAGCGCGCGGAGGCGGGGGCGGAACCACTCATGCGGCGATACGTCGGCCACAGCGCCCCTATCCTTTCTGCACCGGTTCGATCAGGCGGACGGCACAAGGCGGTGCCGAGTGAGGGACTTGAACCCCCGGCCTTCAGTTTACAAAACTGCTGCACTACCGCTGTGCTAACCCGGCATATGGCGTCAGTAGCACGCCGGGCGACGGCGGTTCAACGGGCCGCCTATGGGCGGGGGCCGGCTAGAACGCGCCCTGGAAGTAGGATTGCAGGGGTGCCACCTCCAGCGTGCCGGCGCGGAGCGCGCCGATGGCGTGGCTGGCGGCCCGGGCGCCGGCCAGCGTGGTGTAGTGCGGCACGCCGTGGGTGAGCGCCGTGCGCCGTATGTCGAAGCTGTCGGCGGTGGATTGGGCGCCCTGGCTGGTGTTGACCACCATCTGGATCTCGCCCGACCGGATGGCATCCACGCAATGCGGGCGGCCTTCCAGCACCTTGTTGATCACCCGCACCGGCAGGCCGGCGGCGCGGATGCGGGCGGCGGTGCCGCGTGTGGCGACGATGGAAAATCCCATGTCGGTCAGGCGGCGGGCCAGGCCGGGCAGGCCGCCCTTGTCGCCGTCGCGCACGGACAGGAACACGCAGCCGGTGCGCGGCAGCACCACGCCCGCGCCCAGCTGCGCCTTGGCAAACGCGCGCTCGAAACTGTGGTCCAGACCCATCACCTCGCCGGTCGATTTCATCTCCGGCCCCAGGATGGTGTCCACGCCGGGGAAGCGGGCAAAGGGGAACACCGCCTCCTTGACGGCCACGTGCGGCGCCATGGCCGTGTCGTCCAGCTTGAACTGGGCGAGCTTTGCCCCGGCCATCACCAGCGCGCCGATCTTGGCCACGGGGACGCCGGTGGCCTTGGCCACGAAGGGCACGGTGCGGCTGGCCCGCGGGTTGACCTCCAGCACGTAGATCGCATCGTCCTTGATGGCGAACTGCACGTTCATCAGCCCCACCACGCCCAGCGCGCGCGCCATCGCCTCCGTCTGGTCGTGCAACTCGTGGATGGTGGCCGGCGACAGGCTGTAGGGCGGCAGCGAACACGCGCTGTCGCCGGAATGGATGCCGGCTTCCTCGATATGCTCCATGATGCCGGCGACATAGACGGCCGTGCCGTCAGCGATGCAATCGACGTCCACCTCGATCGCGTCGTTGAGGTAACGGTCGATCAGCACGGGGCTGTCGCCCGACACGCGCACGGCTTCCCGCATGTAGCGCCCCAGCTGCGTGCGGTCGAACACGATCTCCATCGCACGGCCGCCCAGCACGTAGCTGGGGCGGACAACGACCGGGTAGCCGATGCGTTCGGCCGCCGCCTCGGCCTCGGCTTGCGTGCGGGCGGTGCCGTTTTCCGGCTGGCGCAGGCCGATCGTCTGCAGCAGCTGCTGGAAGCGTTCGCGGTCCTCGGCGACGTCGATGGCGTCGGCCGTGGTGCCCAGCACGGGGATGCCGGCCGCGGGCAGCGCCTGGCTAAGCTTCAGCGGCGTCTGCCCGCCGTACTGCACGATGCAGCCCAGCACGTCGCCGTTCTGTTGTTCGCGGCGCACCAGCGCGATCACGTCCTCGGCGGTCAGCGGCTCGAAATACAGCCGGTCCGACGTGTCGTAGTCGGTGCTGACCGTTTCGGGGTTGCAGTTGACCATGATCGTCTCGTAGCCGGCCTCGCGCAGCGCATAGGCGGCGTGGACGCAGCAGTAGTCGAACTCGATGCCCTGGCCGATGCGGTTCGGGCCGCCGCCCAGGATCACGATCTTCTTGCGGTCGGTGGGATCGGCCTCGCAGGCCGGCTCGCCCCAGCCGCCCTCGTAGGTGGAGTACATGTAGGGCGTGGCGGAGGCGAACTCGCCGGCGCAGGTGTCGATGCGCTTGTACACCGGGTGCACGCCGAGCTTTGCGCGCGCGGCGGCGACTTCGGTTTCGCGCTGGTTCGTCAGCCCTGCCAGCCGCCTATCGGAGAAGCCCATCGCCTTGACGCGTCGCAGCGCCCCAGCCTCGCGCGGCAGGCCGCCGGCCGCAAGGGCCCGTTCGGCTACCACGACCCGTTCCAGTTCGCGCAGGAACCAGGGGTCGAAGCGGCTGACCGCGTGGACGTCCTCCACCGACAGGCCGGCGCGCAGGGCTTGGGCGGCCATCAGCAGCCGGTCGGGCTTGGGCGTGGACAGGGCGGCACGGAACGCGTCGATGCCGCCGTCGCCGGGTGCGGCGATCTCGTCCAGGCCGGACAGGCCGGTTTCCATGCTCCGGAACCCCTTTTGCAGGGCTTCGGCGAAGCTGCGGCCTACCGCCATCGTCTCGCCCACCGACTTCATGCTGGTGGAGAGCAGCGCCGGCGTGCCGGGGAACTTCTCAAAGGTGAAGCGCGGGATCTTCACCACCACGTAGTCGATGGTGGGCTCGAAGCTGGCAGGCGTGGTACGGGTGATGTCGTTGGCCAGCTCGTCCAGCGTGTAGCCGACAGCGAGTTTCGCAGCGATCTTGGCGATGGGGAAACCGGTGGCTTTCGAGGCCAGCGCCGAGCTGCGCGAGACGCGCGGGTTCATCTCGATCACCAGCATGCGGCCGTCCGCCGGGTTGAGCGCCCATTGCACGTTGGAGCCGCCGGTATCGACGCCGATGCGGCGCAGGCAGGCGACCGAGCCGTCGCGCATGCGCTGGTATTCGCGGTCGGTCAGCGTGAGCGCCGGGGCGACGGTGATGCTGTCGCCGGTGTGGATGCCCATCGGATCGACGTTCTCGATGGCGCAGACGACGATGCAGTTGTCGGCGCTGTCGCGCACCACCTCCATCTCGTATTCCTTCCAGCCGAGCACGGATTCCTCGATCAGCACCTCGGTGGTGGGCGATGCGGCGAGCCCGCTGGTGGCGATGGCCTCGAACTCCTCGCGGTTATAGGCAATGCCGCCCCCGGTGCCGCCGAGCGTGAAGCTAGGGCGGATGACGGCGGGCAGGCCGATCTTCTCCAGCGCCGCGCGTGCCTCCTCCAGCGAGTGGGCGATGTAGCTGCGGGGGGACAGGATGCCGATCTCGCTCATCGCGTCGCGGAATTTCAGCCGGTCCTCCGCCCGGTCGATCACCTCCGCACGGGCCCCGATCAGCTCGACGTTGTAGCGCGCCAGCACGCCGCTGGCGTCGAGCAGCATGGCCGTGTTCAGCGCGGTCTGGCCGCCCATGGTGGGCAGCAGCGCGTCCGGGCGTTCGCGCGCGATGATCTTTTCCACCATCTCCGGCGTGATCGGTTCGACGTAGGTGGCGTCGGCCAGGCCCGGGTCGGTCATGATGGTGGCCGGGTTGGAGTTGACCAGGACGACGCGATACCCCTCGGCGCGCAGGGCCTTGCAGGCTTGCGCGCCGGAATAGTCGAACTCGCAGGCCTGCCCGATGACGATGGGGCCGGCGCCGATGATCAGGATGGTGTGCAGGTCGGTGCGTTTCGGCATGGCGGACTGATCCTATCGGCGCCAGTCTGGCGTATGCGGAAACCGCGCGGCCTTCAATCGACGTGGGGCCGCGCGGACGACGTGCTTGCCGCCCAGCAACGACCCGCGCAGGTTTCGGCGCCGGTCGGACGGGTCTTCCGAGGCCCCGTTCGCGCGGTATCAGGCCCGCCTCAACTCTCCCGGGGGATCGGGGTGCAGAATGTCCCGAAGCGCGGCAGGTGCCGCCCGGTCGGGTTCCGTTCGATGCTTGTCAACACGGCTTTTGTTTGGTCATTACACATCCTAGGGACTCACGAAGAGGAACGGGCATGACTCGCTTCGACACGCGGACGATCTGTCTCTTCGGGTTGGGCCTGCTGGGCGCCGCCGCTCCCGCCCAAGCGGCGCTCACGATCTCTGTTCAACCCACGCGGAACGTCGTCTGCGACAACCAGGTCTGCACCGCCTCGGCGGCGGACGCCGTGTTGAACGTCGGTGACCTGACTGCACTCTTGGCCGAGGGAGATCTGCAGGTCGTGTCGGGCCGTGCTGCACACGACATAGTAGTCTCGAGCGATTTCCTTGCAACCGTGCAAGGCCGCAATTTCACCCTGGACGCAGCCCGGTCGATCAGGTTCGAGCATCAAGTCGGCATCGCCGGCAATGGAGTCGTGACGTTGGTGACAAACGACGGCGGCACCAAGGGCACGCTGTGGTTCGGTTCCCGCGGACGTCTGTATCTTCAAAAGGATTCCTACGCGTCGCTGGTGATCAACGGCGTAACCTACACGACGCTTCGCAGCATCGCCGACCTCAGCGAGTATATCGGTGCCACGCCCGACGGCCATTTTGCGTTCGTGCAGGATTACGACGCGTTGCACGATGGCAGCTACGGCTTTGCACCGGTGACCACGACGCTTTCGGGAACGGTGGAGGGGCTGGGCAACACGATCTCCAACTTCAGCGTTTACGGAACCGGCAAGCTTCCCGTGGCGCTGTTCAGCGCGGTCGGGGGCTCGCCGAGCGGCGTGGTCCAGAACCTGCGACTGAAAGACATCGTCATCCGGACGACGGGTAAGTCCTCGATCGGCGGACTGGCCAGCTCTGCCTTGGGCGCGTTGTTCATCAACGACTCGGTCAGCGGCACGATCATCGCGGGCGGCCCCTCGGTCGTGGGCGGGCTGCTTGGGAGCGGCGACTCCGCAGGCGTGGTCGGCTGCTCCTCCAGCGTCGCCATCTCGGCGCCGAAAGCCTCCACCGTGGGCGACCTCGTCGGTTCCCTGGCCTATGGCGGAGTCCAGCAATCCTTCGCAACCGGTTCCGTAAGTGGCGGCAGCGGGTCCACCGTCGGGCAGGTCGTCGGTCAGAGTTACACCAGCACCGTCGTCAACAGCTACGCGACGGGCAGGGTGTCAGTCACCGGCGGCAGTGCCGGCGGGCTCCTGGGCAGCATCACGGGCGGGTCGATCCAGGACAGCTATGCCGCCGGACCCGTTGCGGGCAGGCTGTCGTCCTATGCCGGCGGTCTCGCCGGGAGTGCCGCAGGGGCCAACCGCCTCGTTCCCGCCATCGTCGATGGATACTGGGACACCGACACCACCGGCCAGGCGGTGGGCGTGGGCGATCCGGGGCCACTCGGCAGCGAGACCGGAATCGGCCTTTCCACGTCCGCGCTGACGTCGTCGCTCCCGGCCGGGTTCGACCCCTCCGTCTGGGCCCAGGCTGCCGGCGTGAACGCGGGCCTGCCCTACCTGATCGGCGTCACACCGAACTAGGCCGGTGAGCAGGGGCCTGCAAACCCGTCGCGTTTCCGGCCCTACCCCATGCGAAGCCTGGCAGTAGCGGACCGAAATCGGGCATCGGCACCGGATGCCGAAGCCCGCGCGTGAACTGCAAATCCGACCAGTCCCACAGGCGTTCGGGGTGCTCATCGATCGACGAGGGCTGGGCCGACCAGAGGTAGGGTGCCCAGCGCGTGGCACCTTGGGCGTGAACAAGGATGCTTGTCGCAGCCAGGGCCAGCGCGGTTCCGGCGGCCAACAGGCGCCGCCACGCGGTGAGCCGTGCCAGGATGTGCTGGACCGCGAACCCGGCAAAGTAGGTGATGAACGGCAGGATGTCGGTCATCAGGCGCGGGCCGAAGCAGTAGTCGCCCCACCATTGCGGGAAGCGCGAGACGAACACCCAGTGGAGGACGACAATGGCGCCGAGGCTGAGATGCAGCGCCCGGTCGGCACGGTCGCGCAGCGAGGCGGCAAAGCCCGGTATCGCCAGCAGAAGCACGGGAGAGAACACGAACAACCCGCGCCCAGGGCTGAACAGGTTGCCAAGCAGCGCGGTGCCGACTGTCGCACTGCCGGACAGCCGCTCCGGCATGTAGTAGGACGGCAGGAGGTGGCCGAAGCTGGCCAGGTTGAACGCCAGCCATGGCACGGCGACCAGGGCCGCACCCGCCAGGTAGCGGAGGAACGATCCCCGATGGCAGACAAGGACGTAGCCGCTCAAGACGAGTATGGGAATCGCGGCCGTCGGGCGGATGACGAAGCCCAGGGCCAGCGGCAGCCCGAGAGCGCCGATCAAGGCGGGATTGTGCCGCGCGCGAACCAGCATCAGCAATGCCGCCGTCAGCACGAACACCAGCGGCCCGTGCTGCCACAGCGCGCGCGTCGCCGTGGACCACATGGACGTGCCGAAACAGAAGATCGCGCTCAGCGCCAAGCCGACCGGGAAGCTTCCGAACCGCTCGGCAGCCACCCGGAAGAACAGGCACCCGGCAAGTGCCCCGAAAACGCTCGCGACCAGGCCTTCGAACTCTGCGGGAACGTGGGTTTTCAGGTAGGTGCCGAAACTCGGGCTGACGAGGTCGGCCACGAGGACGAAGGGTGTGCTGAGCAGCGACGTTCCGACTGGGAAGATCGTGTATGGATGTCCTTCGCGATAGACGATCGCGTAGGTGTGCTCGGCCTCGATGACCGGCGCGTAGTCGTCCAACCGTCCGGCTTTGCCCTGCAGAAAGCTCATGGCGGTGTGGACCGACCAGCGCGAGTCGGCGGACGTCCTGATCGGGCTTGCGGCATAGGCAGCCAGAAAGGCTGCGAACAGGAGGCCGGTGGCCAGGCTGCGCACGCGGTGCCGGGCGCGCGTTCCGGTGCCCGTCACCCTACCTCGTACCCGAACGTCCGCAGGAACGGCTCGAAGGCTTCGTTGGCGGCCGCCGCCTCCTCCCCGCTCAACTCGTGGCGCCAGCGCCCGAGCGTCGCTTCCGGCGAGGCGCTGGTGCCGTGCGCCTCGAAGATGCCGCGCTCCGCCGGGTCGGCCGCATCCTCTGCCGGGGCCGGGATGTCCAGGAAGCTGCACACGCCCTGCATGGCCGCGTCCGGCCGGGTCAGCAGGTCTTCGTAGCGCAGGACGTGCCGGGTCAGGCCCGGCTGGGCACGCGGCCGGGCCACCGCCGTAAGCTGGCCGCGCAGCGACTTCACCGAGTCGGCAAAGCCGCGTTTCCAGAAATGCCGGGACGAGCAGACGACGTCGCGCGGGTCGCGCACCAGCACGATCTCGCGTACCGCGCCGAACAGGTAGCCGGCAGCCTGCCGCACGGTGGCCGACGTGCTGATCTTTTCGGCAAAATAACGGGCGTGCGACTTGGCGGCCGCCTGCGCCACCGCCCCGTAATAGGCATCGATGAGGGAGACGAAAGCCTGGCGCAGGATGTCAGGCGCCGCCGCGGTCCAGTAGGCGTGCAGCACCGGGTCGCGTGCGTCGTCCGCATCGTTGAACGGGTTGAAGCCAAGGTGGAACCGGTTGTCCAGCGCCATCATGGTGTCCGGATGGAAGGAGCGCACGCGGTCCGCCTCGGCCGTCAGCGTGTTGAACGCCAGCGCGTAATAGGACAGCAGCTTCAGCTCGTGCGGATGCTCGCGCGCCACCAGCACGTCGGGGTGACGCGACAGGCGGCGCATGAACAGCGACGACCCTGCGCGGCCTGTGCAGGTCAGCACGACCGGCGTCCTTTGCACGGCCCGGACCGGCACCGCATCGGGCGTGCCCAGCGGCGGCAAGATCGCCTTGCCGCCCGGCAGCGGCACGCCGGTGGCCGCGAAGGAGAGCTCCACCTCGCTGGCCACGAAAGGCGAGACCGGGAGTGGAGGGCCGGCGACGCGGAACCCGTAGCGGCCCGTGGCGCGCGGGAAGGCGCCGACCAGATCGTCGCGCAATTCACCGGCCTCGACACGCGTGCGCACGCCGTTGACCGTCAGGTGCACGGCGATCTTGGCATTGGGCCTGGATGGGTCGGCTGCCCAGCCTGAAATCAGGTTGCGCGTCAGTGTATCGACATGGCCCAGCATCGGTCTCGCCCGCTCACGCCCGCCAGTCTATAGTGGCGCCGCCCCAGGGTGGCGAGCCGCCACGGCCGCGTTCAGCTTGCCGGCGACGCGGGCAAGGCGCTCGTGGCTGCCAGCCGCCAGCCGTTCACGATGCTTTGCTGACTTGAGCGGCCGCCAGGTCGAAGCTGGCGAACACCGCTTTCTGCGTTCCCGGGGCCGCGTTGCGCGATACGAGCTGCTGGAACGACTCGGTACCCTCGATGACCTCCAACCCCTCCTCGGCGAACGCCTGGGGCCCGTACACGCCCGAGGCCAGCAGCGGGTTGGTGAGGATCTGCGAGAACGCATCGACAGCCACCATGGTGTTCAGCGTGGGCGGCAGCACGCTGCCGTCGCTGTGATGCTGCGCGAACAGCCCGACGGCGAATTCTACCTCATCGACCGAGGCGTAGAGCTCGGACAGGCGTTGCGCCAGCGCGGCGTCTCCGGTCAGCTCGAGGAAGCTGGTGACCGGCGTCTCGCCGAAGCATGTCTGGTAGGCGGTGAATGGCTGCAGCCGGTGGGCGCGCGACAGCGCATGCGCGCGCGCATCGGCGAATCTGAGGAATGCCGGCGAGTTGCCCAGGCCCATGCGCCCCGCCGGCTGGCGCGAGGCCGCTTCTATCAGGGCTTCCGCCCCGTGCCGCTCCAGCACCGCGTTGTTGAACCGGTATTCGGCCGCCTCGTAGGTGTGGCCGCCGACCTCGATCGCGTCGGGCACCAGCGCGTGCCAGCGGTACAGCAGGTCGAACTCGATGGCGATCCGGTTGGTGCGGTACCACGGCGTCTTCTCGGCAAAGCCGCGCTGCAGCGACAGCTTGAACGGGGCGCCGGCCAGGTGGTTGATGTACTCGTTGATCGTGAGCTTCAGCAGCAGGACGATGTTGATGTTGCGCGCCGTCTGGAACAGCCGGTCGTCATCCCAGCTCGGGTGTGCCGCCGCCAGCACGCGGCACAGCCGGTTGTGCTCGCGCAGGAAGATGCTGCTGATGGCTGTGTAGAGGATCGTGGAGTTGCCGCGTTCCAGGCCGGTGGCGTACAGCCCTTGCTTGCGCGTCAGCAGTTCCGCAGCCGGCACGTCGAGCGAGCCGAGTACCACGTCTTCCAGCGTGGTGCCGTCCGGCCGGCGCAGCAGGTAGGGCAGCGTCGCGAAATGCGGGTCCAGGGTTCCCGCAGCGTCGAACAGGCGCGGCGGGTATAGCCCGTCGGCGCTCGTGCGCAACGTCCCCCCGGCGCCGGTGCGCAGCAGCGCCGCGGTTTCCGCGTCCAGCCCGTAGATCTGGCACAGGTCGATCTCGTGGTTCGACGTGTTCAGCCGCGTGTCGTCGGCGCTGGTGCGTAGGAAGCTGTCGGTGAACCACTGCGCGAAGTAGCACAGCAGCGTGCTGGTGGTGGTCGATGGCACAAAGGCGCGGCGCTCGAACAGCGCCCAGATCGCGTCCGTCGATGGCAGCCGGGCGATGGCCGCGTCGTCCACCGGGGGCAAATGGCGGCCGGTGAAGCGCCGATCCACGAGCCCCGTCCAGGTCACGTAATCCGACGATGGCTCGGGGGTGGCGCCCACGTAGGGCACGCCGACCGGCCGCCCGGTCCAGAGCGAGTAGGGCAGGGGCCGCCCGGCCGTCACTTCGACGAGGTGGCTGATCAATTCGGTGTTGACCAGGGCGTGGATGTCCGGATCGGCCGTGACACGCTCGATCACGCCGCCGGCGCATTGCTCGACCAAAGCCTTGAACTTGTCTGCCAGGTTCATCGATGCCTCCGCGTTACGGACCCTATTGCTGGGCCAGCCAGCTAGGCAACACCAAACGACAGTATAGAGCGGCGTGCGGCCAAGCATTCGACTGTATGCGGCCCGTTTGTGCGCGCGCTGGCCATGGGTTAGGAACGCGCTCCCAGCGGGCACCCCTTCCACCGATGCGCTCCCTTCTCCACGCGATCCTGACCCGCTTCACCACCCTGGGCCGCCTCACCGTTCGCTTCCCCGACGGCCGCCTCGCCGCCTACGGCCCGGGCGGCCCGCCCACCGCGGGGGCGTCCATCGGCACCTGGCCCACCGTGCGCGGCCTGCTCACCAACCCTGCCCTGGTGTTCGGCGAGGCCTATGTCAGCGGCGACCTGCAACCGCTGGACTGCACGCTGGAGGACATACTCGACCTGCTGTTCGCCAACCTCCAAGCCGGCGGCCGGCACCCCGGCCTGGCGCTGCGCCGCATGGTGGCCCGCACGTTGCGCACCGCCGCCCAGTACAACCCGGTGCCGCGCGCGCGGCGCAACGCGGCCCACCATTACGACCTGAACGGCCGCCTGTACGCGCTGTTCCTGGACGCCGACCGCCAGTACTCCTGCGCCTACTTCGCCGCCGGCGGCGAAACGCTGGAGGAAGCGCAGGCGGCCAAGAAGCGCCACATCGCCCGGAAATTGTGCCTGACCCGCCCCGGCCTGCACGTTCTGGACATCGGCTGCGGCTGGGGCGGCATGGCCATCACGCTGGCCCAGGATTTCGGTGCCCGCGTGACGGGCATTACGCTGTCCGTCGAGCAGTTGGAGGCGGCGCGCGCCCGGGCAGCAGCCGCCGGCGTGGCCGACCGCGTCACCTTCGCGCTGCAGGATTTCCGCACGGTCGCCGGCCCCTACGACCGTATCGTCTCGGTCGGCATGTTCGAGCACGTGGGAATCACGCATTACGGCCAGTTCTTCCGCACGGTCCGCCGCCTGCTGGCCCCGGACGGGGTGGCCCTGATCCATGCCATCGGCCGTAGCGACGGCCCCTCCGTCACCAACCCGTGGATCACCCGCCACATCTTCCCGGGCGGCTACTCGCCTGCGCTGTCCGAAGTGTTCCGCGCAGTCGAGCGCGAACGGCTGGTCGCCACCGACGTCGAAATCCTACGCCTGCACTACGCCGAAACGATACGCCACTGGCGCCGCCGTTTCGACGCCAACCGCGACGCGATAGCCGCGCTGTACGACGAGCGGTTCTGCCGGTTGTTCGGGTTGTACCTTGCCGGCAGCGAATACTCGTTCAGGCACCTCAACCACATGGTGTGGCAGCTGCAACTGGCGCGGCACCAGGCAGCGACGCCGCTTACGCGGGACTACATGGTGGCCGCCACCCCGGCGCGGGCCAGGCCGGCAAACGAACGGCTCGTCCGCCAAGGCTGACGTACGCTACTCCGAGGCCACGGCCGCGCCGTGCAAATGCGCCGGCGCGCGGGACGGCTCCGCCTGGTGCTGGCGGGCCAGCACAAGGTAGAAGGCGGGCACCACAAACAGGGTGAACAGCGTGCCGATGGACAGGCCCGCTGCGATCACCAAGCCCATGGAAAACCGCGCCGCGGCGCCGGCGCCGGCGGCGAACACCAAGGGTGCGACACCCAGCACCATGGCGGCCGTGGTCATCAGGATCGGGCGCAGGCGCAGCAGGGCAGCATGCTCGATGGCGGCGCGCTTGCTGTGGCCCGCCTGCTGCCGCTCGTTGGCCACCTCCACCATCAGGATGCCGTGCTTGCTGATCAGGCCCATCAGCGTCACCAGCCCGACCTCGGAATAGATGTTCAGGGTGGCGCCGTGCACGCCGAAATAGATGAACAGCAGCGCGCCGCCCAGCGACATCGGAACGGAAACCAGGATGATCAGCGGGTCGCGGAAGCTGCCGAACAGGGCGGCCAGCGACAGGTAGATCACGACGGCAGCGAAGCCGAAGGTGGCGGCGAAACCGGAGGATTCCTGCAGGAACTGGCGGGTCTGCCCGCTCGCGTCCGTCGCGTAGTCCGGCGGCAGCACGCGCGCCGCGATCGCGTCCAGCGCCGCCACGATCTTGCCCTGTGTGGCGCCGGGCAGCGGCACGCCGCTGAGGGTCGCCGCGTTCTGCTGCTGGAAGTGGCTGATGTTCTCGGGCACCGTCTTTGTCTGCAGGTGCGCCACGGCCGAGAGCGGCACGGGCACGCCGCCGATGCTGGCCACCGTGTAGCTGCTGAGCTGGTCTGCGTTCAGCCGCCAGGCGCGGGCCACCTCGGGGATCACCTTGTAGGACTTGCCGGCAAAGTCGAAGTAGTTGACGTAGCCGCCGCTGAGCAGCGTGTTGAGGACGTTGCCCACCTGCGTCATGTCCAGCCCCAGCGCCGCCACCTTGTTGCGGTCCACCACCACGGTGGTCTGCGGCAGGTCGATCTTCAGGTCGCGGTCCACGTAGGCGAACAGGCCGGTCTTCTTGGCCTCGTCCAGGAAGCGGGCCGACACGCCGTCCAGCTCGCTGAACGGGCGGGTGGTCTTGATCACGTAGCCCACCGGCAGGTCGCCGTAGCTGCCCGGCAGCGGCGGCTCCAGGAAGGCGGCCAGGTCCTCGCCGGCCACGGTGGCGAGCTTGCCCTGCACGTCGGACAGCACTTCCGTGGAGGAGCGGGTGCGGTGGGCGAAATCCTTCAGCCCGAAGCCGCCGCCGGACTGGCCCGGCTGGTCGAAGTGGTAGGCCCGGTCCAGTTCCGGCAAGGAGGTCTCGATTGCCCTGATCTGCCTGTCGTAGATGCGCAACTGGTCGATGCTTGCGGTGGGCGAGACGGCGCCGCCCATCTCGATGAAGCCGGTGTCCTCCTGCGGCGCCAGCTCGGAGGTGGAGCCGGCGTAGAGGACGTAGCTGCCGGCGAAGACGAGGACGCCGAACGCCACCAGCACCGGCCGCCAGCGCAGCGCCAGGCGCAGTGCCGGCCGGTAGGCGCGCTGCATGGGCCCCAAGGCCGGCTGCAGCCCGGCGCCGGCCGGCGGGCGCAGCAGGAAGCGGCACATCATCGGCGACAGCGCAAGCGCCAGCACGGCCGAGACCGTCACGCTGCCCACCAGCGTCAGCGCGAACTCCCGGAACAGCGCCCCCGTCAGCCCCGAACGCAACGCGATCGGCACGTACACCGCGATCAGCACCACTGTCATTGCCACGATCGGGCTGGCCAGGGTGCGGGCGGAGCGCAGGGCTGCGTCCAGCGCCGAGGCGCCCTCGCCCATCTCGCGGGTGACGTTCTCCACCACGATGATGGCGTCATCGACCACCAGACCGGTCGCCAGCACCAGCGCCAGCAGGGTGAGCGTGTTGATGGAAAAACCGAACAGGGTGAGGATGGCGAAGGTGCCGATCAGCGAGAGCGGGATGGTGATGATCGGGATCAGCGCGCTGCGCGCCGAGCGCAGGAAGGCGAACACCACCAGGGCCACGATCGCCAGGCTTTCGAGCAGCGTCTTCACCACCTCCTTGATCGAGGATCGCACGGTGTTCGTGCCGTCGTTGGCGACGTGGGCGTGCAGGCCCTGCGGCAGGTCCGCCGCCATCGCGTCGAAGCGCGCGCGCACGCGGCTGACGAGCTCGAGGATGTTGGCGTCGGGCACCGGCTCGATATCGACCAGCACGGCGGGCTTGCCGTCGAACAGGAACGCCTGCTGGTAGTTGTCCGAGCCCAGCTCCACGCGCGCCAGGTCGCCCAGCCGGATGATTCCGCCATTGGTCTGCCGGACCACCAGGTTGCGGAACTCCTCGAGCGTATGCACGCCGGTGTTGATGCCGAGCGGCACGGAGATCATCGACCCCGACGTCTGGCCGGCGCCGCTGGTGAAGTTGTTGGCGGTGAGCGCGTTGGAGACGTCGGCCGCCGTCAGGCCGAACGAGGCGATCTTGTTGGGGTCGAGCCACGCGCGGACGGCGAAGTTCTGCGCGCCCCAGACCAGCGCCTTCTGCACGCCCACGATGGATTGGAGCTGCGGCTGCACCACCCGGGTGAGATAGTCGGTGATCTGCTCGACCGACATGACGTCGCTGGTGTAGGCGAAGATCAGCGTGCCGCCGTTGCCGCCCGTGTGCACCTCGATGCTCGGCGCCTGGGAGGCTGGCGGCAACTGGCCGTGCACCGAGCTGATCTGCGTTTGGATCTCTGTCAGCACGCGGTCCGGGTCCTCGTTCAGCCGCAGGTGCGCGGTGATGTCGCTGAGGCCCGTGCTGCTGATGCTGGTCAGGTAGTCGATGCCGTCCACCTGTGCGATGGCGTTCTCGATGGGCGCGGTGATGAAGCCGGCCACCGTGTCGGCGTCCGCCCCGTAATAGGCCGTGCTCACCTCGATCTGTGCGTGCACGGTGCGGGGGAACTGCCGCACGGGCAGGGATTGCTCCGCCCGCACGCCGATCAGCAGGATGAACACGCTGACCACCACGGCCAGCACCGGGCGCAGGATGAACATGTCGATCAGGCGCACGGCGTCACTCCTCGGCAGGGTTCGGGTTCGGGTCGTTGCCCGGCTGCACGCTGTTGTTGACCACCACGGCCGAGCCCTGCCGCAGCTTGATCTGCCCCGCGGTCACCACCTGCGCCCCCTCGGCCAGCCCCGCAGTCACCGCGACCTGGTCGCCCCGCGTGGGTCCCGTCTGCACCAGCGCCTGGCGTGCATGGCCGCCATCCACGATGTAAACCAGGCTGCCATACGGGTTGAAGACGATGGCCGCGTTGGGCAGCGTCACGTAGCGGTGCACGGCGCCCACGCGCAACTGCACGGTGGCGAACATGCCCGGCGTCAGGGCGTGGTCCGCGTTGTCGAGCGTGGCGCGCACCGGCGCCATGCGGCTGGCAGCGTCCAGCTTGGGGCTGATGGCGGTGATGCGCGCGGGGAAGTCGCGGCCGGGATAGGCGTCCACGTGCAACGTGGCCGTCTCCCCCGTGTGCACCCGGGCCAGGTCCTGCTGCGGCACGTAGAAATCCACGTAGAGCGGGTCCAGCGCCTGCAAGGTCACCACCGTGGTTCCGGCCGGCAGGTACTGGCCCTGATCGACCACGCGCAGGCCGAGCCGGCCGGCGAAGGGCGCGCGCACCACCTTTTCGGCCATCAACGCCTGCAGCTGGGCGATCTGGGCGCGGGCGGAACGCAGGCGGCTTTCATCGGCGTCGATGCTGGCCTGGCTGACCGCCTGTGCGCGGAACTGCTTGGTGTCGCGCGCGAGGTTGGCGCTGGCCAGGTCGGCGGCGGCCTGCAGCTCGGCCAGGCGCGCCGCGTCGTCGTTCGGGCGCAGGCGCAGCAGCACGGTGCCGGCCGCCACGTCACGGCCCGAGTCGAAATCGACGCTGTCCACCACGCCGGAGACCTCGGCTGCCAGGTCCGCGCCGCGCACGGCCCGTACCGTGCCCACGGCCTGCAGCGCGTCCTGCCACTCCGTCGCGCGCGCCACGACCGTGGAAACCGTCGCCGGCGGCTCCTGCGCCAGGGCCGGTCCGGTCAGCAACAGGCCGATGAAGATCGAAAAACTAATGCAGGGCGGACGCAGTCCGCCAACTTGGGCCGGCGGGGCGGAGAGGCGGATTGGCGTCCGCCGGACGTGCTGACGTCATGGTAGCAAGGACCTCAGGAGGTTTGGGGGCGGCGGCGGCACGTCGCGGCGGTTCCACCAGCCGCCGCCGAGCGCGGCGAACAGGGCCGCGGTGTCCGTATAGCGCGCGGCCTGGGCGCGTATCAGGCCCAGCACGGCGTTCTGGTACTGCGTCTGCGCCGTCAGCACGGTGAGGTAGGCCACCCCGCCGGCGCCGAATTGCAGC
>CAXUGD010000021.1:0-18363 GCA_964250355.1 uncultured Acetobacteraceae bacterium | reverse complement strand
CGCCGCCGATAGCGACCTGGCGCGCGCCGTGGCCGTGGCCGAGGGCATACTCGCCCAGCCGGACAGCCTAGCCGCCCTGAACGATGCCAGCCTGCGCATGCGCGGCTTCAATCCGCGCCGGGTTGGGCGGGCGCGGCGGTCTTGACCAGGCTATCGGCCAGCGTTCCGGCCCGGGGCCGCGGGCGGCGGTCGCTTGCGGCATAGACCCACAACCCGCTGCCCACGCCCACCACCAGGTTGGAGACGCAGATGCCCAGAAAGATGCCGGGCACGCCAAACAGCCGCCCGCCCGCCCAGGCGACCGGGACGTTGACCACCAGGGTGCGTGCCACGGAAACGGCGACGGCCGAGAGAGGGCGGTTCAGGCCGTTGAACGCCGCGTTCGCAATGGCGATCACCCCGGCGGGCCCGTAACTGAGCGGCACCAGCGTGAGGTAGAGGACGGCCGCGTGCAACGTGGACGGATCGCCGGTGAAGCGGCTGGCCACCCAGCCCCGGCCGAGATACAGGCCCAGCGCCAGGACCGCCCCAAGCACGGCGCAGAACACCGCCACCACCCGCATCGCCTCGCGTACCCGCCCAGGGCAGCCTGCCCCCGCATTCTGGCCGGCAAACGGGTTCATCACCGCCGACAGCGCGAAGAACGGCACCATGGCCACGGACTCGATTCGGCTGCCGAGGCCGAAACCGGCCACCGCCTGGTGGCCGTACGGCGCCAGAAGCGACGTGATGATGCCGGCCGCGACTGGAATCACCGTGTTGGTGGCCGCGGCCGGGGCGCCCACGCGTAGGATACGGCGCGAGGAGCGCAGGAACGCCGCCGGGTCCAGATGGTCGAAGGACAGCAGGTCCAGCCGGCGCAGGCGCCAGATCGTGGCTATCAGCAGAGGGGTCCAGGCAAGCAGGCTGGCAACCGGCGCGCCGGCCAAACCCAGCCCGCGATAGCCGAAGCCCCCCAGTATGGCCGGCGGCGCCAAGCCGAGGTTGAGCAGCGACGAGGCCACCATGGCCGAGCCCTGGAACGTGGCGTCGCCGGCGGCGCGTGCGGCGCTCAACCCTACGGATGCCACCAGGATCAGGACGGAGGCAGGGAACCAGATGCGCAGGTAGCCGGCGATCAGCGGCGCCAGGTCCGGCCCGGCACCCAGCAGGCGGGCCAGCCATCCGGCGCCCAGCATACCTGCCACGGCGCAGGCGGTGCCGAGCAGCGCGGTCAGCAGCAACGCGTCGGCCACCAGGCGGGGCACCCCCTCCTCGCGCGCACCCAGGGCACGCGCGATGACCGAGGACGCCCCCGCGCCCAGGCCGATCGAGAGGCTGAGCACGACCATGGTGACAGGAAAGGCGAAGCTGATGGCCGCCAGGGCAGCCGGCCCCAGCTGGCCCACGAACCAGGCTTCGGCCAGGCGGTAGCCCAGCAGGGAAAGCACGCCCCAGGCAACCGGCACGGTCAGGCGGAACAGCAGGGGGCCTACCGCCCCCTGCGTCATCGGCTGACGCAAGGGCGCCGGCCTGTTGATGTGTTGCAACCTCTGGTCCCGTCCGGTCCTGTTGACGCTCGGGTGCGCGCCCCGCATGGGGCGGTAATGCACGCCCTCGCCGCCCATGGCTACCACTTGCTGCTCAGGGCCGCGCAGGTCGCAACCTGGTCGGCCTGGCGGCCCTTGCTGGCCGCTGTGGCGGTGTGTTTGGCGGGAGGCGCGCGCGCCCGTTCGGCGCCGGGCGGGGCGATTGCCGTCCTGGCAGGCTGGACGGCGCTGGCGCCGCCGACATCCTGGCCCCCGCCGCCCGTGGAGCGTCTGGGGGGGCTCGCGGTGTTGGTGCTGGCACAGGCCGCATTACCCGTGCGCGACCGGGGCTGGCCGCTTGCGATTACCGCGACCCTGGCTTGCATTTGGATATGCGGTCCGGTGCCGGACCGCGCGGCGCTTGCCCTGTGCGGGGCGGTATGTGCGGGGTTGCTGGCTGGCCTGTCCGCCGCACGCCGGCTGGCCGAGGGGGATAGGGGGTGGGCCACCTTGGCGGCCGCACTGGCGCTGGCCGGGTCGCTCCACGTGGCCGGAGCATCGCCGCATTGGGCACTGGCAGCACTTGCCCCTGCGGGTGCGGCCGCCACCCTGCTGGGCGCTCCCGAAGCCATGGCAGTCCTGGCAAGCACGGTGGTGTGCCTCGCGGCCGCTGCACTCGTGGCCTCCGACCGTGGCAGGCTCTGGCCGGTGGACGTGGCGTGTTGCACTCCGGTGCTGGCCTGGTGGCTAGTTCGGCGTTTGGCGGCCCAAGCCGGTTGGCGCAGCGCCACGGCCAGCGTATCTGCAGCGCTGTTATGCGTGTCGCTAGCGTGGATGGCCACTCGCTTCTAGGTGGGCCATCTCAGACTGCGCTAAGCTGGCCCCACTGGATCGAAGCACGCATGAAACACCGCCCATGGCTCTCGTAGAAACGCTGCGGCTCGTCCTGTCGCGGCCACACCGCGCCGGGCATCCGTTCATCGCCGCCGGCGTCGCTGTGATGGCTGTGGGCCTGTTTGTCGGCTACGGCGTGTTCTGGGCCGGGCTGATCTTCACCGCGTTCTGCCTATACTTCTTCCGCGATCCGGACCGGGTGGCGCCGTCGCGGCCCGGCTTGGTGGTATCGGCGGCCGATGGGCGCGTCGTCTCCGTCCAGCGCGCCGTGCCGCCGCCTGAGCTGGAGTTGGGGCCGGAACCGCGCTGGCGCGTGGCGACGTTCCTGTCGGTGCTGAACGTGCATGTGAACCGCACGCCCGCCACCGGCACCGTCGCACGCATCGCCTACCGCCCCGGCGCCTACCTGAACGCCAGCCTCGACAAGGCGAGCGAGGCCAACGAGCGCAATGCGCTGTCGATCCGCCTCGCCGACGGGCGCGACATGGCGGTGGTGCAGATCGCCGGCCTGATCGCGCGCCGCATCCTGTGCGAAGTGCGGACCGGCGACGCGGTCTGCGCGGGCGAGCGGTTCGGCATCATCCGGTTTGGCAGCCGCACCGACATTTACCTGCCGCCCGGCGTGCGGCCGCTGGTGCAGGTGGGCCAGACCATGGTGGGCGGCGAAACCGTTATCGCCAGCCTGGCCCCTTCGCCGGGAGATTAGCATGGATCTCGGCCCTATCGCGGGCGGGCAGCGTGCCAAGCGGCGGCGTGTCAGGCGGCGGCCGCGCTACAAGGGCCCGTCCTTCAACCGCATGGTGCCCAACATCATGACCCTGCTGGGGTTGTGCGCGGGCCTGACCTCCATCCGCTACGCGCTGGACGCGCGCTGGCAGGCCGCCGCCCTGGCCATCGTGATTGCAGCCGTGATCGACGGGCTCGACGGTCGGCTGGCGCGGCTGCTGCATGCGGAATCCCGCTTCGGGGCGGAGTTCGACAGCCTGGCGGATTTTTGTAGTTTCGGCGTGGCACCCGCTTTTATCCTGTATATTTGGAGCCTGCACGGGGCCAACCGCTTCGCCTTCATGCCCTGCTTGATGTTCGCCGTCTGCACGGCGCTGCGCCTGGCCCGCTTTAACGCGGCGCTGGAGACCTCGCCCAAACCTGCCTACGCGCAAAGCTTCTTTACCGGCGTTCCTGCCCCGGCCGGCGCCGGTGTAGTGCTGCTGCCCTTGTTCCTGTGGCTGGAAGCCGTAGAACAGGGTTGGGTGCGCATGGCCGACGCCGCGCAGTACCCGGGCTTCGTCGCCGCCATGCTGGTCGGCACCTCCGTGCTGCTCGTCTCCACCCTGCCGGTCTGGAGTTTCAAAAACTTCAAGGTTCCCGCGGAGTACGTGCTGGCGCTGCTGCTGGGCGTCGGCTTCTTCGCGGCCCTGCTGGTCGCCGACCCCTGGCTGGCGCTGGCCGCGGCCGGGCTTATCTACGTCACCATGCTGCCGTTCAGCGTGCGCAGCTTCCGCCGGCTGCGCGCCGAGGCCGAAGACTACCTGGGAGAACACTCATGACCTGGCTCGACCCGCTGGTGCTGGAAGGCCAGCTCTCCGCCGAGGAGATCGCCGTGCGCGACGCCGCGCGCGACTACTGCCAGGGCCGCCTGATGCCGGGCATCCTCGAAGCCAACCGGCACGAGACCTTCGACCGCGAGATCTTCCGCGAGATGGGCGGGCTGGGCCTGCTCGGCCCCACCATCGAGGGCTATGGCTGCGCGGGCGTGAACCACGTCAGCTACGGCCTGATCGCCCGCGAGGTGGAGCGGGTGGACAGTGCCTACCGCTCGGCGATGAGCGTGCAGTCCAGCCTGGTGATGCACCCGATCTACGCCTTCGGCACCGAGGCACAGCGCGAGAAATACCTCCCCGGGCTGGCCAGCGGCGACCTGGTCGGCTGCTTCGGCCTGACCGAGCCCGACCACGGCTCGGACCCCGGCAGCATGATTACCCGCGCCCGCGCCGCACCCGGCGGCTATCACCTGTCGGGCAGCAAGACCTGGATCACCAACGCGCCGATCGCCGACGTGGCCGTGGTGTGGGCCAAGACCGACGACGGCGTGATCCGCGGGTTCATCCTGGAGCGCGGCATGGACGGCCTCAGCTTCCCGCGCATCGAAGGCAAGTTCTCGCTTCGCGCATCGGCCACCGGCTCCATCATGATGGACGGCGTGTTCGTGCCGGAGGCCAACATCCTGCCCGGCGTGCGTGGGCTGAAGGGGCCGTTCAGCTGCCTGAACAAGGCGCGCTACGGCATCTCCTGGGGTGCCATGGGGGCGGCCGAGTTCTGCTGGGAGGCCGCCCGCCAATACACGCTCGACCGCCGGCAGTTCGGCCGGCCGCTGGCCGCCAACCAGATCATCCAGCTCAAGCTGGCCGACATGCAGACCGAGATTGCGCTGGGCCTGCAAGGCTCGCTGCGCCTGGGGCGGCTGATGGACGAGCACGCATCGGTGCCCGAGATGGTCAGCCTGATGAAGCGCAACAACTGCGGCAAGGCGCTGGCCATCGCCCGCACATCGCGCGACATGCATGGCGGCAACGGCATTTCCGACGAGTACCACGTGATCCGCCACGTGATGAACCTGGAGGCGGTCAACACCTACGAGGGCACGCACGACATCCACGCGCTGATCCTGGGCCGCTGGCAGACCGGGATACAGGCGTTTCAGGCCGAGCCGGCCGTGGCGGCACCGGTCAGGCAGGCGGCGGAGTAGGAGGCTGACTTCGCCTTGCGCTGGCAGGGCATGGACCTTGCGCGACGGGAAGGTGGGCGCGACCGGCGACGGGCAGGTGGCGCCGGGGGTCAGCGCTGCCGGGTCACTTCAAGGTTAGCGGCTGGCGCATCAGCTCGGCCCACTTCCAGAAATGGCCCTTCGTCGCGATCACGTAGGTCAGCACATATTGTTCCTGCCCGCCTGCCGCGTGGACGGCGCTGATCCTGGGATAGAGAGCCAGCTCCGCATCGCCGTTGGGCGTCGTCTCGCGCGGTGTCTCGACCAAGGTCTGCGCGCCGCTCCAGTCAAGCCCGTTGACCGAGTAGCGGACGTCCACACCGCCCTGATATAGGCGGGGCATCACGTAAAGGCGCGCCCATGGCAGGTAGGTGACCGTGCCGCCGAACTCGCCGGGCAGCGCCTGCGCGATCAACGGGGTGAACGCGCCGCCCGAGCCGTACCCGTTGGGCGAGCGCTCGTCCAGCACGGCCGGCTCCGTCCAGCCGCGGTGGTAGTAGTTCAGCCAGCGGACCGGCGCGCTCGTCCTGATGCTGGCGCAGAATGCAGCAATCGGCGCCCTGCTGACGCTGAGGCAGCCCGGACGGCAGGCGGACGGGTTGTATTCCGGGTTTAATGTGGCGTTGCCCGTGTAGAGGTAGAGGTAGCCGTCCGCGCCGGGGACGACGCTGGGCACGCCGTTGAACGGGTGCTCCTGCGGTGGCGCATAGCTGCCGGCAGCCCCCCGCCAGAGCGTGCCCATGTTCATGCCGACGATCTCGGCGCTGGCACGGCCTTCGGCGGCGGGCAACTCAGCCGCCGGGGTCACCTGCGTTTCGGCCGCGTTGAAGGTGCCCACACCCAGGCCGAACCAGCCGCCCTTGCCGCCGGTGCCGTCCGGCGCGGTGTGGTTTTCGCCGTGGTAGAAATACACGCTGGTCGCGTTGTCGGGGCAGCGATAATAGGTGCCCCCGCCGGCATAGTCGCGGTCGAAATACCGGTTGCAGGCCGCCCCGCCCGGGGTGTCGGCGGTCAGCCGCTGCCGGCGCACGCCGCAATCGGCCGCGTGGTCCGTCATGATCGGCTGTACGTCCTGGGGGCCGCGCGCCGGCCCGTCGGTGTTCAGCGCCAGCACGCGGCTGAGCTGGCTATCCACGTGCAGGTTCCACGCCGCCATCCGGCCCGGCCCCTGCACGGGGCCGAGCGAGCCGGCGGAGTTCAGGTAGTAGCGTCCGTTCTTGGCCTGAAAGAAGTCGATCGGCGCGTCCGGGCCGAACTTCAGGCCCAGCATGGCCCTGTCTTCATCGGTGATCAGCGGCGTGGCGCTGCCGGCCAGGCTGAACCGCGCGCCCGGGGCGGCGGCATGGGCCGGCATGACGGTTGCCAGTGCCACGAGCATGCGGCAACAGGACAGGAGGATTACGCGGCGACACTTGCTCATCCGAACCCCGCTTCGCTGCGCCAGACCTAGGCGTGCAGGATACGGGGCGTCAAACCCGGCAGAGGAGCCATCGATGCGCGCGTCGGCAGCGCCATGACGCCGGAAGAGGATAGGGCCGCCGCGATCGAGGCGGGACGGCTGCTGTTCGCGGCGGAGTGCCGGTTCTACTACGCGGCGCAGCGGATCGACCAGTTGCCGGATCCCCGCGGGCCGGAGCTGGCGTTTGCCGGCCGGTCCAACGTCGGCAAGTCGTCGCTGATCAACGCGCTGACGGGCCACAAGGCGCTGGCGCGCGCTTCGGGCGAGCCTGGGCGGACCAAGCAGCTGAACTTCTTCGATCTGGGCGGCCGTCTCGTGCTGGTCGATATGCCGGGCTACGGCTACGCGCAGGCGGCCCGCGCGGTGAAGGAGGATTGGCAGGGGCTGATGTTCGACTTCCTGCGCGGCCGCGTGGTGTTGCGCCGCGTGGTGCTGCTGCTCGACGCGCGGATCGAGCTGAAGGCGTCCGACCTGGCGGTGATGGAGCTGTTCGACCGGGCGGCCGTGAGCTTCCAATGCGTGCTGACCAAGACGGACGGGCTGAAGCCCGACCGGCTGGCGCGCAAGCTGGCCGAGGTTCAGCAGGCAGCCAAAACCCACGCCGCCGCCTTCCCCGAAGTAATGGCGACGAGTGCGCGCAGCGGCGCCGGGATCGAGGCGCTGCGCGCGGCGTTGGCCGCTGTGGCCGAAGCGGGGCGGAGCCGCCGAGAGGCGTAAGCCGCGCCAGGCTGGGGCGCTTGACCCTTGCCTGCCCCGCCCATAGGGGAACAGGCAGATGACCAACTCCCCCGAGACACTGCGGCGCGCGACCGAACAGGCCTCCATCCTGGCGCAAGCCCTGCCGTTCCTGCGGCGATACGCCGGGGCTACGGTCGTGGTGAAATACGGCGGCCACGCCATGGGCGACCCCGAGCTGTCGGCCGAGTTTGGCCGCGACATCGCCTTGCTGAAGCAGGTGGGCGTGAACCCTGTGGTGGTGCATGGCGGCGGGCCGCAGATCAACGCCATGCTGAAGCGGCTGGCCATCAAGAGCGAGTTCATCGACGGCCTGCGCGTGACCGACGCGGCCATGGTTGAAGTGGTCGAGATGGTTCTGGCCGGCACGGTCAACAAGCACGTGACGGAGCTGATCAACCGCGCGGGCGCGCTGGCCGTGGGCATATCGGGCAAGGATGGCGGACTGATCCGGGCGCGGAAGATGACGCGCACGGTTATCGACCCGGACAGCCATATCGGCCACGTGCTGGATCTGGGCTTCGTGGGAGAGCCCGAGCATGTGGACGTGCGGGTGATCCATGCGCTGACCGGATCGGGGCTGATCCCCGTGGTGGCCCCGGTGGGCCTGGGCTCGGACGGCCAGACTTACAACATCAATGCCGACGACGCCGCCGGGGCCGTCGCCGGCGCGCTGCACGCGACGCGGCTGCTGATGCTGACGGACGTGCCCGGCGTGCTGGACCGGGATGGCGGGCTGATCGCCGACCTGTCGGTGGCCGAAGCCCGCGCCCGCATTGCCGACGGCACGATCACCGGCGGCATGATCCCCAAGGTGGAGAACTGTTTCGAGGCGTTGGAGATGGGTGCAAAAGGCTGCGTGATCCTGGACGGCCGCGTGCCGCACGCGGTACTGCTGGAGTTGTTCACCGAAGCCGGGCCGGGAACGCTGATCCACCGGTAGAACACCTCTGGCCGTCTTGACATCGTTGCGAAGCTAAGAAGCGTAGAGCATTGCAGTATCGTTACGAGTAATATATTGCTTCCAGGATAAATTCAGCGAAGGGTGGCGCACGATGGGTAAGAGGGCGTGGAAAGCCGCTGTATTGCTGCTTGCGCTTCAACTGACGGTTCCGGACATAGCTTCGGCACAGAACAGACTAGTACCAAATCAGGATGGATCGATCGAGAATACGAACACGTTTGCTATTGCGTATGCGATGTCTTTCCAAAGCTACGACACGTGCGGTGACGTAAGGCACGGAGAGATTGCACGTCGTGCTTTGCTACAGAAGTTTGATAGCTGTCCGTTTTCGAACAAGGCGAAAACAAGCTTTCATGCCTGGCTCACCGCAAACTTGCCGAAGATGGTCGCGGCCTCGTCAAGCATAAGGAACGACCCGCGCAATTGCCAGGCGATCCGCTCGAATCCCCATTACTCGAACGTTATCGCCGGCTTGGATCGCTACGATACAAGTTCTCAAATCCTGCCAAGTGCTGTCGGCTTTCCGTGCGATCAGGCCCCTGTGTTTCCCTAGCGAATGCTGCGTATCCACCATCCTTGTGCGCGTGCCCGCTAGCCGCCATGACCGATGCAGTAAACGTCTGGGCCGAAGCAAATGAGCGATACCGACCTGCAACACGAGATCGACTCCCTGTGGACGCGGCGCGAGACGCTGTCGTCGCGCAGCGGCCCGCAGGCGCGCGACCCGGTGGAGCAGGCACTGGCCGCTCTCGACTCCGGCCGCCTCCGCGTGGCCGAACCGGGCGCGGAAGGCTGGACCGTGCACACCTGGCTCAAGCAAGCCGTCCTGCTCTCCTTCCGCCTTGCCGACAGCACGCCCATGCCCGGTGCTGCCGGTGCGCCGGTGTTCGACAAGGTGCCGCTCAAAACCCAGGGCTGGGGCGCCGGCCGCTTCGCCGAGGCGGGCTTCCGTGCCGTGCCGGGTGCCGTCGTCCGCCACTCGGCCTACGTCGCCCCAGGCTGCGTGCTGATGCCGTGCTTCGTCAACGTGGGCGCCCATGTAGGCCCCGGCACCATGATCGACACCTGGGCCACCGTGGGCAGTTGCGCGCAGGTCGGCGCACGTTGCCATATCAGCGGCGGCGTGGGGCTGGGCGGCGTGCTGGAACCGCTGCAAGCCGCCCCGGTGATCGTCGAGGACGACTGCTTCATCGGCGCCCGTTCCGAGGTGGCCGAGGGCGTGATCGTGGAGCAGGGCAGCGTGCTTTCCATGGGCGTGTTCATCGGCGCCTCCACTCGGATCATCGACCGCGCCACCGGCGAGACGTTCTACGGCCGCGTACCCGCCTACTCCGTGGTGGTACCCGGCACGCTGCCCGGCAAACCCCTGCCGGACGGCTCGCCCGGCCCAGGCCTGGCCTGTGCGGTGATCGTGAAGCGGGTGGACGCACAGACGCGCAGCAAGACCTCGATTAACGATTTGCTGAGGGATTGAGGGTAGGACACAGCGATCACGGAATCGTTTGCAACCGCCTGTTCGCCCCCCGTCGATGACTGTATGACGCCGTGCTGGGCATCCGGAGACTAGGTTTTTGCGTATCGCGATGATCGGCGGCGGCTATGTGGGGCTGGTCTCGGGCGCGTGTTTCGCCGAACTCGGCAACGAGGTCGCCATTGTCGAGGTGGATGCGGCCAAGCTCGCCAGCCTGCAGGAGGGCGGCATCCCGATCTACGAGCCGGGCCTGCAACCGCTGGTGGCCGACAACGTGCGCGCCGGCCGCCTCACCTTCGGCCGTGACATCGCCGCTGCCGTGGCCGGGGTGGACGCGGTGTTCATCGCCGTGGGCACGCCCACGCGCCGCGGGGATGGGCATGCCGACCTGTCCTACGTGTTCGCCGCCGTGGAACAGGTAGCGCGCGTGCTGACCGGCACGACGGTGATCGTCACGAAATCCACCGTCCCGGTCGGCACCGGGCGGCGCATAAAGGAGATCCTGGCGGCCGTGCGGCCCGAGCTCGACGTCGATGTCGCCTCCAACCCCGAGTTCCTGCGCGAGGGCAGCGCGATCCCCGATTTCATGCGCCCGGACCGCGTGGTGATCGGCGTGGAGACCGACCGCGCGCGCGAGGTGCTGCGGCAACTCTACCGGCCGCTCTATCTGATCGAGGCGCCAATCCTGTTCACCAACCTTGAGACCGCCGAGCTGGTAAAATACGCGGCCAACTCGTTCCTGGCGATGAAGGTGACCTTTATCAACGAGATGGCCGACATCTGCGAGCGCGCCGGGGCGGACGTGCACGACGTGGCGCGCGGTATCGGGCTGGACGGGCGGATCGGCCGCAAGTTCCTCCATCCCGGCCCGGGCTTCGGCGGCAGCTGCTTTCCCAAGGACACGCTGGCCATGGTGCGCATCGCCCAGGACCACGGCGCGCCCTCCCGCCTGATCGAGGCGGTGGTGGCGGTGAACGAGGCGCGCAAGGCGGGCATGGCGGCGCGCGTGATCGCGGCCGCTGGCGGCTCGGTGCGGGGCCGCACGGTCGCCATCTTCGGCCTGACCTTCAAGCCCGAGACGGACGACATGCGCGACGCGCCCTCCGTTCCCATCGTCGGCCGCTTGGCCGAGGACGGCGCGCTGATCCGGGCGTTCGACCCGGCCGGCATGGAGCAGGCCAGGCCGATGCTGCCCGATTCGGTGCTGTATTGCCGCGACGCGCTGGATGCAGCGGCCGGCGCCGACCTGCTGGTCGTGGTGACGGAGTGGAACGAGTTCCGCGCGATCGCACCCGAGCGGTTGCGCGAGGCGATGCGCGGCGACCTGATCGTCGATCTGCGCAACATGTACGAGCGGGCTTCCATGGAAGCTGCCGGCCTGCGCTACCTGAGCATCGGCCGGCCCTGATGCGCGCTGCCGCATGGGCCGCGTGCCTGACATTGGCACTGGGTGCCGCCGTCCGGCCCGCCCACGCCCAGCAGCCCTACGCCACGCTGGCCAACCAGCCGGACCCGCGGGACTTCGTTGCCCGCGCCGATACGCGCCTGACGCAGCTGGGCAGCCCAATGCGCTTCATGGGCTACGACATCGGCTGGCTGGGCGTGCGTCCGGACGGTTCGCCGCCGCCCGGCCAGCCAAACGCCTACGAGATAGGAGACGCGCTGGGCACCGTGCAGGCGCTGGGCGCGACCGTGGTGCGCGTGCAGCCGATCCGGCCGTCGCCCGAGGCGCTGGCGGAACTCGACTTGGTTCTAAAGACGGCGCGTGACATGGGCCTGAAGGTGATCGTGCCGCTGGCCGACCAGGGCCGTGACTGTGCCAAGAACGCCCTGAGCATCATCTGCACGGCGCTGCGCCGGCGCGGGCTGGGCGACCCCAGCCTGTTCTTCACCGATGCGGGCGTGCGGGCCGATTTCCTGGCGGGCCTGACCCAGATTCTGGGGCATGTGAACACACTGACCGGCACGCCCTATCACGACGACCCGACGATCATGGCGTGGGAGAACTGCCTGGCCTGTGCGGGGTCGGCCGACGGTGCGGCGGTGGCGGGCTGGGTGGAGTGGCTGGGGCACACGTTGAAGCTGGCCGACCCGCGCCACCTCTACGAGAGCGGCGTGTTCGCCGGCCGGATCGAGGCACAGGCGCCCCGGGCGGTCGCGGCTGCCGCATATGCGACACCCAGCGTCGATATTGTGGGCGACGACCTGGCCACCGGGCCGGACCCGGTGGCAGCCCGCCTGAAACTGGGCGAGGTTGCCGATGCCGTTGCGGCAACCGGCAAGGTGTATATGCTGGACAGCATCGGCTGGACGCCGGCCATGTGGAAAACGCCCGACGACCTGCAGGGCTGGGAAAATGCCATCTCCCGGCAGCGCAGCCTTACCGGCGCCGTGGCAGGCCGGCTGGAAGCGCACGCGGCCACCGGCGGATACATGCCGGTGCCGCCGCCCGACCCCGCCCGCGGCGTGGCCGGGCTGTATTTTCCCGGTATCAAGACGGCCGACATGGCGCAGTCCGAGATGCAGGCGCGCGGCCGGGCGTTGCGCCGGCTTGCCTATGCAATTTCAGATATCCCGCTCGCACCCGCCTACCTGCTGCCGCCGCAGCCGGAGATCATCGGTGCCGTACGCGGCCACGTGCTGTGGCGCGGCGCGGCCGGGGCCAGCAGCTATACGGTCGAGCGTTCGCCCGACCCCTCCTCACCCGGCACGTGGAGCGTCGTGTGCGACGCCTGCGCGACCGACCTCAGCGGCGGGTGGCAGGACCCTGCGATGCCAGCCGGGCCGGTCTGGTACCGGGTCTATCCGTTCAACATCAACGGGCATAAATCCGCGCCGTCCGAGCCGTTCCGGGCGACACGCTGAAAACGTCCTGTTTCCACAGCAGCAAGCATCAAAAAACGACTGCTTGCCTCCCTAAAGCCTCGGCCACCCGTATCCCATCGACCGCGGCCGACAGGATACCGCCCGCATAGCCCGCACCCTCGCCCGCCGGGTACAACCCCGCCGTGTTCAGGCTCTGAAAATCCTCGCCGCGCGTGATGCGCACCGGGCTGGAGGTCCGCGTTTCCACCCCTGTCATCACCGCGTCGGCCATGTCGAAGCCGGGGATGCGACGGGCAAAGGCCGGCAGCGCCGCGCGTATCGCGTCCAGCACCGGGGCGGGCAGGCAGAGCGATAGATCGGTGGGCACCACACCCGGCTTGTAGGAGGGCACCACCTCGCCCAGCGACGTGCTGGGCCGTCCGGCCAGGAAATCGCCCACACGCTGGCCGGGTGCCGCGTATATGCCGCCACCGGCAGCAAAGGCTCGCTCCTCCAGCCGGCGCTGGAAGGCGATGCCGGCCAGCGGATGCTCGCCGTCCGCGCCGAAATCGGCCGGACCTACGGCCACCACTAGGCCGGCATTGGCGTTGCGCTCGGCGCGCGAATACTGGCTCATGCCGTTGGTCACCACCCGGCCCGGCTCGGAGGTGGCGGCCACAACGGTGCCGCCGGGACACATGCAGAAGCTGTAGGTGGAGCGGCCCCCGGTGCCGTGGTGCACCAGCTTGTAATCCGCCGCCCCCAGCGCCCTATGGCCCGCAAAGCTGCCCCATCGCGCGCGGTCGATCACCGATTGCGGGTGTTCGATCCGCACGCCGACCGAGAACGGTTTCTGGTCCAGGTGCACCCCGCGCTGCGCCAGCACGGCGAACAGGTCGCGCGCGGAGTGGCCCGGCGCCAGCACCACTTGGCTCGCCTCCAGCGCGACGCCGCCATCCAGCACCAACCCCTCGACCCGCTGCTCACCCATCCGCGTGCGGCCCAGGACCAGGTCGGTGACGCGGGTGGAGAAGCGGTACTCACCTCCCAGCCGCTCGATCTCGGCGCGGAGGCTCTCCACCACGGTGACCAGGCGAAAGGTGCCGATATGCGGCTTGGCGGCGACCAGGATCTCGTCCGGCGCACCGGCGCGGACAAAGGTTTCCAGCACGTGGCGGCCGAGATGGGCGGGATCGCGTATGCCGGACCACAGCTTGCCGTCCGAAAAGGTGCCCGCCCCGCCCTCGCCGAACTGCACGTTGCTCTCCGGCGTCAGCCTGGCGTGGCGCCACAGTGCGAAGGTGTCGGCCGTGCGCTGGCGGACCGCGCGGCCGCGTTCCAGGATGATCGGCCGGAAGCCCATCTGCGCCAGTGCCAGGGCGGCAAACAGCCCGCACGGCCCGGCGCCGACCACCACGGGGCGGGCGGCCAGCCTGGCCGGTGCCCGGGCCACGAGGCGGTACGCCGTGTCCGGCGTGCGCGCCACGTGCGGGTCGGCCGCGAGATGCGCCAGCACCGCGTCTTCGTCCTCCACGGCCACGTCCAGCGTATAGACGAGCTGGATTGCCCGCCGGTTGCGCGCATCGTGGCCGCGGCGAAACACGTGCACGGCGCTGGGCTGCACGCCCAACTGCGCCCGGGCCGCTTCGGCCAGTTCGGATTGGCTGTGGTCGAGGGGGAGCTTGATCTCGGTGAGGCGAAGCATGCCGTCTAGATAGGCTTCGCGGGGGAGCAGCCCAGGGCCGCCAGGCGGGCCCCTGCCCTGCCCCCGGGTGGGTTCAGCGGCCCGGCAAGGAGGGCTGCGCACCTTTCAAACCGGCGCGCGGTGCGATAGCCGTCCTCCGCCGCACAGGATGATGCCGAGCATGCCCGCACCCGACACCGCCGCCCCTGCCACCCGCATGGAAAAGGACGCCATGGGCAGCCTGCCCGTGCCGGCGGACCACCTGTGGGGGGCACAGACCCAGCGCTCCATCGAGAACTTCCCGATCGGCACCGACCGGTTCCGCTTCACCCGGCCGGTCATCCGGGCGATGGGGCTGCTGAAAAAGGCGGCCGCCCTGGCCAATGGCGAGCTGGGCGAGCTGCCGGCCGGCAAGGTCGATCTGATCGTGCGCGCCGCCGATGAGGTGATCGAGGGCGGGCTGGATGCCGAGTTCCCCCTGGTGGTGTTCCAGACCGGGTCGGGCACGCAGACCAACATGAACGCCAACGAGGTGATCGCCAACCGCGCCATCCAGCTGGCTGGTGGCACGGTCGGCAGCAAAAGCCCGATCCACCCGAACGACGACGTGAACCACAGCCAATCCAGCAACGACACCTTCCCCACCGCCATGCACGTGGCCGCTATCGAGCAGATCGAGCACCGGCTGCTGCCCGCGGTGGCCCAACTGCGCGCGACGCTGCACGAAAAGGCGCAGGCGTTTGCCGGCGTGGTCATGATCGGGCGCACCCACCTGCAGGACGCCACCCCTGTCACGCTGGGACAGGTGATCGGGGGCTGGGTGGCGCAGCTGGACGGTGCCGTGCGCAGCATCCGCACCGAGCTGCCGGGGCTGTACGAGCTTGCCATCGGCGGCACGGCCGTGGGCACCGGGCTGAACGCGCCCCCGGAGTTCGGCGCGCGCACGGCGCACCACATCGCCCAGGAGACGGGGTTCCCCTTCGTCTCGGCACCCGACAAGTTTGCCGCCCTGTCGGCGCACGATGCCATGGTGACCGTCAGCGCGACTCTGCGCACGCTGGCCGGCGCGCTGATGAAGATCGCCAACGACGTGCGCTGGTACGCCTGCGGGCCGCGCGCGGGGTTTTCGGAGATACGCATTCCGGAGAACGAGCCGGGCTCCTCCATCATGCCCGGCAAGGTGAACCCCACCCAGTCCGAGGCGCTGACGATGGTGGTGGTGCAGGTGTTCGGCAACGACGCCGCCGTGGCCTTTGGCGGCAGCCAGGGCAATTTTCAGCTCAACGTCTTCAAGCCGGTGATGCTGCACAACCTGCTGGAAAGCGTGGCCCTGCTGGCCGATGGCTGCCTCGCCTTCGACGTGGGGTGCGCGCGCGGCATCGAGCCGGACGGGAAGCGCATCGCACAGAACGTGGCGAACTCGCTGATGCTGGTCACCGCGCTGAACCCGCATATCGGCTACGAGAAGTCCGCCCAGATCGCGCTCAAGGCGCACAGGGAGGAGACCAGCCTGCGGGAGGCCGCGCTGGCGCTCGGCCATCTCACCGGCGAGCAGTTCGATGCCTGGGTCCGGCCGGAGCAGATGACGGGGCCGCTGCCTCGATAGCGCCGCTCACCTCCCCGGGCGTGCGGCATGACATGGCTCCGTCCGCATCGACGAGGGCGATCGTGGGCCTGGCCTACTTCTGCGCCAGCGCGAAAACCGACAGGCCGCCGAGCCTGTTGAAACCGAACAGCGGCAGCTCTGCGCGGCAAACCTGCCAAAGCAGCGCGTTCAGCGGTCCGGGCAACGCCGCCATGTCGGATCTCGCTGCCGGCGCCCGTCCACATGCCGCTTTCCGGCCGAGGCGCAGGCCGGCAGCCAGCGGCAGGGTCAGGCCGAAATAGTAGCTGCTGGCCAAGCGGCGCAGGCCGGCGCAGGCCAACAGCCGCTCGACCTGGCGCAGCGAGTAGCGGCGGTAGTGTTCCAGGAACACGTCGTGGCCGCTCCACATCCACTGCATGGCCGGAACGGTGAGAAGAAAGCGTGTGCCGGGCTGCACGCGCGCCACGTACTCCGCCAGCAGGGCCGCGTCGTCCGGCACATGCTCCAGCACGTCCATCATCAGCACCAGCGTGCCCTCGAATCGCGCGATGCTACGGCGGAAACGGACGGGCTTGCCGTGCTGATCCTCCTCGCGGTCATCGGGGTAGTTGGGATCGACGCAGACCGCACCGCTGGCCTGGCTGTGGTCCAGCCAGTAGCGGGCAAAGAAGCCGGAACCCGCGCCCACGTCCAGCAGCTCGCCCGCCGGCGTGCCGCGCAACAGGCGGGCCATGGCGGCGGCCTTGGCACGGTAGTACCAGTGGGTAGCCACCTCGCCGCCCAGGATCTCGGTCTCCTTAAGATCCATCGGCAGACGGCCCTTCGGGGGAGTGCTGGTAGAGACCCTCCAGCAAGTAGATCGGCCGCTGCTTGGTCTCCACAAACAGGCGGCTGACATACTCGCCGATCATGCCCAGCGAGATCAGGTTGGCCGCCGTGCTGAACAGCAGCACGACGATCAGCGAGGCGTAGCCGGGCACGCCGGTGCCTCTGACCAGAGTGTAGACGGCGATGAACCCGGCATAGCCCAGCGCGGCCAAGGCGATCAGCACGCCGAAATACGTCCAGATGCGCAGGGGTGCGGTCGAGAAGCTCACAATGCCGTCGAGGGCGAAATTCCACAGCCGCCAATAGTTCCACTTGCTGTGACCGAGCCGGCGCGGCGGGCGCACATAGGGCACGGCAACCGACGGGTAGCCCACCCAGGCGAACAGGCCCTTCATGAAACGGCCCCGTTCCGGCATCTGGCGTAGGGCCGCCACCACACGGCGGTCGATCAGCCGGAAGTCGCCCACGTTGTGCGGGATCGGCGTGGCCGACATCCAGTTGAACACCGAGTAGAACAGGCCCGCGGTGAGTGTCTTGAGCCGGCCGTCGCCCTGCCGGCTTTGGCGCAAGCCATAGACCACGTCGTAGCCTTCGCGCCACAGCGCCACGAAGCGGCCCAGCAGCTCGGGCGGGTCTTGCAGATCGACGTCGATCAGCACGGCAGCATCCCCCAGTGCCTGGTCCAGCCCGGCTGTCATGGCAGCTTCCTTGCCGAAATTGCGCGAGAGGTTGACCACGCGCAGGCCGGGCCGCTGCTGGGCACGGGCGATCAGCAGGGGCAGCGTGGCGTCGGTCGAGCCGTCATTGACGAAAATCGTCTCGAACCGCACGCCGGATCGGGTGATTTCCGGGCCGACCTGGTTCAGGAACGCGTCGATCGCCTCGGCTTCGTTATAGACCGGAACGATAACGGAAATCAGCGGGTCGGGCGGGCGATGTTTTGATAACGGAACCATATGAGCCCGTAGAGCCGTGGAGAAGAAGGCAAGGGAAGCAGTTTTTTAAACCCTAGCGTGTTCAGGTGTGCGGTTCCACAGATGGCGGCAGCGTAACGAATGAGACTTGCTTCTTCTACCTCGCCGTATGGCAAATATCACGCACACTCTCCCACGATTCCGAGTCCATGGCTGGCGCACCCTGTGCGTCGCCACGCAGCCCGGCGGCGCGCAGGCTGGTGCTGGGGTGGTCGGACAGAAACGAAGGCACCGGGTCGTGGCCGATCCTAGCCTGCAGGTGTGCGAAGAAGCGGCCCAGCCCGTCGCTGCGCAGCCCTGCGCGGCGCAGCGTTGCCAGCGCGCTGGCGTCGGCCTGGGCTTCCATGCGCCGGCTGTACGACAATGCCGTCACCTGGCCGGCCACGTCGCCGCCCCAGCCGATGCTGCGGGCCAGCATGTTGAGCGTCAGCCGGCGCAACTCCTCGCGGGTGGGGTCGTGGCGGCGCACGTGGCCCAGCTCGTGGCCGAGCACACCGGCGAATTCGTCGGGGTCCTGTGCCTGGTCGATCAGTCCCTTAAGAACCAGGATACGGCCGTCCGGCAAGGTGAAGGCGTTCACACCGTCCACATCCAGCACGGTCGTGCGCGGTGCGGGCTGCACGCCGGCGGCCGCGGCGAGCCGGCCCACCAGCCGGTCGAGTGCGGCTTGGCCGGCCGCGCCCTGGCCGCGC
>CAXUGD010000020.1:17500-18614 GCA_964250355.1 uncultured Acetobacteraceae bacterium | reverse complement strand
TGCCGCGGTGAATACGTTCCCGGGCCTTGTACACACCGCCCGTCACACCATGGGATTTGGTTCGACCTTAAGCCGGTGCGCCAACCAGCAATGGGGGCAGCCGACCACGGTCGGGTCAGCGACTGGGGTGAAGTCGTAACAAGGTAGCCGTAGGGGAACCTGCGGCTGGATCACCTCCTTTCAAGGATGTTCAGCTGACAGTGGCCGGTTTGCAGTTTCCAGAGATGGGAACGGGATTGGCGCTTTGGCTGGCTCCAACAAGTCCTTGGTCGGATGACCGAGGCGGACTCGCCGTCAGGTGCGTTCACAAGGTTGGGTGCCCAGGCCGGGCGCCGTCCACGTATCCCTTCCCCGTAGAACAGTTGTCGGCATGGAGCTTTCCGTCACCAGACGAGACAGCAGCTTGCCACGACTGGACCATCCATGTCGGGAATGAGCGCAGCAGCTTCGTTATCTTATTTGATGACTGAACGCCGACTGCTGATTCCTGACCCGGGGCTAGTAGCTCAGCTGGTTAGAGCACACGCTTGATAAGCGTGGGGTCGGAGGTTCAAATCCTCCCTGGCCCATTTATCAGTCGTCGGCTTTCAGCTGTCAGTCGTCAGAAAGGGAATGGAACCTTCAAGGGAGTCCTTCTGGTCTGACGACTGAAGGCTGACAGCTGACACCTGAATGGGGGCTTAGCTCAGCTGGGAGAGCACCTGCTTTGCAAGCAGGGGGTCATCGGTTCGATCCCGATAGTCTCCACCATCGTGCGGGATGGGTGTTGAGGCTGGGCGGCTGGTGATAAGGTCGGTTCTACGGAGAAGCATGAGTTTGGACAGGTTTGGTCTGGCCCCGATGTGGGTTGGCTGGCTGTGTCTAATCGTCGTTCCTCTACGGTGGGTTGCGGGCACGGTGTGCCGGCGGCTGTATTGGGCGATGTTGGTCTTTGTTTATGTGAATCAGGTTCTGGTGCGTCTCTGGGCGTGCTGCGGTCAGCCAGTCTGACCGGATGTCTGTGCGTGGCGACACGCATGGCTCCAAGACCGCAGCGGGTACGATCAGAGGCGTTTAATGCTGAGTAAGGAAGTTTTCAGCCCCCAGCGATCAGTCGTCAGATACTCTGACGGCT
>CAXUGD010000020.1:0-12500 GCA_964250355.1 uncultured Acetobacteraceae bacterium | reverse complement strand
GTTCCGCACTGACTGCCCCGGCCTCGCTCACGTCTGCTGTAGCAGCCGCAGCCCGGGAATCAATCGTCCGGCGGGGGCGGTATCTCGTCCTCGTCGGGCGGCGGGGGCGGCACGTCGATCAGGGCCAGCAACTGGGGCACGTCACGCAGCTTGACCCATTGCCGAGTACCAGCCTCCAGCACGTTGGTGGCCGGCTTGAGTGTGCCAACCATCTGCGCCAGCCGGTCCAGGCCGAATGGCCCCGTCACCTGCCTGTTTTCCGAAACGTACCAGCTCGCCGAACCCGTAGCTTTACTGAATACGGGGGCGACCGGCGCCGCGGAGCCTGCCTGGCCTGCGTAACCGGGCGCGAGCCTGGCGACCAGCGCCTGTAGCGCCTCCGGCGTGAACTGCGCCGGCGTGATGCAGCGCTTGCTGACAGCGCGGACAGCCTCAATGTCGTTGGGATCGCGGCTGGCATCCATCGGGTCGGTGTCGTCAACGCTGTCCGCCACCTCGTCCGTCCACTGCGGTATGGCGGCCAGCAGCTCCGCCTTCACATCGTCGGGCCTGGCGATGTCGCGTGCGCCAGGTGTCGCGCGAAAGCGGCTCATGTAGCCGGCGCCCACTTCCAGCGCCACGCGCTGCACCAAGCCGGGCACACGGTCGGTCTGGTTCGGGCCGATCTTCACCAGCCGCGCGGCATAGGCCCGCTTGCCGGTCCAGTCCAACAGGGCGGAGGCCGCCAGCAATTGCATCGGGGCCAGCGCGCGCTCGAATGCCTCAACCCGCTCGCGCACGTTCTGGCGATGGCTGGCCGAAGCGAACCCGACGGCGCGGATGTCGCGTTCCGTGCCGATATCGACCCAGTCGCCCAGGCCGATATGCATCTGGTACGTCGCTTCCGGCCCGTTGGCGCGGCGCACGATGCCGAAGCAAACGGCGCGCAGGAACAGCGACATCACCGCACGCATCTCGTCGATTTCCGCACCCGTGGGCACGACCGGGTTGGGAAAGCGCGAGCTCTGCTTGTGGTTGTGCAGCGGGAACGCCTTGGGCAGCTCGGCGCGGTAGCAATCGCGCCAATCGGCGCGCAGCGGCTCGATGCAGTCGAGCGGCACGCCGCTCAGCTCGCAATAGATGATGATGCGGTTTCGCAGGCCGGAGCTGACCACCTCGTAATGCTGGAAACCCAGCCGGCCCGTGGGGATGACCTGACGGATCTCGCGGTCGAAATCGGCGCTGAACCGGGTGCGGTCCTCGACCGCGATCAGCAGCTTGTAACGGTCGGCCATGGCGATGGCGTCGCCCAGGTGGCCGAAACCCGCGTTCAGCCACGGCATTGCCCGTACCATCGCCTTCTCGAAGATCGCCAGCCGGTCCCTGGGGCTCATCGCCAGCAGGATATCGTGGATGGTGCGCAGCTTCTGCGCGCGCGGCGTCAGTTCGCGCAACGCGAAGCCGCGCAGCTTGCCCAGCAGCAGGTTGCGCTGCACGTCGTCTTCCAGAACGGGGAACAGCTTGCGCGAGCCGCCTTCGTCGCGGAACGCCTCCTGCGCCCACTGCTCGATCTCGGCGGGCTTGCTGGCCAGCATGGCGTCGGCTTCCGCGTCCGCATCCGGCAGCACCACGTAGGTACCGGCATCCACGCGCGCCACGGCATCGCGCAACAGCGCGATCTCGCTGTCGAAGCCGTCCAGCGTCTGCTTGACGAGCCGGCGGCCATGAACCAGCTCGGCGATGGCGCCGTCCCACTGCGTCTGGCCCTCCGCATCGACCCCGCGGCGCGTGCCGAGCTCGTCGGACATCTCGCGCAGGAACAGCGCTGCCTCCACCGCCGCCTGCCGCCGCAGCAGCATGGTGGTGTAGTACGCCGTCTCGATCCGCAGATGTTCCAGGTAGCGGTCGATCGCCTTGCGGTCCGGCCCGAGCAGGAAGCGCCCGGCCACGGCTTCCTTCAGGTTCTCCAGCGAGCGCTCGAACAGCTGGCGCGTCTCCTCGGCGCGCTCGGTATAGCGTTGCTCCACCGCAGCCAGATCGCGTATCACGCTGTCCAATCGCAGCTTGCTGTCCTCGACCAGGCGGATCGTGTAGTCCAATCCGCCGCGCGCGCGGTTGTCGAGATAGGCGAACAGCGTGTTGCGGACGCCGCCCTGGGCGGAGCCGCGCTTGCGCCGCGTCATCCGCTGGCGGGCGCTGCCGACCAGTGCCGCGGACGGTCCCACGGCGGCGTTGTGTTCCATGCCGCCCAGTATGTCGGCGCGGCGCTGGTCGAATTCCTGCCTGACCAGGACGGGAAGGTTTTTCAGGTCCACGCCCTGGAACGGGGCGCTTTCATAGGCTGCGTGAACCTGCACGGTCAGATTGCCCGGGATGGTCTCGCCGCTCTCCAGTTGCAGCAAGGCGTCAACCAGGGCGAACTCGTTGATGGCGCTGCGGTCCTTGATGCCGTCCACAAGCTCCTCGAACGAGGTCGGCTGCACCAGGAACTCTTCGGCCAGGAACCGGTCGCGCTCCTCCGGCGTGGGCAGCCGGCCGGAATCGGACGTCGCCACGTTGAAATACGCGCTGACCATCGCCTTGACGCTCTGCGCCACGGCAGTGTCGATGGCGACCTTGGCTTTCGTGTCGATCGTGGACTGCCCGAAGCTGGAATACGCGCAGCTATAGCTGAGCGACCTCTCGCCCACCTTCGGCGAGAGCGGCGGCAGGTAGTTCACGACCTTGAATTGCGCTTGGTTCGGCGAGATGGACCGCTTGCGGGCTGCAAATTCACTGCCGCCGAAATCCTCGAACAGGATGTCGGCGACCATGTCGTAGATCTGGTCGATCTTGTCAGTCCCGGCGAGCAGCACATTGCGCGAGTCCACCAGGAACACGTCGTCATAAGGCGAGAGGTTGGACAGCGGACCTTCCTGATTGGTCCAGCGCGTGGCGTAGGGCGGCTGGCTTTGCGGCCGCATCACGTGCTCCAGCTCCATCAGCGCCGCGAACGCGTTGGCGTTCACGCGCTGATAGTTTGCACCCTTGAACCCGCCAGGCAGCAACAGGACCAGGTCGGTCTGCGCCGGGCGCGGGTTGCGCATCGAGCGTGCGGCCAGGCCGAGGTCGATGAAGCTGCCCGACCCGGTGCCGCCAGCCGCCGAACAGACGACCACGACGCGCAACTGGTGTTCGATATCGAGGTTGAGGTGCGCCAGGTCGTTCTGCCGGCCAACGCTGTTCAGCAGCATATCGCCCTTCTCGCGCAGCATCGTCTGCAAATTCTTGAACTGGTCGAAGAACAGCAGCCGCGATATGGCCCTGACCTGGCCCGCGCCCTTCTCCGTGTTGATCGATGACAAATCCGCCTCGGGCAGCCAGGCCTGGATCAGCGGATAAGTATCCAGCTCGTTCATGTAGTGCCGGATATCGACGCGCTTCTGCAGCTTTTCGTTCTCGCGAAAAGCCACCGCGCGGGCCAGCGGATCGGTCCGTTGCGAACGATCGCTCTCGATCGCGTCTGTGGTATCCGTATCGAAGTACATGAAAGAGGCGATCGGAAACCGCGCCAGGTCGCTGATGCGCTGCCCGCCCCAGTCGTTCTGCAAGATGCGGCGGCGCAGGCGAAGAAGGATTTCCTTGCCGGTTCCGCCAAGGCCCACAAACAGGGTTGGACGCAGCTTGGTCGCTACCTCGTCGGTCTTGCGCGCTTCCTCGGTGGTGCTAGCTGACATCTGGGATGCTCCGGCGGTCGCAGGCTTGGAGCACCGTCGGTCCATGCTCGCTCAGCGGCCGATAAGAATGCTCGTCGAAAGAGACGGATGCGCATTGGCGGCAAGTGGCCAGGCCGGCCCGCCCGGACATGCCTAGCGGCGTCCGCGCGCGGCAGCGCCGTAGAGGATGACCGACAGGACCAGAGTCACCAAGATCAGCAGGCCCATCGGCACGGTGAAGGCCAGCATGTTCCACAGGTTAGCGAACTGACCGAACACGACGGTTGCAGACAGACTCAACAAAAACGCGAACACCGCCCATCCCGCGCTGCTGGCCGATGATAGTGATGCGCGCTCGGCGATCAGATGCCGCCGCACGCCGCCGCGCACAAAGAAGAACACGACGGCCAGCACTCCCAAGATGGCGCCGGCGATGACCATGTCGTTGGACGAGGCCCCGCGCGGAAAATCCAACACCACACTTGGGGTCGCAGCATCGGTGTGGCCATCCGGCGGGCGGGTAGGCGGTTGTTGCGGAGAAGCCGGCAACGGGCGCAGGGAGAAATCCCTCGGCTGACCGGACGCGCTGCTCATGTCGTTACCCTCCTGATACCTGCCGCCGTAGCTCTCATGCCTTGCCGCCCCGGTCGATCTCGGTTACCCGCGCTGGGCCCGTCAGGCTGCCGCGCACGCGGAAACGCCGGCCGTCGGGCAGGGACATCGGACGCGTCTCGAACGCGCGCAGCCGAACGCGGCGGCTTTGCCCGGCCAATATCGCCACCTGCTCGCGCTCGCGCCGCAGCAGCAGGGCCATCGCGGCCAGCGCCGTCAAGCAGGCCGCGAGCCCTGCCAGGCCGGTGATCAGCGGTGCCGCGGAGAAGCGCACAACCATGCGCACGGGCACGATCGTCTCAGCTGCCGACACCGTCTTGTAATCGAAGAATACGGCCGGCAACTGGTCGAGTGCCGCTATCTGCGCCATCTTGTCACGGAACTGGTCGGGCAAGACCAGCCGCATGTCCGACAGGCTGATGGCCAGCGCGCCGGTGACAGTGACATCCTTCTGCAACAACCCCGCCAGCCCGGCCTGACGGGGTATGGCCGGCACATCGATGTGCAGATGCACGCCCTGCAACACGTCGCGTGGCGCCAGCCGATGGAGCACGGCAGGCTCCACGCCGCCGCGCAGCGTGTCCAGCGGCGATGCGCCCTGCACCTGCAGGTCCTGCCAGGCCACCTGCACGCGGGCCTCGTCGATCACTTGCGGATAGTATTCGGAGGCAAGCGTGCCATCCACCTGCAGCACCGAAGGGCGGCCCCCAGGCACGCCGTCAAAGACCAGGGTACCGTCTGGTGCCACGCCCACGGTCAGACTGCTGGACGGCGTGCTGACGGGCGTGAAGACCAGCGGCGCCTGCGCCAGCGGCTTCAATCTGACGGCTGGGTCGGGGAACAACTGGCCCAGGGCTGCGCCGCGCACCAGGTCGCCAAGTCTGGAGGCTGCCGGCGCGCCGTAGGCGATGCCATAGATGATCAGCCCGTTCTCGGTATATTGCCGCCCCTGCACCCGCATCCGGATGGGGTAGGCCACGATGGCCGGCAGGGCGGCGGTGTTGCTCAGCCGGGCCGCGAACGCGCGCGTGTTGTCGTTTATCTGCTGGCTGTTGCTGGGCGAGTTCTTGTTGTTGGTCACGATCCAGATGATGCCGGACTGGCCGTCCAGGATGGTGTTGATCGCACGCACCAAGGCGCCATCGAAGTCGGCGTCAGTCAGCCGGCCGCCCACCATGCGCGGCAGGTCGATGGCGTCCACCGCGCGAGCCACCTGCGCCGGATCCGCCGTGCCGCAGTAATAGACATGCGGCGAGCTGCGGCCCGGCAACTGGCCGTTCTGGTTGAAGTCGGCCACGGTAGCCGCACCGCCGCCCGCCGTCGCCTCGATCAGGGCGGTCACAAGCTGGCGGAAAGCGGAGTGCGGATCGGTGTAGAAAGGCTCCATCCAGCCCGAGTTCTGCACAAGATACACGGAGGGCACGCCATCCTGCGCGCCGGGACAGGCCGCGCGGGCCTGCGGGCACCGGCAGCAGGCGGCAGCAAGCAGCAGGACGAGCCACGCGAGTCTCAACTGGCCGGCTCCAGCGCCCAACTCCAGCACTCGTTGGTGCTGGCCGCATAGGCGTAGAGCCGGTCTCGGAAGACGAACGGCACGAGGTCCCATGCCGAGGCCACATCGAACCGCCGGTCCAGCGGGATCAGGGTTTTGGTTGCGGGCGAAAAGGCCAGCCGGCAGGAGCGGGCAGCGGGCGGGATGCCCGAACTCTCCACGAAACTCGAAAGCGTGGTGCGTCCGGAACAGACGGCTACAAGAAAGCGCCGGGGACCGAAGGCGAGCAGCGGCAAGATGAACTCGTCGTCGCCGAGGGAGTACTCGGCGCGGCTGCCGGTCTCGTCCCAGGGCAGGCGGCGCCGCTTGCCGTCCACGAACACCGCATTACCGCTGCTCAGGCACAGGCGGAACGGCCGCTCCTCCGCCTCGCGGTCCGGCAATGTCAGGCTGCGAAACACCGGAAGGTCGTCGCCGCGTCGCACGAGCTGATACAGCGTGCCGTTATCAGACTGCAACGGACGGATGCTCAGCACCGGCGACCGGTCCCCCGGCCACGGCCGATACTCCGCCGTTATGCTATCGCCCGATACCGACACGGACAGCAGCCCCGCAACGCTGCACCAGAAAGCGTCGCCACCATGCACGGTGGGCACGGCAAACCGGCCCCGCGCGGCCGGGTCGTTGGCGCCGAAGCCGCCCTGTGCCGGCAGAATGCGCCAGGCCGGGGCGCCTTCGGGCAACCAGGCTAGTCCCAGGCCCGACGCCAGCAGCACCGGCATCACGGGGCGGCCGCGCAGGCAGGCAACGCCGCCAAGGCCGTCGCTGATCCCATCGGCGGCTTGCGGGCGCACGGTCGCGAGCGGTGCATCGGCGGCCAAGCGCACCAGGACAGGGCCCGCGTTGGTCGCCAGGGCGAGCTCGTGACTGGCTGCATGATCGCTTGGCAACACGCAGGCCGACCACGCCCAACGGGGCAGCCGGTCCGCCCGTTGCAGCTGCGTCAGCTCCTGCCATTGCCGGTCCGACTCCCGGCGCACACGCAGCATGCCGCTCGCCAGGTCGTAGGCGAACAGATAGGGTGGGGCACCTGCGACCAGAAAGGCTAGGTCCGAGGCGCCGGGAAGCTTCTCCTCACGCCGGGTGCCCGATACCGGCGCAAGGTCGGACACGGGGTCCAGCACCGGCAGCCCGGCCGCGTTGCCGAACGGTGCCGACCAGGATTGGGGGGGAGGCAGAGGAGCGGGTTCGGCGAGTTTCGTTCCGCATTGCGGGCAGTACGACAATGCGTTGGGCCAGGGCCCTGGATGCGCGCACCTGCCGCTGCGAAGGCCCAGCTGCTCCAACTCGAACGACCCGTCAGACAGCGTCAGGGATTTTGCACGCGCCTGCCCCAACGCCACCGAGGCGAAACGGCCGCCTCGCCGCGTCCAGTGCTCCTGGCCCAAGATGCCGTCCAGCACCCATTCCTCCACGCCGGACTCCGCTGCTGTGCCTACTGCCATCCGATCGTATCCGACGTCCGCCCGGACCATACCACGCTGCGGCCGGCCTATGAACCCGGCCTCCGATGAACGTGCGGCATCCAGGCGGCGTGCTGCCGCGCGCTACTGCCAGCGACCTCTAGGGGCGGCCTTGGCGGCGTCGTCCTGCCTGCGGTAGTCGGCAGGGGCGTCGCCGTTCGGTATGGCTGTGCCGTTGAACAGCATGACGCGCGCGATGTCGTTGCCGTTAGGCAACCTGCAGACGTATTGCTGACCTTTTGCCGTGCAGTCCACCTGCCCGCCTTGGGCGGCGATCAGCTTGCCAAGCTTGTCGGCGTAGCTGCCGCCCAGGCCGGTGATGCCGAACAAGCTGACCCGCTGGCCATCGACGTCGAGCGTCGCCGTATCGACAACCGTGGCAGCCCCAGACAGCCCGGGCGTGGGCAAGGGGGACGGTTGAGCGGGCGCCGCGTAGGGGCCAAGGTCCGCGGCCGGCAAATAGGCTGCCTGACCGTCCTGCATCAGCGAGATGATCCAGATGCCGTCCCGGGACTTGCTCACCGACATAAGTGGCGTGCCACTGCGGAGCGGATAGAATTGTGGCGCATCGCTGCTTGGGGCAACGTAGGCGGCGCTATCGCGCACCAGGCTGAACGGCCGCACGAAGTGGACAAACTCGATCTTCGATGCGTCGAACAGCGCCTGATGCTCCTGCGCCTCCTTCGGCGGCATGTCCAAACCCGGCGCCGGTTCCGGGGCCGGCACCAGCGGTGTTTCGATAGCAGGCCGGCGCAGATACACGTCCAGGCCAACGCCGGCGGCGGCGATGACGACGATGCCGCCGAGCAGGGCGGCCATGCGGGCGGGCGGAGACATTATTTTTGCACCCTGATCGGCCGGTCGGACGCGTTAAGGCGAGGTGGTCGGCGGCGGCGGCATGGCCAGCCCTGACCCCCCCGTCCCATCACTGCTGTCGGCCGGCGCAGCGCTTGGCGCGGCAGGAGCATGATGGCGACGACGGGGGTGCGCGACCGGAGGCGGCGCGGCCGCGGCTTGCTCGGCTGCCTGTTGGGCGGCCTGCTGCGCCATCGCGTCGCGGGACGCCTGGATCAGAACCGGGATGGAGCCTACGATGTCAACACCTTGGCACGGGTCGTTTCCGGTGGATTGTCCGCTGGCGCATTTCGTCAACGGGTTCAAACCCGTGGAGAGTTGCAGCGCGGTGCCGTAGTAGATGATCGCCGCCGGGTGGTAGCCAAGGCCCTGCGCGGCCTGGCCCAAGTAATAGTACGACAGGTCTTCGCCGTAGCCGATCTGCATCACGCGCACGGCCAGCGCGGTCCAGTTCTCCGCTAGGTCGAGCGCGTGAATACTGCCGGCCTGCGCAGCCCAGGTGAACAGGCATTTCTGGCCGCAATCCAGGTTTTGCTTGCCCGCCTTCAAGTCATCCAACATGCTGGCTTGCAGTTCCGGCGTTACGGAATCGTATTTGTTGGCGCATCCGGCCAGCAGGCAGCCGAACGCCGCGAGTCTCACGACACCCTTGAACGTCATGGTGTAGCCTCCTGGGCCTGTACGGGCTGGAATTGCCAGGGCTGGCCGCAACGCGCCACGTCGGGGAAAGGACCGTCCGGATCGCCGCAGGTGTACGAACCCGACGGCGCGGCCGGCAGCGCCGCTATGCGCGGCAGACCGCCAGGGTTTGGAGAGTCGGGCAAAGCGTCGGGCGGCATCTCGTATTGCTCCAGGTCTTCGCCTTCGACCTGTGCCGTCGCATAGACATCGAGCGGCGCCACCTCCTCGGGAAACGGAAAGATCGGTTCGGCATACCCGTACCACACGCCGCCGACCTGCCACCACCAGCCACGACGGCCGTAATGCCATTCGTTGCGCCAATGTCCACCACGCCAGGCTGCGAACTCGCGCGGCGTGAAGTCGCGTACGTGTGTGGTGTGGAAATCGTGCTTGTGCGAGGCAGTAAACTCGCGGTCATGGGCAACATCGCGTTGCTGGTCGGTGTGTAGGAAGCGGCCCGCCTCGGCGCGACGCTGCCCGATATCCGGGGGAAACCGTGTGGTGCGCGCGCCCCTGCCGCCAATCACGTCGGCCGGAGATTTCAACACTGCATGTTCGACATGCGGGATTTCTCCGCGCCCGCCCGGCTTAGAAGACGGCGCTTCGCGGATGTCGGTGCCGCCCGCTCCCGTCCCACGACGGTAGGCAGCCGGGTGCTCGGGCCGGGTTCCGGGCTTGTCCGCACCCGCCCCGTGATGCGGTCCCGCATTCGCCGCACCAAGCGCGTGAGTGGACGGCGGGCCGGCGAGATGCTGGGTGGGAGCCTGGCCGGCTTCAGACCGCGGGCTCGGCACGTGCGCGGAGTAGCCCGCTCCGCCGGGCACTACCGCGCCGTTGCGGGCTTCCCCGGAGGGAGCATTGGGAACATGCACGCGGCCGGCGTTCAGGCCGCTCGGCACATGAACGCCGGACTGGCCGCCATAAGAACTGCCGCCAAGGCCCGGGTTGCCGTAAGATCGCCCACCATCCACGCCGCCCGGGATATGCGCAGCGCTTGCGCCCATATTTCCTGGCATGTGAACCGCCCCGCCCCCGCCAGGCATCCCAACGGTGGCGCCCGAAAAGCCACGTGCGGGCATGGGCGCGCGAGGCGCCACAGACGAAACAGGACGCGGAGGAGCGGCCGTCGTCTTGCGATCGGCTGAAAACGTATGTCCCGCGTATATCGTCGCAAAAACAAGCGAGATGGCGATCACTGCGCCGGGTTGGCCGTCCCGGCCAGAGCTTGCTGTTTCTCGAAAGACGTTGGACGAGCGCGCGCGTGTGGAATTTCTCGGCAGCAGCTTCAACGATCTCTCCCAGCGAGAGCGGAACTGACAGTATGTGCTAAAGCGATTAAACCATAACGTCAATGCTGCGATGCGAAAGAAGCCTGTCTTCGGGAAGACCACCAAGCAGTTCCCCGTAGGCACTTTGGCTATCTGTTGTCACGTCACCAAGATCCCATACCTAGGTATGTAAGACGCTACTTACGCGTCGGCATGGATCGGACGTCCAAGTCCGCCCTGCTTTTCTGACTTTGTAAAGACGTTGGCAAGTTCGTTTGATATCTGAGCTCATGGTTGGGCATCGGTCGGCGTCTTGATGGCCAGAATGGGCACTGCAACCAGGTCGGCGTTCTCAGTGTTCGTCGGTATAAAATACTTCCCATGGTCTTGAAGAAAAAATGCTGTATTTCGGAACCAGTTGTTTCGAGGTTTCGCGCAGGCCAAGATCGACTTTCGCACTGTCGCCTGGACGCCCTTTGATCACCCGAGTTACGCTGATTAAAGAATGTATCTTGGTGCTTCCGATTCAGGCAGGTTGATTGGTGCTCGAGGAGCGGCGTCGGCTCTGCCGCTTATGATACATGCGGTTGCATATACGGCTATGAAACGCATCAATACCATTTGGCTCCCTTGGATACAGCAAGCGTAGCCTGTATCGCGCCCTTGCGCGATGCAGGAGGTTTGGTGCCGGATTGGCCCGCATTGCCCAAGCGCAACACGGGCCACGGTTGGTTTGGAGCCGCCTCGTGTACCTCAACGATAATGCGGACGCTTCAGGTGCCGAGTGTTACGCCGACAGCCTGGAGACCAGGCGCAGTGCTACGCTCAGGCCCTCTAGCTGGTAGTGCGGGCGTAGCATGAAGGTGGCGTCGTATTGGCCGGGGGCGTCGGCGCGTTCCGTTACCACCACCTTGGCTTCCTGCAGGGGGTGGGTGGCTTTCCAGTCGTCCGAGCTGGTCTCGGGCGAGCCGTCCACGTAACGGCCGAGCCAGGCGTTGAGCCAGCGCTGCAACTGCGTGCGCGACGACATGGAGCCGACTTTGTCGCGCACCATGCATTTCAGGAAGTGCGCGAAACGGCAGCACGCCATGATGTAGGGCAGGCGGGCCGAGATGATGGCGTTGGCGGTGGCCGCGGCATCGTCGTACACCGCCGGCTTCTGCAGCGACTGCGCGCTGACAAAGGCGGCGATGCCTTCGTTCTTGCGCTGCAGCAGCGGAATCAGGCCGCTGGCGGCCAGGTCGGCCTCGCGCCGCTCGCTGATGGCGATCTCCGTCACCCCGCGCAGGTCGGTCTGGCCGTCGGCAGTGGGGAACACCGGCACCGGCAGGCCTTCCACCACACCGCCGCTGTCCACGCCGCGGATGCGCGTGCACCAGCCGTATAGGGTAAAGGCGCGCGCCATGTTGGCGGCCAGCGCATAGGCCGCGTTGGCCCAGACGTAGCTGCTGTTGTCCGGCCCCTCCGCATCCTCCTCGAAGGCGAAGGCCTCCACCGGGTCGGTGGCCGCACCGTAGGGCAGGCGGGTCAGGAATCGCGGCATGCACAGGCCGAGGTACAGCGTATCGACCGAGGCGCGTAGCGCCCGCCAGGCGGTGTATTCCGGCGTCTCGAAGATGCGCACCAGGTCGCGCGGGTTGGCCAGCTCTGCCCAGCTGCCCATCTGCATCAGGCTGGGGGCGGCGCCGGCGATGAAGGGGGCGTGCGCAGCCGCCGCGATCATCGCCATGTCGGCCAGCAACTGCGCGTCTTCCGGGCGGTGGTCCAGCAGGTAGTCGCCCACCAGCACCGCGAACGGTTCGCCGCCCAGCTGGCCGAACTCCTCCTCGTACACCTTGCGGAAGATCGGGCTCTGGTCCCAGGCGGTGCCGCGGTATTTGCGCAGCGTGCGCACCAGCTCGCGCTTGGAGATGTTGAACAGCCGCACCTTCAGCTCGGGTCCGGGGTCCGCGTTGCGCACCAGGAAGTGCAGGCCTCGCCAACTGCCCTCCAGCGCCTGGAAATCGGGGTGGTGCAGGATGGCGTTCACCTGGCGGCAGAGGGCACGGTCGATATCGGCGCAGAGCGATTCCACCACGCGGCGGGCAGGCCCCGCGGGACGGGCGGGCGCTTCCAGCAACCGGCGGGCCAGCTCCTGCATCGCCGGCCGCCGCGCCGCGGGGCGCGCGGCGGGGCGCCGCGCGCCGAGCGAGCAGGACCGGCGGCGGGGGCGAGATCCTCGCGCTGGTGGCGCCGCCGGCGGACTTGCTCCCCTGGGGCGGCGTCCAGGCGACGATGGAGGAGGAGGCGCGGGCCCATGCCGAGGCGCTGGTCGCGGAAGCGGCGGGGGCGCTGCTGGCGGAATCGGGGCTGCGGCCCGCCATCACGATTCGCCATGGCGCCGGCCCGAAGATGG
>CAXUGD010000019.1:0-18634 GCA_964250355.1 uncultured Acetobacteraceae bacterium | reverse complement strand
GCGCGGTGGTAGCGTCCGGGATGGTGGTGGGAATTTTGAGCCGGTGAGGGTGTAGGCGGAGGTGGTCACCGGATCGTCTGGCTAGGGTGGAGTTGCGAGGCTTCACCCCTGACCGAGAGAACCCGATGACCGAGAACACACTGCCACTGGCTGAGCTTCTGGCCAAAGCCGGAGACGGCGACTTCCTGCGGTCTGTGGCCGAGGCCGTGGTGCAGTTGCTGATGGAGACCGACGTGGAGGGCCTGATCGGCGCCGGTCGCCACGAGCGCTCAGGCGAGCGCACGACTTACCGCAACGGCTACCGCGACCGGGCGCTGGACACCCGGCTGGGCAGCCTGCAGCTGCGCATCCCCAAGCTGCGGCAGGGCAGCTACTTCCCGCCGTTCCTGGAACCGCGCAAGACGTCGGAGAAGGCCCTGGTGGCGGTGATCCAGGAGGCCTGGGTCAGCGGCGTGTCCACCCGGCGCGTGGACGACCTGGTGCAGGCCATGGGGCTGAGCGGCATCGGCAAGAGCACGGTGTCCAAGCTGTGCAAGGACATCGACGAGCGGGTGGGCGCCTTCCTGGACCGCCCGCTGGTCGGCGACTGGCCGTATCTCTGGCTGGACGCGACCTACCTCAAGCAGCGCGAGGGTGGGCGCATTGTCACCGTGGCAGCGATAATCGCCGTGGCGGCCAACACCGAGGGCAGGCGGGAGATCGTGGGGCTGCATATCGGCCCCTCGGAGGCGGAGACCTTCTGGGCGACGTTCCTCAAAAGCCTGGCGCGCCGCGGCCTGCACGGGGTCAAGCTGGTGATCTCGGACGCCCACGAGGGCCTCAAGGCGGCGATCCGCCGGGTGACAGGCGCCTCCTGGCAACGCTGCCGGGTCCACTGGATGCGCAACGCCCTGTCCTACGTCCCCAGGGCACACCAGAGCATGGCCGCGGCGGCGTTGCGCCAGGCGTTCATCCAGCCGGACCGGGCCAGCGCCAGCCAGACGCTGCGCCACGTTGCCGACCAGCTCAGGGGCAAGTGGCCGAAGCTCGGCGGGTTCATCGACAACAGCGAGACCGACGTGCTGGCGCACATGGACTTCCCCGCTCAGCACCGGACCAAGATCCACTCCACAAACCCGCTCGAGCGGCTGAACAAGGAGGTCAAGCGCCGGGCCGATGTCGTCGGGATCTTTCCGAACGAGGGCTCCATCATCCGGCTGATCGGCGCCGTGCTGCTCGAGGCCAATGACGAGTGGCAGACCCAGAGCCGCTATATGCAGACCGAGCCGATGGCCGAACTTACACCGCCCACGAGCGACGCCGTGTCCACCCAGATCTCCACCCAGGCCGCGTGATCCGCGACCACTTCAGCCAAACCGAATTTCCACCACGTTGACGGACACGACCCGTCGCGGTTGACGGCGAGATCGGTCGAGCGCGGCGCGGCGGCCAGCCTCGCCACCACACGATCGTTAATCGCCCGGGTTTCGTCGGACACCGCCTCCGGCCTGAACCGGCCGACGATCGAGTCAGAGGTCATGAAATCTCCTGTGAGCCCTTTGACGGTCGGGGCGCGGCGAACTCGGCCTGACGCCTACAGTAGTGAGCAGATTGCCTCGGCGATCTCAGCCGCATGGGTCTCGAGAGCGAAATGCCCAGTGTTTAGGAAGCGGATGTCTGCGGCCGGCAGATCCCGCAAATAGGCTTGAGCGCCCGCGGGGAGGAAGAAGGGGTCATTTTCCCCCCAGATCGCGAGCAAGCGCGGCTGGTGTTCGCGTAGATAGCGCTGGAATTTGGGATAAGCGGCAACGTTGGTGCTGTAATCCAGGAACAGGTCAAGCATGATCTCATCGACGCCTGGACGTTGCATGAAATGCCCGTCCAATGTCCATCCATCTGGTGACACCAGCGTCTTGTCTGGCACGCCGTGCTCGTACTGCCAGCGAGTGAACTCGGCGCCGAGCTGAACACGGAGCGCATCCCTGTTCTCGGAGGTGGGCTCGCGCCAGTAGCGTCGGATCGGCTCCCAGCCGTCGCTCAGCCCTTCTTCGTAGGCGTTTCCATTCTGTGTGACGATCGTGGTGATCCGTTCCGGATGGGCGCGCGCGAGCCGGAAGCCGACCGGCGCGCCGTAGTCAAAGACGTAAAGTCCGTAGCGCTCCAGCCCGATGACCTCGGTGAAGCGTCCGATCACGTCGGCTAATGCCTGAAAGCTGTATGTGAACTGGGCGCGCGACGGCAGTGCAGAGTGGCCAAATCCCGGCAAGTCGGGTGCGACAAGATGAAAGCGACCGCTTAACAGGGGAAGCAGATCACGAAACATGTGGCTGGATGTCGGGAAACCGTGAAGAAGCAACATAGTAGGCCGACCGGGGTCGCCAGCTTCGCGGTAGAAGACTTCGAGACCGTCCACGGTTGCAGTACGGTATGCTGTATGTGATTTCTCTTCCACCCTAGCGCTCCTGCACCGAGAATTTGTCGATCAAGCGTTGGCGTCTACTTCGCCGTCGGCGTTAGCCGAGCGGGACGCGCCATGATCGGCAGGCCTTCAATCAAAGCTTCCGCGCGACAGGGTCAGCGTCACTGCAGACCGCTGAAGTTTTTGACCGCAGCAATATCTGACGCCGGCGTGGAAGCAGAAAGGACAAACTTCCCTCGCTACCCGCCACCATACCCGAGCTGTCGAAGGCTTGGATCGCTACACCGAATCAATGGGCCGACCAGCAGCACCTCCGCCTCGCGCCGCCGCCAAGGCTTGTGGGCCACGCCCCCCCTTCGCGACCCGCGCCTCTTCGATCCGACCGTCCCCGATGCGCAGGCCGACCGCGACCGGCACGAGCGCGAAGGCGTAGCTGCGCCGCATGAAAAGGTGAGTACAGCAAAGGCTGCAATCACCAGCGCAATTTGCATCATCTTGGCCCTGTTAAGTCTCCAACGAATGCTCAACCGACTTTCTGGATGTTGCCCTCCTGGCGCGCGTCACTATTTGTGCTCACCTCGGGTATGGAGCCCGCGTCGAGGTGGCACGCCGAACTGGCGGACGTGATCGCGCGTGAAGTGCTGCGCGCTGGCGTAGCCGACCCGGAAGGCTGCATCGCGAGCAGTGGAACCTTCCAGTCGTATCAGACGTCGCGCCTCAAGCAGGCGGAGTTGCTTCTGGTACTGGCGAGGCGAGTAGGAAGTGATCGCTTTGAAGTGGTGGTGGAACGCAGACCCGCTCATTCCCGCAGCACGCGCGAGCGCTTCGATCGGCAGCGGCTCGTCAAACGCAGTCCTCAGGAGCGCAATTGCCCGGCCAATGCGGCGATGATGACTTCCCGGCCGCGCCGTCGCGCGCAGCGCAGGCCCGAGCGGACTCAGTAGCAGAAGAAAGTGTAGCTCGCGTCGGAGGCCCGGCAGGAGCACGACCGCCTCTGTAGGCCGGTTCGCCACCGCGACGATCCGAGCCAGACAATCGAGCAACCGCTCGTCCACGCGAGCGACGACCGAAATTGCTCTGCTCGGCCCCTGGTAGGCGTGAGTGCCGCCCGCATGCTCGGCGACCTCGTCCAAGAGCGCAAGGTCCAAGTCGACGGCCATAGCGAGATACGGCCGCGCTTCGCTCGCGTCCATGTCGGCGGCTACCGGTACCTCGACGGTGACGAGCAGCGCTTGGCCGGCACTCACTCGGTGGACCTCTCGACCGAGCGCAACCTGTTTGGCGCCCCGCGCAACGAGGCAGAGCACCGGTGTATAGATTTCGTGCCGAACACGACCGGCTTCATAAGAACGCATGACGGCCAGCCACGGCAACGGTGTCGCTGTCGGCTGCTCGTTAGCGCCTGCGAGGCAATCCAGCGCCTGTGCGATCATCGCAAGGGTGCCCGTCACGCTCCGTCCTTACATGGGGTTCAAATTTAAAGGAAAAGGCAATCTTCCGAGACATGGCGGCAACCAATTGGCGTGAGTCGGGCGTAATGTTGTAGGCGAACAGGAAGAGAAAGCTTTATGCCCGAGACGTCCCGCATCTCAATTGTCACCGGTGGCAGCCGCGGCCTGGGGCGCAATACTGTCGTCGCTCTAGCCCGCGCCGGGGTTGATTCGATTATCACCTACCAATCTAACCGAGACGAAGCGAACGCGACTGTTCGCGAGGTGGAGGCGGTAGGGGCGAAAGCGGTCGCCCTGCAACTCGACGTGAGCGAGATTGCCAGCTTCTCTGCTTTTTGCGATCAGGTGAAAGCAGCGCTGGTTGGGCAATGGCATCGCAATGACTTCGATTACCTGGTGAACAACGCGGGCACCAGCCACTTCGGCAAGATCGGCGAGGTGACCGAGGCCGATTTCGACGACATCTTTGCGGTCCAGCTCAAAGGAGCATTCTTCCTGACTCAGGGGCTGCTGCCGCTGATCATCGATGGTGGTCGCATCATCAATTTGTCGAGCGGCCTCGCGCGTTTCTGCACGCCGGGTTTTGCGGCCTATGCGATGATGAAAGGGGGCATCGAGGTGTTCACCCGTTACCTCGCTAAAGAGCTCGGCGCTCGCGGTATCACCGCCAACACGGTCGCACCGGGCGCGATCGAAACTGACTTCGGCGGCGGGCTGGTCCGCGATAACCCTAAGTTTAACAAGGGCGTCGCCGACGCAACCGCTCTTGGCCGCGCGGGCCTGCCTGACGACGTAGGCCCGATGATCGCCGCGCTGCTCAGCGACGCTAACCGCTGGGTCAACGCACAGCGCATCGAAGTCTCGGGGGGAGCGTATTTGTAAGCGCGGCGGCTAAATAATCCAAAGCGGGACGTCGTTTGTGAGTTGGTAGGTTCTCCCTAGAAGCTCGACGGATTGTCAAAGAGCTCATTTCACTTGTCCCACGCCGCCATCGACGCAGATTTCCGCGCCGGTCGTGTAGCTACTCTCATCGCTGGCTAGAAACAGGGCCGCAGCCGCTACCTCTTCGGCGCTGCCAAGACGACAAAGCGGTACAAGAGCAGCGAGCGCGCTACGCTGTTCGTCTGACGCTTGGGCCAATCGGGATGTGACGATGGCTCCTGGACTGACGACATTGACGCGTATGCCCTTGGCCCCAAGCTCATTCGACCATGTCCGCGCCAGCGAACGCACAGCGGACTTGCTGGCCCCGTACACGCTGTATCCTTTGCGACCGATCACGTCGGCAATGGACCCGATCAGGACGATTGAGCCGCCAGCTCGCATGAGGTCGAGGGCGGTTTGCACGGCGAAGACTAGAGCTCGGACGTTCAGGCCGAAGACTGAGTCAAATTGGTTTTCGGTAATGGCTCCGAGCGGCGCAATCTCGTTCGTCCCGGCATTAATCACCAGGACGTCGATATGATCGCCAGCAGATCGGATTGTTGAGAACGCCTGTTTGAGATCCGTCAAACTTGCGGCATCGGCCCTAATTGCTCGGACTTCCCCAGCGACAGATGGTCGATCGATTGTGCCCGCAGCGCTGCGGCTGGTCGCATAGACCCTGGCCCCTTCTTTCGAGAACCGCTGCGCGATGGCGGCGCCGATGCCGCTGCTGCTGCCAATGATGACGGCAACCTTGTTCCGGAGTCTATCCGCCACGGGAAAGGTCCACCAACGCCGAAGCTGAACACCTCACGCGGCGATCTCCTGCTGGAGCGCGTCGTTGATCAGTTGCCGCAGCTGACCGCCGAACGGCTGGCGAAAGGCAAGAGCGGCCGCCGGATCCGGGCTTTGCACGTATATTGCGCGCGCATGGCTGAAAGTCGTGAAGCCCGCCTTGCTGTGATATGCGCCCGACCCCGAACGCCCGATGCCGCCGAACGGCAGGTCGTGGTCGAAGGCGTGTGTCATGACGTCGTTGATCGTGACGCCGCCCGAAGTCGTACCGTCGAGCACGGCTCGTAGCTCATCGTCGTCTTTGCCAAAGTAGTAGAGGGCAAGCGGCGAGCCACCGCCGCGAACCCGGCCGACCACGTCGTCGATGCCATCGTAGCCGATGATCGGCAGGATAGGGCCGAAGATCTCCGCCTTCATCGCCTCCATGTCGTCGGTGGCGTGCACCAGGAAGGTCGGCGATAGAAGCCGCGCCTCCTTTCGGCTCGTTCCGGGAAAGGCCTCGAGCACCTCGGCGCCCTTGGCGCGCGCGTCATCGACCACGCCGACCAACCGATCATAGTGGTTATCGGTGATGATGGCAGTGTAGTCGGGCGAGTCGACCTCGTCCGGGAACAGCTCGCGCGTCGCCGTCACGCAGGCGTCCGCGAACGCCCGCTCGCGCCCGCGCGGCACCAGCACGTAGTCGGACTCAAGGCAGATCTGGCCGGCGTTGAACCCTTTGATGGCCATGATGCGCCTCGCAGCCTCGGCGAGGTCGAACCCCTCGGTGACGATGGCCGGGTTCTTGCCGCCGAGCTCGAGCGTGACGGGGGTGAGCTTCTCCGCCGCGGCCGCCATCACCTTGACCCCGACCCCGGGCGAGCCGGTGAAGATGATGTGGTCGAAGGCGGCCCGGGTGAACGCCGCGCTCTCGTCGGGACCGCCGGTGACCACGGCGACCTCCTCCGGGTCGAAGGCGTCGGCGACCAGCCGGCCCATCAGCGCCGAACCTTCGGGCGTGATCTCGGACGGCTTGAGCACCGCGCGGTTCCCCGCCGCCAGGATGCCGGTGAGCGGCGCGAAGACGAGGTTGTAGGTGAAGTTCCACGGACCGATCACGCCGACTACGCCTTTGGGCGCGTACTCGATCCGCGCCTCCGCGCCCTCCGCCATCGCCTCGCGAGGCTCGGGCTTCATCCAGGTCTCCAGATGATCGATGGCGTGCCGGATGCCCATGCAGGTGACGTAGATGTCGGCAATCATCGTCACGTCGCGGCTGCGATGGCCGTAGTCTTTCGACAAGGCCGCCGCGATCGCGTCCGCGTTGTCGATCAGGAGGCGCTGGGCGCGCTTTAGCCGGTCGATGCGCGTCGCAAGGGACGGGAGGCCGTCGCGCAGGTAGGCGCTGCGCTGCCGGGCGATGATCCCGTCGAGCTTGGTCGCGAAGTCGGTCGGGCCGGAGGACATGGGTTGTTCCCTTCAGTGAGCGGCGTTGGTGTCCGCGGCGCCGATGCGGAGCACCGGCTTCAGCGTCTCGCCGCTGATCGAGTCCGCGACGGCTTGGTTGATGTTTTCGAGGTTGTAGAAGCGGAGCAGCCGGTCGAACGGGAACCGGCCGGCCCGCCAGAGGTCGATCAGCTGTGGGATCAGCAGCTTGGGGATCGCGTCGCCCTCGATCGCCCCGCTCAGCCGCTGGCCCATGAAGAGGCTTCCCAGAGGCAGCGTGATCTCCGCGTCCAGCTTGGGCACGCCCACCATCACGCAATGACCGCGCCGGTCGAGGCATGCCACCGCTTGGCGGACGACGGCGCCGACCGCGGTCGTGTCCAGGGCGAAGTCGAGGCCGCCCAGCTCGGTCTTGATTCGTTCGACGGCGTCTTCCTTTTCGCCGTTGATGGTCAGCGTCGCCCCGAGCTCGCGCGCGAGGTCGAGGCGGTTGTCGTGCGTATCGATCGCTACGGTTGCGGAACAGTCCAGCGCCTTGGCCGCCATCAGGGCCGCCAAGCCGACCGCGCCTGTCCCGAACACCGCGAGCCGGCTTCCCGGGTGGGGCTTGAGGACGTTCATGACGGTCCCGGCCCCGGTCTGGAACCCGCAGCCGAGCGGGCCGAGCAGCGCGAGGTCGACGTCCTTGGGGACCTTCACGGCGTTGCGCTCGGACGCCAGCGCGTGGGTGGCGAAGGAGGACTGGCCGAAGAAGGCGCCGCTCACCGCCTCGCCGTCGCGGCTCAGGGTCGCGCCGCCGTCTTGCCGGCGGCCGCCGAAGTTCATGGGCATGAAGTGGTCGCAGTAGGCAGGGTGGCCGGCCAAGCAGTTAGGGCACTTGGCGCAGTTCAGCACCGTGAGCACGACGTGGTCGCCCGGCGCGAACTCCGTCACTAGCGGTCCGACCTTCTCGACCACGCCCGCGCCCTCATGGCCGAGCACCGCGGGCATCGGCAGAGGCTGCGGCAGGTGGCCGTCGCGGGCCGCGATGTCGGTGTGGCAGACCCCGCAGGCGACGACGCGCACCAGCAGCTCGTCCCCCATAGGGTCGGCGAGCTCGACGGTGTCGATCGACCAATTGCCCCCTTCCTCGCTCACCACCGCGGCTTGGACGCTGGTCATGTCGAAATCCCTTTCCCTGCTCGGCAGGTCCGCGGTAGGCGTCAGGCGGCGATGGACTCGTATGAAGCCACCGAGCCCTTCCGGTAATCCGCCGTGAGCGGCGCCATCAGCCCCTCGAACTGCGCGACCAGCTCGGGCACCGCTTGGCTCGGAACGCCCATCCCGAACACCGGGTGTGGATCATATTCGGTCACGACCTCCGCGAACTGCGCCGCCGTCCGACCGAACGCCGCCGCAGCCACCATGAAGGAGGCTTCGAAGCTCCCGACGCCTGGTCCCGCGGTGTAAAGGTTGCCGTCGGTGACGACCCCTCTTCCGGCAGGGACCACCTCCGACACGCCAAGCTGTTCCAGGATCGGCAAGGCGTTGTGGCTGGCAGTCACCCGGCGTCCCTTAAGGACGCCGGCTGCGCCGAACACCAGCACGCCCATGCAGATCCCAATCAGGTAGGTTGCGGTCCTGGACTTCTCGGCGACGAAAGCGATGACTTCAGGATCGTTCTGGACCTCGGGTGGAAGCATAGGGATTGCGAGCACATCGAGTTTCGCCGGACACTCGGCGTAAGTGGTCGTGGGCTTGGTCCACCATTGCGGGAACCCCTCCACCAGCTCGTCGGACTTCCAAAGCAGGTGGATTTGTGCACCCGGTGCGAGACCCAGCACCGTCTGGACGCCGACGACGTCCATCGGGATGAAGCCTGGACCGATGATGATGCCCACGTGGAACGGTGGCGTGCCTTCCGGGGACGCGGCCGAGCGAAGGTGAGCGAGGGATGGTAGGTCCATTCACCGGTTCCTTGTCCGAGGTGGGCCAAGAGGTGCGCCTTGTCCGCCACGGCGGAAAGGACATAAAAGACGCGAAAACAGCCATGCTCGGAGGCTCGCATGTCGCACAAGCTATCGTTCGTCGCTGCGCCCGCGTTCGAGCTGCTCGACCTCAGTGGGCCCATGTGCGCGTTCAACTTCGCCAAGGAGTATTTCGGGGCCGATTACGAGATCAATGTGGCGTCGGCGCAGGGCGGCCCCGTGCAGGGGTGCGCTGGGTTGTCGATCGAGACGACTGGCCCGGAGGGTGCTCGTCACGGCGACACGTTGATCGTGGTCGGCGGCCCCGAAGCCCACATTCCGGACAAGCAGCCCGACCTCATCGCGATGTTGCGCTCTTTGGCTCCCGCCACCCGGCGGATCGCCAGCGTCTGCACGGGCGTCTTCTACCTCGCCGAAGCCGGCGTCCTTGACGATCACAAGGCGACGACACACTGGCGCTTCGCACCCCTCTTGCGCTCGCGCTTTCCCAAACTCGACGTGGATGCGGACCGAATCTACACGCGCGACCGCAAGGTCTGGACGTCGGCCGGCATCACGACCGGCATCGACATGGCGCTCGCCATGATCGAGGCGGACTGCGGGACGGAGGTGTCCAAGGCGGTCGCTCGCGACCTCGTCGTATACCACCGCCGGCTGGGCGGTCAGACGCAGTTCTCGGCCGTGCTGGACCTGGAACCCGCCTCTGACCGCATCAGAGCCGCGCTCTCGTTCGCTCGGGACCACCTGCACGAGCCGCTGTCCGTGGAACGTCTGGCCGAGGCTGCGTGCGTAAGCGCACGCCAGTTCGCGCGCCTCTTTGCGGCAGAGACGAATGAAACACCGGCCCGAGCCGTCGAGCGTCTGCGCGCCGAAGTCGCTCGCCCGCGCGTCGAGGACACCCGGGAGCCGATTGAGATCATCGCGCGGGAGGTAGGGTTCGGTGATGCGGAGAAGATGCGCCGCAGCTTCCTGCGGCTCTACGGCCAATCTCCCCAGTCGCTGCGCCGCTTGACGCGCGTGGGAGCGGCCTGAGTTGATTGGCTGACGATCGACGACACGGAGCTTTGGCTGACAGGCCCTTGCAGCTCCCTCCCAAGGCACGTTCGAGGATCATGGCTCTTTGCGAGGGATTTATGGCATTTCAGCCAGTTTCCCGCAGCGGCATAGGTGCGTTCCCCGTGAGGAGCGCACATGCCCGAACTCTCCCACACGCTGTCCGCAAACGGTGTTGACCTGAACCTGGTAGAAAGAGGGACGGTCGCCCCGACGTTGCTGTTCCTGCATTTCTGGGGTGGCTCCAGCCGTACCTGGGCTTCGGTGATCGATAAGCTGTCTGGGGAGTATCGCTGCATCGCGGTGGATTTCCGCGGCTGGGGCCGGTCGGCGAAGGACGTGGGGCCCTACGACCTCGACACGCTCGCGGCCGACGTGCTGGCGCTGGTGGCCGCGCTCGGGCTGGAGGAATTCGCCATCGTCGGCCACTCGATGGGCGGCAAGGTCGCCCAGCTCGTCGCCGCGCGGCGGCCGGCAGGGCTGAAACAGCTGATCCTGATGGCTCCCGCTCCGCCGACCCCGCTGCACGTGCCCGAGGACCAGCGCCGGCAGATGCTGGACTCGTACCAGACCCGCGAGGGCGCAGAGATGGTTGTGGGCATCCTCTCCGCTCTTCCGCTGACTCAGGAGCAGCGCGAGCAGGTGATGGACGACATCCTCGTCGGATCGCCGGACGCGAAGCGCGTCTGGACGGAGGAAGGCATGACCCAGGACATCGCAGCGCAGGCGTCCACGATCGCGGTGCCGATCCACGTGATCGTCGGCAGCGAGGACAGGATCGAGGAGGAGGCGTCGCTCCGGGACGCGTTCGGGAAGGTCCTGCCGGGCGCCTCCTTCGCGGTGATCCAAGGCGCAGGCCACCTGGCTCCGCTGGAAGCCACGGCGGAGGTCGCGTCCGCCATTCGCGAGGCGCAGCGTCGCTAGCATGGCCAAGGTCGCGCGCGTGGACGTGCTTCACCACGAGGTCGAGGCGAACGGCGTCCGGTTCCACGTCGCGGAGACGGGAACGGGCGCCCCGCTGCTGCTGCTGCACGGATGGCCGGAATATTGGGCCACTTGGCAGCCGATGATGGATCGGCTCGGCGGGCGATTCCGCCTCCTGGTTCCGGACCTGCGGGGTTTCGGCGAGAGCGACAAGCCGTCGGGCCCGTTCGGCCCCGCGCAACACGCGGCCGATATGGCGGCGCTGATCGAGGCGCTGGGCGTCGCGCCGGTCGGTATCGTCGCGCACGATGTCGGCGCGAGCGTCGCGCAGGAGCTGGCGCGGCTGCGCCCGGACCTCGTCCGCGCGCTATTCTTCTTCAACCTCGTCTATCCCGGCATCGGCGCGCGGTTCACGACGCCCGACCACCTGCGGTTCGTGTGGCACACCTACTTCAACCAGAGCGATCTCGCCCCGCGGCTGCTGCGGTCGTCGCCCGACGGCGTCCGGCTGTTCGTCGAGCATCTCGTCCGATTGTGGGCGCACCGGGACGATGCGGTCGACGAAGCCTTCATCGTTGCACTCGCCACCAATCTCGCGAGGCCGGGCAACCTCGAAGGCGGCTTCGACTACTACCGTGGCGCCGCGAAGGAGCGCGCACGCGTTTCGGGAACCGGCGAGAAGCCTGTCCCGATTAGCGCACCGACCTGCGTCCGCTGGACCGAAGGTGACCGCGCGCTACCGCTCGCATGGTCGGATCGGCTGCCCGACTTCTTCACCGACCTCGACTTCGCGAGCTTCGCCGAGGCGGGGCACTTCCCGCACCACGAGCAGCCTGACCGCGCCGCAGCCGAGATCGCCGGCTTCTTCAGCCGGCTGGACGCCCGGTGACCGTCGCCGCAGGAAAGCAAGACGCCCCCGCCTGGAGCGCGAACCGGGGACTGGTGGCGCTCGCCGTCGGCTACCAGTGGTTCTACAACGGAGCCAATTTTCTGGCGTTCAAGGTGGCGGGAGACGCGCTCCATCCCCTGATGGTCGCCGCCCTTCGGTTTCTGATCGCGGGATTGATCCTGCTCCCGGTTGCCCTCGCGCGGCGAAATCGGGGGCGGACCTCTGCGGGCGCGCTCGGCCGAGCCGCCCTGATCGGGGTCGTCATGCTGGTTGCGAGCCAAGCGCTGGCGATCTGGGGGACGCACTTCTTGCCCGCGGGCGTGGCGTCCGTGTTCGGCTCGGCGCCCCCCTTGTTCCTGGCCGTGTTCGCTTGGGCTCTGTTCCGACAGGCGTTGACCCGCAGGCAGGTAGGTGGCGTGCTTGTGGGGTTCGTGGGCCTGGCCCTTATGGGCTGGTCCTCGGCGAACGCTGGCGGCTTCCGGCCGCAGGGTGCGATCATGACGCTGGTGGCGTCCGCCTTTTGGGCTTGGGGCTCCTTGCTGGCGACGCGGCTGGACCTCCCTGAGGATCCGGTCGTCGCGCTCACGGTCCAGGTCCTCGCCGCCGGACTAGTGCTAGCGGCCGTGGTGGGCGCGACGGGCGTGCTCGGCGACACGCGTTGGGAGCGCGTTCCCCTCTCGGCCTGGGGAGCGCTCGTCTTCCTGATCGTCGCGAGCACCCTGATCGGCTACGCGGTGTTCCTGGCCATCAACGCGCAGGTCTCCTCCACCCTGGCCAATACCTTCAACTACGTCGCGCCGGTGATCGCGCTCGGGCTCTCCGCCTTGCTGCTGCGCGAGGCGCTGACGCCGATGAAGGTCACAGCGGCCGTGATTGCGCTCAGCGGGGTCGCGTTGATGATCGGCGGCCGGACCAGAGACTCCTCCGAAGCATCTACTGGAAGCGCGGCATGACGGAGCAGATCGTCCTCGCGCCGATCGCCGTACCCGAGCGGCAGCTCGGTGACCTGCGCGCACGGCTGGCGCTCACCCGTTGGCCGGAGGCCGAGACCGTCGGCGACTGGTCGCAGGGCGCGCCGCTCTCCCGCGTCCAAGCGCTCTGCGCCTATTGGCGTGATCGTTACGACTGGCGGCGGTGCGAGGCGATGCTGAACGGCTGGAACCCGCAACGAACGGTCCTGGACGGCTTGGGCTTCCACTTCTTCCACGTCCGCTCGCCGGAGCCGGACGCGCTGCCGCTCGTCATGACGCACGGCTGGCCGGGCTCGGTGCTGGAGTTTCACAAGGTGGTGGGTCCGCTCACCGATCCCGCGCGCTACGGAGGCGATCCCGCGGACGCCGTCCACTTGGTCCTGCCCTGCCTGCCGGGCTTCGGCTTTTCCGACAAGCCGACCGAGAAGGGCTGGAACCTCCCGCGGATCGCCTCGGCCTGGGCGGAGCTGATGCGCCGCTTGGGTTATGGCGACCGGTGGGCCGCCCAGGGCGGCGACTGGGGGGCGCAGGTGACCTCGACACTGGCCTCGCAGATGCCTGCCGGACTGATCGGCGTCCACCTTAACGGTCACGCCTGGCGACCCACTCCGGCCGAGCGACGCGATGCAGACGAGGCCGAACATCGGCTGCTCGACCGCATGGCGCGGTTCGACACGGACCTGTCGGGATACATGAAGCTGCAAGGCACGCGCCCGCAGACGATCGGGGCGGCGCTCGCGGACTCGCCAGCCGGTCAGGCGGCTTGGATCTTCGAGAAGTATAACGACTGGACGGACAACGCCGACGGTCCTGAGACGCTCTTCTCTCAGGACGAGATGCTGGACAACATTATGATGTATTGGCTGCCAGCGGCGGCGGCTTCGTCCGCGCGCCTTTACTGGGAGGTGGCGCACGCGCCGGTCGAGGATGGTCCAGTGATCCTGCCACTCGCCTTCACCCGCTTCCCGGCCGACATCGGAGGCCCCTCAAAGAGGTGGGCCGAGCTCCGGTTCTCCAACATCGTTTCATGGAGGGAGGCCGAGAAGGGAGGCCACTTCGCCGCCTGGGAGCAGCCGCTGCTGTTCGTCAGAGAACTTACCCTCGGCCTACGCGAGATCCGTGCCGCCAAATCAATATCTCTCGAACTCGGGCTCGCCCCGACAAACGCTGGGTGATCGCCTTGGAAACTCTGCATCAGCACAGCGGTCCTGCGGTCGACGCCAAACCGAGCCAAGAACTGCCTCGCCTGCAACTGGGCGCTAGCGCCGGACCAGGGAGAGCGATGTCACCGTCCGTGATGCAGACGCCGAACACGTTGATCACCCCTCGTCAGACGACACGTTACCTGGAAAGCGGGCCGACCCACGGACCGTTGATGATTTTCCTGCACGGTTGGCCGGAGCTCGGCTTGGTCTGGCGCGCCGAGATGGATGCGTTCGCCGCCGAGGGTTGGCGCTGCATCGCGCCTGACCTGCGCGGCTATGGCGGCTCCTCCGCTCCAACGGCCCACGGCGCCTATACGCAACGAGAGATCGTGGCGGACATGGCGGAACTCCACCATCACCTCGGCGGGGAGCCTGCGATCTGGGTCGGCCATGATTGGGGGAGCGTCGTGGCCGGCTCGCTGGCCGCGCATGAAGCCAAGCGCGTCCGTGGCATCGTCCTGGTCGCGGTTCCCTATCAACCCGACGCCAACGCCCTGCCGACGCTCGTTCCGCTGGTTGATCGATCGATCTACCCGGCCGACCAGTACCCGGATGGTCAGTGGGACTACTATCGCTACTACAACACGCACTTCGAAGCCGCTGTCGCCGACCTGGACGCGGATAGGGCGGCCTCGCTGGCCTCCATCTTCCGGTCAGGCGACCCCGCCAGCGTCGGCAAGCCGGCGGCGAACGCGATGGTCACCCGCAAGGGAGGGCGCTTCGGCGCCGCTCATCGCGCACCGCCCACCAGCCCGGACACGGCTCTCTGGCCCGCGGCGGACTTCGACGAGTTGGTGCGAACGTTCGAAGTCCATGGCTTCCGGGCGCCATGTGCTTGGTACCTCAACGACGACGCCAACATCGCCTATGCGCGCCAAGCGCCTGATGGCGGCCGCCTCTCCATGCCGGTGATGTTCGTCAACGGCGACTACGACCAGATGAACAGCATCGTCGGCAATCGGCTTGGCGATCCGATGCACGCTGCCTGCGCAGACCTGACTATCGCCCGCTTGGCAGGCGCCCATTGGCTCCCGCTGGAATGTAAGGCCGAGCTTAATCAATTGATACGTGCTTGGCTGCTCCGCAAAGGTCTGAAGGCGTGATCGGGCTAAGGGTATGGTGCACCGCGCTTCCTCCCTCGTTCAGCTGCAAGATCTCGAAGTCTTGTTGGCCGTTTCGGAGGGCCGTTCCTTCAGACATGCCTCGAAGCGGGTCGGAGTAGAGCCGTCAGCCATAAGCCGGCGAATACGCGCGGTTGAGGATCGGCTTGGTGTTTCTCTTTTTGAACGGCACACCACGGGAGTGCGTCTCACAGCTGCTGGTGAGCGGTTCATCTACGATATACGTGGTGCGCTCGCGCAAATCGACCACGCGACCCGATCTGTTCAGGAGGCCGGTGTTGGTGGGCATGGCGTAGTCACAATCGGCTTCGCTGGAGGCCTAGCTTCACCAAACCTTTCGGATCTTCTTCTGCGGTTCAAATCTGAACACTCTTCAGTGCAGCTTCAGCTCCTTGAAGGAACTTCCATTGCTCTTACCAACCACGTGCTCAATCACGCTCTTGATGTTGCGTTTGTAGTCGGCTCGCCGCTCGACCGGGGACTCGACTCGATGATCGTCTGGGATGAAGCCCTGTATATCTCTTTGCCCAGCGACGATCTGCGGACGCACAGTGCAGAGTTGACGCTGGAGGCCCTGGCAGGCGATGTTTTAATCATCTCAAACTGCGTTCAGGGCAGAGAGTGCGAAAAGCTCATCACCTCCGAGCTGGAGAAGGCAGGGCTTCAGCCAAACTTCGCGCATCACCGGGTAAGTCGTGAGGCATTGATGCTGATGGTCGGCTTAGGTTTCGGTGCGGTGATAACTCGTGAGCCTGAAACAAGCATCGTTTATCCGAATGTTAAGTTTACACAGCTATCTAATCTACGCACACGTATTAGCATGACTTGGCTTCCAGATAACGGTAATCCCGCTCTCAGGCGCTTCCTTAGCTTGGTTCGACGTCTGTTCCACAAGAAGTTCTAGACCGACGTCGTTTCAAGAATTCTCGATCCGTCGCCATAAAACGTTTCAACATTGGCGCAATCAGCCGCGAGGGTTCGATGGGCGTTCCGCCATCCAGGCCGAGCAACTCGGAATACGCCACGAGATCGCGATGCACGTTTGCTGGTAAGTCGACGGTCAGCTTGACCGGCTTATCGTCTTCGATCGAGCTAAGTTTGAGACTTGCCACGCAATGCTCCGTCAGCCCGAGTAGGGCTCCAGAATCAGGTCGCGAGTCACGATTACCCGAACCGGGAAGCCGGGCCGGATAGTGAGGGTCGGCTGGATGTTCAGAGAACGCCCGACCACCTGGGAGCCGGTCTGGGCGAAGGAATTGGAGGCACCCTCGCGGATCGCCTGAACCAGGCTGTTCTCGTTGTTGGACGTGCCTGCCTCGGTCCCGATCGAGATGATGGTGGAGAGCAGCGCCGCCTTGAACAGCTGCCCCCAGTGGTTGTCGACTCCATCTTCGAGCCCGGCGTAGCCCTCCGGGTCCGCTCCGGGCTGGCGCTCCAGCACGATGGAGCGGCCGTTCGGGAAGATCAGCCGCGTCCAGACGAGGAGCGCGCGGCTTTGCCCGAACTGGACCTGCGCATCGTACTGCCCCACTAGGCGCGAGCCTTGGGGGATCAGGAGCACCCGGCCCGTGGGGCTGTCGTAGACGGCCTCCGTCACCTGGGCGGTGATCTGGCCGGGAAGGTCGGAGCGAAGGCCGGTCAGGAGCGCGGCGGGGATCACGGCGCCCGCCTGGACGACGTTGGCCGACGCGGGCGCGGCCACCCGGTCCGCGCTGACCGTGCGGCGGTCCACGTCGCCGTTCAGGAAGGCGAGCTTGCGGTCTCCTTCGCTCGGCTGGCGCGCGGAAGTCGCCGCGGCCGGGGTCGCCGGCGATGTCAGGTCGCCTCCCGGCGCTGTGGCCGACAGGATCGGCAGGGATGTCGCCTGCGCCGGCGTGCTCGCTTCGGCGATGAACAGCCGGCTCGTGCGCGCCGCGTCGCGTTCCTGGGCCAGCCGCGTGCGCTCCTGCTCCCGCCTCTGCGCCTCCGGGTCCGGCGGCGCCGGCTGGGACGGTTGCGGCATGCCGGGCGGCAGCGCGCCCGCGTTGAGCATGGGCCGACCGAGATCGCCCGGCAGCGGCGGACCGAGCTGCGGGACGGGCTTGGGCAGGCCACTATAGTCGCGCGGCAGCGTGTTCAGCCCGTCGGGCGTGCCGCGGTTGGCGGTCGAGAGTAGCTCCTCGCCGGGCCCTCTCGTGCCGTGCGGCCAGAGGGCGAACATCAGCGCCGCCGCGATCGCGACGGCGGCCGTCCCGCCCATAATCGTGAGCACCCGTCGGGAGAGCCGGGTGACCCGTGAGCGTTCCGGCCGCAACCGCAACTCGCGGACGACGTCCCCACGGCGCGCCCGCGGGCGGGGTCGAAGCGGTCGGGCTCCGCCCGAGCGCGGTCCGGCCGGACCGAGTCGAGCCGACCCGCCTCGGCCGCCGGTCCAGCTTCCGCCCCCTCGCCGGTCGGGTCGATGTCGTCCTCGGCGCTCATGACGTGGGCCGCCCGTCGGTCCGGACCACGCGCACGATCTTCTGATGCTCGCCTCCGAGACGGAGCTCCGCCGCCGCGAACAGGCGGTCGACGATCATGAAGTGGCCGCGGACGCGGTAGTTGACGAGCTCGGCGCCGCCTTGCGGGCCGACGACCCAGAGCGGCGGCATCTCGCCCTGGGCGATCCCGCGCGGGAACTCGATGAAGACCTGCTGGCCGTCGTCATAGGCGCGGAGCGGCCGCCAGGGCGGACTGTCGCCCTCGACGCGGTAGCGGAAGTTCAGCGCCTCCAGATCGACGACGCTCGCGACCGGCGCGACCTGTTCGGCGCGGGCGTTCTGCTGGCGGAGTGCAATCAGCTGGTCCTGTGGGTAGGACCAGGAGAGCGAGGCCATGTAGGTCCCGGCCGTGGAGCGCATCTCCAGATGGTAGGTGCGCCGGTCGGTGTTGATGACGAGGTTGGTCAGGAGGTCGGGCCGTGACGGCTTGACCAGGATGTGCACGCGCTTTGAGGCGCCGGAGCCGCTCTCGGTGTCGCCGATGATCCAGCGGACGGTGTCGCCGGCGGCGACCGGGCCTGTCCCCACCAGCTGTTCGCCGGGCTCTAGGGCGATGTCCGTCACTTCGCCGGGCGCCGCGTAGAGCTGGTAGAGCGCTCCGTCCGAGAAGGGATAGACCTGGACGGCGTTGAGGTAGCCTGCCCGGGTCGGTTGGATGCGGGCGGCCCCGTTGGCGGCCTCCACCCGCGCCTTCGGGTCGAGCGGCTCCGGTGGCGCCGTGCGCGACGCCGGGAGCGGCTTCAGCTGACCGGGCAGCGGCAGCGGCTGCGGCAGTTGGACGATCTGCACGAGCTTGGGCGGGTCGGCCGCCAGCACCGCGGGCTTGGGGACGTCGTCGTACCTGATTTCGGGCGGCGTGTAGTGGGCGCAGGCGCCCAACGCGCTCGAGGCGAGGCCGACGAGCATGAGGGAACGGCGCATCAGCCGAGCTCCTTGGACCAGTTGAGGGCGGTGACGTAGACGCCGAGCGGGTTCTTCTTCAGCGTCTCGGG
>CAXUGD010000018.1:0-18971 GCA_964250355.1 uncultured Acetobacteraceae bacterium | reverse complement strand
GGTCTCCTGAAATGAAAAGGCCCGGCGGGGCGGCCGGGCCTGAGTGGGTGGGATCGCGGGCCGTCACCAGCCGAAGCGCCAGCTCGGCCAACCCTGTCCGTCGTTGGCTGCGGCGACGGCGGCTTCGAGGTCGGAGGGGTCGCCCTCGACCAGCATGCAGCCCGCGACCTCCGTCTCGTCGATGACGACGACGTCGCTTACGAGCCCGTCCTCCACCACGACGCAGACTGGGACGGGGTAGGAGAAGACGACGCGCTTCGGTGGCGGTGGCGCGGGCTCGGGCGCGTTCGGCCGGCGGGGTCCGTCCGGGTGCTCGAACACCGGCAGGTCGAGCAGCGGTTCGAGGTCGGCGTCGAACAGGAGCCAATCGGCATCGCTGTCGCGCGCCTCGCGCAGGACCGCGAGCAGCGAGGGTGGCAGGCCCTCCGTCTCGCCGTCCTCGGCGATGCCGGTGTGGACCCAGCAGCCGTAGGAGTGCGGCTCGACGATCAGCTGGTGCCAAGGGTCCTCAGGGTCGTAGCCGCGGCCCCCTGGCCGGCCAGGGCCGGTGTCGGCGAGGTGTAGGAGCTTGGCGTAGGTGGCGGGCTCGATGTGCAGCACCGAGACCTCGCCGTAGCGGCGGGTGTCCATGGATGGTCTCCGATGTGGGCAGGGGCCGGGGCGCGTTGGCGCGCGCCCCGGCGGGGAAGCGTCACTCGGCGGCGATGGCGTGAGCCGGGTCCGGCTCCTCGTCGTCCGCCGACGCGTCCTCGTCCTCGGCGAGGAAGGCCGGCAACGCGATCACCTCGGCTTCAGCGGGCAGGTCTCCCTCGGCGGCCGACGCCGCGCCCGGCGTGCGGAGCGGCTCGGGCACCCAGCCGGTGTCGGCGAGCAGACGCTCGGCCTCGCGCGCCATGTCGGGCTTCTTGAGGTGGTCGAGGAGCTGCGCGGCCTGCTCGCCCTTGGCTTCCCGGACCGCTTCGAGGATGCGGCCCTTCGTGACCTTGCCGAGGTAGTTCTCGACCGTCGGACGCCAGCCGACCTCGGCCATGTCGAGGTCCACGGCGCGCGCCAGCCGGTCGGCCTGGGCGAGCCGCCGGTCGAGCGCGTGCTGCGACAGGCCCGCGCCGCCGTAGCGGTCGACCCGCTCGACGAGCGCGTTCACCCCGTAGCTGACGCAGTGGGCGAGCAGCGCCAGCCGGCTGGCCTGGTCGAGCGCGTCGAGCCAGTCCCACAGCGCCTGGTCGTCACCGGCCGGCACGTCCGCGGCCCAGGCCTTCTGCCGCGCGTCTACCGCGCTGGCCAAGGCGCTGTCCTTGAGGTCGGTTGCCTGGGCCGGGAAGAAGACGTGGCGGACCGACGCCTCCAGGCAGCCGCCCGACGCTGAGACCCGCAAGACGGTGTCGCCGACGAGCTTGTGCAGCAGTGCTGTCAGGGCGACGTGGGGATCGTTCCCCACCGCGTCGCGCAGGGCCAGTGTGCGATGCGCCGTCAGCTCCTGCAGCAGCCGCTCGGGCAGCGGCTTCAGGCCCTCGTCCTCCTCCGGCGCCTCCGGCTCGTTCGGGGCGCCGCCGATGGTGATGACGGCGCGCTGCACCACCGGCGCGGGGGCTCCACCGACGCCGGAGCCGACCGGAGCCACTGGCTCGTTCCCGTCGTCCGGTGCGTCGATGGCGATCGCCGGCTCGACGGGCCGTTCGTCTTCCGCCCGCACGAAGCCGCGTTCCACCTTCAGCCCGCCCGCGCTGTCGATGGTGACGAACGCCCCGGCGATGCCGATGTCGGCCGGGTCGAACACCGGCGGTCGCGCGTGGAAGGCGTCGAGTGCCCGCTCGAGCTCGCCGAGCCGCCGGTCGACCTCCTCCGGCAGGTCGTCGGACGACTCGGAATATTGCTCCTCGATCGCGGCGTACTCAGCGTGCAGCGCGTCGTAGGCGGCCTGGTCCTCGTCGCTGAGCGCCGAGGTGGCGGTCAGGCGACGCAGGCCGTTGGCGTGGCCGTAGGGGAAGTCCACCGCGACCTCGATCCACTTCCAGCCCTCGTCCGCGACCGCCTGCGCCGCCGCGCGCAGCTTCTCGGTGGCGAGGAGCTCGAGCAGGCCGACGTCCTGCAGCCAGCCGCCGTCGTCCGCCTGGAACAGGTCGTGGAGCCGGACGCCGCCCGCCTCCTCGTAGGCGGGGACGCCGACGAACCGCGCGCGGCGGTCGGCCGCGCGGACCGCGCCCTCGGTCAGCAGGCGGCGGACCTGGTAGGGCTCCTTGTAGGTCTGGCGGGCGAGCGCCTCCCAGACCCGCAGCTGCCGCTCGTGGTCGGCCGAGACGGTGAAGGCCATCAGCAGGTCGAGGGTGATGGCGTCCTCGGCGTAGAGGTCGAGGAGCGCCGGCGCGACCGCGGCGAGGCGGAGGCGCTGCTTTACCACGGTCGGCGTCACGAAGAAGCGGGCGGCGACGTCCTCGATGCTCGCGCCGCCGTCGACCTGGGCCTTGAAGGCGCGGAACTGGTCGAGCGGGTGCAGGTCCTCGCGCTGCGTATTCTCGGCGAGGCTGTCCTCCTCCGCCGTGATGGGCGAGCCTGCCTCGCGCACGTTGCACGGCACGGGCGCGGTTTTGGCCAGTCGCTTGGTCTTGACGAGGATCTCCAGCGCCCGGAACCGGCGTCCCCCGGCCGGCACCTCGAACGTGCCGGTCTCCTGGCCGTCAGCGCCCACGACGGGGCGGACGTTCAGGTTCTGCAGCAGGCCGCGCCGGGCGATGTCTTCGGCCAGCTCCTCGACGGAGACGCCGGCCTTCACGCGCCGGACGTTCGCCTGGGAGAGGACGAGCTCGTTGAACGGGACCTCGCGGTGGCACGCGAGCGAGGTGATCTTCTGGATGGCGGTCGCCATGTGGGGGTACTCCGCGACGGGCGGCCGGGAGACTCTCTCTCGGCCTCCAACCCGTCACGAAGGGCGGCGCAGCCCTCTTCCTCTGAAGGGCCGCGCCGGAGAGCCGGAAGTCAGGAAAGACGTGGAGCCGGAGAGCCGGCATTACGGATCAGTGGGCCGGAAAGGTCCAGCTGCTCTTGGGCGAACCGGGCGGGCATGGCCTCTTCCGGTTCCTGCCAGACCACGCGACCGGCCTCGTAGATCGTGACGAAGCCGCCCGCGCGCGGTCGCGGGTCGGGCGGCCGCGCGTCGAAGTTGATGCAGCCGAACTCGGCGGTGGTCGCCGAGAAGGCCGGCGGGCGCCCGGCGCTCAGCACGACGCGGTCGCACGCGCCGGCGGGTTGCCGCACCCTGCGCCGCGAGAGGCCCAGCCAGAAGAACTCGTAGGCTCGGCTCTCTGCCTCGGGCGGCGCGCGCCAGTGCCGACGGTCGCGGCAGCGCCCGCCCGCCTGCGTGTCCTGGTTGAGGGGCGGGCCGCCGTTGTGCCCGGGCGGCGGGTGACCCGGCCCGTTCATGCCGAGAGCTCCGCCCGACGGACGCGAACGGGGCGCGTAACCGCCTCGATGGCGAGACGAGCGATCAGGGCGAGCTCGTCGTCGGAGCAGGCGCCGCGCACCTCGATGTCGACCTAGGGGCCGGACCGACCCACATGGCTGTCGCGCAGCCGCATGTTAGAGGACGTGTAGAAGCTCTCGTTCGGGTCGATCAGGCTTACGCGCGAGGTCAGGAAGAGCAGACCCGACCCGAGATTGCCGCAGAACAGGGTCTCGTCGGCCGGCGTGGTCTTCGGGCCGCCGCCGACCGGCTTGCGGCCGATCTGGCGGAAGGCCTCGTCGAAGCGCGCCGGGTTGGGCGTCGTCCGCGGCTGGATCGCGCGTGGCGTCCAGGGCGGGACGTCGAGGTCCAGCCGACCGCGGTCGAAGTCGGTGAGCAGCCCGTGCAGGTAGACCGGATCGGCCGGGTACGGGCAGCTCCGCCACAGCTCGGTCAGGCGGGCGCGGACGTTGTTCCCGTGCGCGCCGAGGCGGGCGCGCGCTCGCCGCCATTCGGCGGCGCGCCGGTCGCGGCCCTCCTGCTGCTGCTCGGGCCACCAGATGGCGCGCCGGGCCATCTCGGTGCCGACGTGGTGCTGCGTTTCCCCAACTAGGTCGGCGAAGAGCGGCAGCTTCTCACGCTGCAGGCGTTGCGAGCGCGCGAAGCCGGCGCGCTTGCGGGAGGTATCGGACATAGGCCTCGACGCGCGGCCAGCGGCGGAAGCGCATCACGCCGCCTCCTGCTCGAGGTCGGCCTGGTGCGCGTCGGGCGCCTCGACGCCTGGTCGGAACGCGAGCAGGAAGTCGGCGGCCTTGGACGCGGCGGATGCTGCCCGCACGACGGCGCGGTTGTCCTCGCGCAGCACCTCGAGCCAGGACCCGATGTAGTCGGCGTGGCGGACGGTGGGGACGATGCCGAGCGTGGCGCAGCAGAAGGCGGCCGTCATCTCGGCGACGAGCTCCTCCTGCGCGTAGGCCTTCGATCCGAAACCGCCACCGAGGTCGCGCGCCAGCCGGTGCGCCGCGCCCGACCAGTGGCCGAGCTCGTGGAGCGCGGTCCGGTGCCAGTTGATCGGCTCGAAGTAGGCCTCCGGCCTGGGCACCTGCACGTAGTCGAGGCCGGGCGAGTAGAAGGCGCGTTCCCCGCCTAGCCGCAGGTCCGCGCCGCTGGCATGGATCAGCGCCTCGACCTCCGGCGCGATCAGCCCGTCCGGCACGGGCGGGGGCGCCTTGACGAGGTCCTCCGGCAGGCCGTCGCACTGGTCGACGGAGAAGACGGTGAAGCGCTTCAGGAACGGGATGGCGCGGGCGTCCTCGCCGGTGTCGCGGGCGCGGCGCTTCTCGTCGTCCGGCACGAAGCGGTCGGCGTAGACCACAGTCGTGCCGCGCTCGCCCTTGCGGACGCTGCCGCCAAGCGAGAGCGCTTGGCGGAAGGTGAGCCAGCTCTGGCAGGAGTAGCCGCGGGCGACGACGGCGCCCCAGAGGATCAGCACGTTGATGCCGCTGTAGCCCCGGGCCGTGGCGGCGTTCCGTGGCATGGAAAGCGGCGCGGCGACGCCCGCCGTGCCCCAGGGCTGGACCCAGGGCAGACGCCCGGCCTCCAGCTCGGCGACGATGCGGGCGGTGATTTCGTCGTAGAGGTTGGCGCGCTCGGGCGTCGGCGCGGCGGAAGAGGAGGAACGAGGCATCGCGGGTCTCCGCGACGGGCCGGCCGGGAGCCTCTCTCTCGACCCTAACCCGTCACGGCGACAGCCGCTGGCCTCTCACTCTCGGGGCGTTGCGGGGCTGGGCCCTGCAGAAGGGGTCCGGCGAGACCAGGGCTCGCCGGCAGGGGAAGGCTTTCCCCGCTTGCTTCGCGGCTTCTCACGCGAGCCGGTGTCACCCGACGGCATATGGATGCGTAGCAACTGACCGACTAAGCTGCATTGGACTCACGGCGCGGGGCTGGGAGGACGAGCTGGGGGCGATCTTTGGTCAGTGCGGGATCTCACGCGTCGGTAGCGGTCGACGACATCGAGCTCGACCGCTCCAATCCGCGCATTCGCAAGTTTGTGGAAATGTACGGCGACGAGCCGACGCCGGAGCAAATCTTCCTGGCGTTGGGCGCCGGCAACGACGACGAAGGTGGCAGTTCGACGAGCACGACATTTGAGAAACTGAAGCAGTCCATCATCACAAACGGCGGCATCATACAGCCGGTGATCTTGAACCGCCGAAAGAATGGCACTCTGATTTGTGTCGAGGGCAACACCAGGGTCGCGCTCTACAAGCATTTCGGGAAGACCGGCGTGAAGGGGGCATGGTCACATATCCCCGCGTTGGTGCACGATGAGATCGGCGAAGCGTCCATTCACGCCATCCGGCTACAGGTGCACTTGGTCGGGACGCGTCCGTGGGATCCGTACTCAAAAGCAAAGTATCTCTACGAACTCCGGACGCAGGAGCACCTCCCGTTCGCAACCATCGTCGATTACTGCGGAGGTCGGCAGACGGAGGTGGTCGAGAGCATCAACGCCTACGCGGACATGGAGCAATACTACCGGCCGGTGGTCGGCGACGACGGTGACTTCGACACCACGCGCTTCAGCGGCTTCGTCGAGCTGCAGAAGCCAGGCGTGAAGCAGGCGATCGCAGCGGCCGGCTTCGACTTCTCGGATTTCGCGCGGTGGATCCACGAGAACAAGCTGTTCCCGCTGCAGAAGGTGCGGGTGCTGCCCCGCATCCTCCGAAATGAGAAGGCGCGCGAGATTTTCCTAAAGCACGGGGCCCGCAAAGCGGAGGCGGTGCTGGAAAAGCCGGACCTCAACCGCACGCTCCAAGAGGCGGAGATCGGGCAGCTGGCCCGGGCGCTACTGGGGCGGATCGCGTCTCTTCCTTATGCCGAGTACCAGCGCATTGGCGCCGACCCAGGCGGCGAGACCGCGCAGGCTTTGATCGAGGCGCAAACTGAGCTCGCGAACTTGACGAAGTCGCTCGGGCTCACGTCCTGACATGCCCGAGTCCGCCACCCACGCCGGTCTGGTGCAGGCCGTGATCGCGTTTGTCCCGCAGGAATTGGGAGCGCTCGCCGAGATTGCGGTGCGCGAGGACGCCGTGCGCCCGACGCGCGGCGAACGGCCGCCGCGGATCGGCGGTTTCGTACCCGACGTCTATGCGACGGACGTGCCGACGACGCGGACCGTCATCGGTGAAGCCAAGACCCGCGCCGATCTCGAAACCGAACACTCCCGCCGACAGATCGCCGCGTTCGTGCATCATCTGGCACTGACGCCCGGAGGCGTGTTCGTGCTCGCGGTTCCGCTCGCGGCGGGAGCGACCGCGCGCCGGTTGCTTGCTGAACTGACCGCTCCGCTCGCCAGCGAAGCGCCGCGGTGCGTCGTTCTCGACGGCTCGGGCCGCCGGGATCGCCAGCGGGAGCAGTGAGCGGTCATGCTGAAAGTTCAGAAGCCGGCCAACCTCGCCGCCAAGCGCGCTGCGTTTCCACATCAGCTCGAGGCGTTGGAGGCGATCAAAGACCTGCCCTTCGCGGCTGTGTTCCACGAGCAAGGTCTGGGCAAGACGAAGATCGGCCTCGACCTCGCGCTTTCTTGGCTCGCCCGCGACGTCGCCGACTCGGTACTCGTAGTGACGAAGAAGAGCCTGATTGAGAATTGGCGCGCGGAGGTGGGTGAGCACAGCCACCTTAGGCCTAGGGTGCTGGGTCAGGATCGCAGCGCCAACTTCTATGCGTTCAACAGTCCGGCTCGACTTTACCTAGCGCATTACGAGGCGGTGCTCTCCGAACGGAGTCGCCTCAAGCTATTTCTGAAGACGCGTCGCGTCGGCGTGCTGCTCGACGAAGCGCACAAGATCAAGAACCCCGAAGCTGGCGTAACGGAGGCGCTGCTCGCGCTCGCCAACGGGTTCGTGCGGCGGGTCATCATGACCGGAACGCCGGTGGCGAACCGTCCCTACGATCTCTGGTCGCAGATCTATTTCCTGGACGGCGGGTCGGCGCTGGGCAGCGAATTCGGCTCCTTCAAGCGCGAGCTCGACCTCACCAACGATCTCGGCCACAGCCCTGACCGAGCGGCTGCCTTCGCCGACGCGCTTGAGGGGCTGTTCAATCGCATCCGGCCATTCTCCGTCCGCGAAACAAAAAAGACGTCGGGCCTGAACCTGCCGGACAAGGCGATCCGCAACGTCGCATGCGCCCTTGAGCCGCGTCAGGCCGAGATCTACGGCCAGTTCCGCGACGAACTCGCCGCGGTCGTGGTCCAGGGTGGCCGTCCCGTGCTCGACGATGCGGAGGGCCTGCTGAAGCGCCTGCTCAGACTCGTGCAGGTCGCCTCCAACCCGGCGATGATTGATCAATCCTACCGGGCGCCGCCTGGTAAGCTCGGAGCCCTTGACGAGCTGGTGCATGAGGCGGTGGACGCGGGCGAGAAGATCGTGGTCTGGACGTCGTTCACCGAGAACGCCGATTGGCTCGGCCGCCACCTCGACGAGTTTGGGGCGGCTGTCGTGCACGGTGGGCTGTCGATTGCGAAGCGCGAAGACGCGCTGTCGACTTTCAAGACCGATCCGAGCTGTCGGGTGCTGGTCGCGACCCCCGGGGCCGCGAAGGAAGGACTGACGCTGACCATGGCGAACAATGCAGTCTTCTTCGATCGAAGCTTCAGTCTTGATGACTATTTGCAGGCTCAGGACCGCATACACCGCATCTCGCAGGAGAAGCCTTGTTTCGTGACGAACCTCGTGGCGAACGATACCGTGGACGGCTGGGTTGACGCTCTGCTGTCGGCGAAGCACTTGGCTGCCCAGCTCGGGCAAGGCGATATCAGCCGCGCCGAGTATGACGCGCGCGCCGATTATGCCTTCGGCGAGATGGTGCGCGACGTGTTGCGGCTGGATGGAGCGGAGACGCTATGACCGCTGTTCACGCCGTCCCCGCCCAGCGCGGTGAAACGCTGCTCATCCGAGGGGTCGAAGTCCCGGTCTCCGCGACAACCTTGCCTCAGGCCGAGCTGCGGTTCTTCGTCGATAATCCGCGGGTCTATTCGATCCTGCGAGTCGACGGAGAGGAGCCGAGCCAGGCCGATATCGAGCGCAAGCTGCTCGAAATGGACCACGTCAAGGCTCTCATCCAGGACATCAAGCGCGATGGCGGGCTGACGGATCCGGTGGTCGTGCGGGCTGGTGGTCTGGAGGTGCTGGAGGGCAACAGCCGTCTCGCGGCATACCGGGCGCTGGCGAAGGTGGATCCGATCAAGTGGGGCCGCATGAAGGTCCGCCTCTTGCCGGAGGACCTGGACGAAGCCCTGATTTTCGCCCTGTTGGGTCAGTACCATATCAAAGGAAAGAAGGACTGGGCTCCGTTCGAGCAGGCAGGCTTTCTCTATCGGCGTTCGAAGGCGCACGACATCGACTCCGCGCAGCTCGCGCAAGAGATCGGCTTGTCGCGGCGCAAGGTCGAGCACCTGATCGCCGTCTACCAGTTCATGCTCGATCATGGCGAGGCCGACACGGCCAGATGGAGCTACTACGACGAATACCTGAAATCCTCAGCGATCCGGAAGGCGCGGCTCGGGCATGTCGGGTTCGACGGGCTCGTCGTAGAAAAGATCAAGTCGGGCGAGATCGCGCGCGCTGTCGATGTGCGTGACCGGCTCCCCGTGGTCTGCTCGGCCCCCAAGTCGCTGCAGAAGTTCGCGACGCGCGCCTACGACTTCGAGGATGCGCACGAGCATGCCGTCGAAGCCGGCGCGGACAGCACGCCCTTCAAAAAGCTCGCCAAGTTCCGGCAGTGGCTCGCGAGGCCGGAGGTCGAGGCGGCGCTGGGCCGGGCACAAGGCGAGACCCGTAAGAAAATCCAGTTCGAACTCGACAAACTCGCCGGGCGTGTCGACGCGGTGCGTGGCAAGCTAAAGAAGGGCTGAGGTGCGTTGTGGACGGCATCGAGGCGGGGCTGCTACGCCCTTGACCCGCAGTGTGACAGCGCCCAAAGTGCAGCCGGAGACTGCAGTTTAAAAGGCGGTTTTGCGGCGTGGCGGACCTGATTGTCATCGAATGTCTGAAGGGTCGGTCGGCGCATCGCCCCGTCCTGCTCGGCTTCGCAGCCGCCGACCTGCTTTACCAGTTGAGCTTTGCCGATCTCCTCGACGAGGATAACGGCCACGGCTACCAGCGGCCGTTCAATGAGCGTCACAGCCAGGATTTTCGGCGCTACATCAAGGCGCCGGACAGCTCTACGATCCCGCTGACGCTTAACTTGCGGCGTTCGGCGACCGACGAGTGGCGGCTTATTGACCTGCCGGACGGTCGGGTTCGTCTCGAGATCAAGGCCCACGCCGCAAAGGTCATGGCGCAGGTCGATTGCCAGCACCGGTTGGGCCACCTCGGCGACCTACCCATCCCGCTCCCGTTCATGTGTTTCATTGGCCTCTCCGAGCGGGAGGAAATGGAGGTGTTCAGCGTCATCAACAGTAAGGCGAAGGGACTCAGCACGAGTCTTCTCGACTACCACGAGGCGCAGCTTGCCGAGGCGCTGACCGAGGAGCGGCCCGAGCTTTTCATCGCGCTGCAGCTGAACAGCCTTGAAGAGTCGCCCTGGCACCGCCGCCTCAAGCTCGGGGGTAAGGCGACGTCCAGCCCGAAGCGCATCGTTTCGCTGCGGATGATGCAGCTCGCCGTGTATGAGTTCCTCAAAGCCACGAAGCTGCTGCCGAAGGCGCCCACCGAAGACGTCGTCCGCATGCTCCTCGATTTCTGGCGGGCTGTGGGAGCCGTGCTGCCCAAGGAATGGGCCGATCCGCGTCGGCACATGCTGACGAAGGGAGTAGGCGTCTACGCGCTCATGCGGATCGCCGCCGATATCGTGGTCGAGTGCCAGGCCGCGGGACGGCCCTGTGACAAGCGCGCCTTCACGACGGCGTTATCCGATTTCGCCGCCGCGATCGATTGGTCCACCTCGGGTCCGCTCAAGGGTTTCGGCGGGCAGGGCGGCGTCAAGCAAGCTGTCGAGTTCATCCGCGACGCCCGCAAGCGCGCCCGGTACAAGGTGGTCAATGGCTAATAAGAATATCTTGCTCATCGAGCCCGGCTACAAGAACAAGTATCCGCCGCTCGGTCTGATGAAGATCGCCCAATATCACGGGCCGCATGGCAAGCGGGATCGGGTTCGGTTCATCAAGGGCGAGGATCGATCGGTGCTGACCCATGCCTGGGATCGCATATACGTGACGACCCTGTTCTCGTTCGAGTACCCGAAGATCGCGCAGACGATCGACTTCGCGCTCGACGTCGCGAACGGCCAAGCCGACAAGGTGTTCGTGGGCGGCATCGCCGCGTCCCTGATGCACGATCGTTTCCTGAAGGAGCGCCGTTGGCAGGGTGTGCGCTTCATCAAAGGCTTGCTCTCGGAACCGCCCGCGACCGCGCTCCAGCTCGACGAGTTCTCCGAGGAACTCTACGCGGAGGACATTTACGGCCGGCCGATCGAAGACCTCGTTCCCGACTACAGCATCTTGGAGCAGGTCGACTACAAGTACCCCGTTCGCGACGCTTACTTCGCCTACACGTCTCGCGGGTGCATCCGCAAATGCCACTTCTGCGGCGTGCCAAAACTCGAAGGCGGGCAACGGGATACGGAGTCGCTGACCACGCTCGTGAAAGCCATCGACGCGCTTTACGGTCCGAAGAAGGACCTAATCCTGATGGACAACAACGTCGTCGCGAGCCCGCGCTTCAAGGAAATTGTCGCCGAGATCCGCGACCTCGGCTTCACCCCGGGCGCCAAGCTGCAACGTGAAGGCATGCGCGTGCCGGTCCAGCGCCGGGTCGACTTCAATCAGGGTGTCGACGCCCGAATCTTGTGCAAGGACCCGATGTACCTGCGCGAGCTCGCGACGATCTGCCTGAAGCCGCTCAGGATCGCGTTCGACCATCTCGGCGTGAAGAGGCCCTACGAGCAGGCCGTGCGCTACGCCTCCGAGTTCGGGCTGACCGAGCTGTCAAACTACATGCTCTACAACTTCCACGACGATCCGGCGGACCTCTTTGAACGAATGCGGCTTAACGTGGCGCTCAACGAGGAGCTGGGCGTGCGCATCTGGTCGTTTCCGATGCGCTATCAGCCGACCGACAGGCCCGATCGAGGTCACATCGGCAACAAGTGGACCCGCTACCAGCTTCGTTCCATGCAGATCATCCTGCAGGCGACGCACGGCATCGTCAGCGGCGAGCCGACCTTCTTCAAGCGGGCGTTCGGCGACACATTCCCCGATTACGAGCGAATCCTGGCCCTCCCGCACGATTTCATCTTCAATCGGGACTGGTACGAGCGGTTCGACCCGGAGGAGCGGCTCGCAATTTACCGAGCGGAGTATGACAGCCTCGACGGCTACGAGCGTCGCGAGCTGATGGAGCTGCTCTCGTCGTGTGACCCACGCGACTTCGCCGGGCTCGCCGACAAGGCGATGACGACCGCTCTGAAGCGGGTGCTGCGCTTTTACGTCCCGCTTCCGAAAGAGGAGCTGTTCGCGATCTGGGCGAAGCAGAAGGAGCTGACCCGCGGCGAGCCGACGGCCGACATGGGATTGGCCGAGGACGAGCGGGTCGAGGACGCGGGCCTCGAGCACGAAGAGGAGCCGGAACCCGTAACAGTCCGCAAGCCGAAGTCTCGCGAAAGGATCGCCGCATGAGCGTTACGGCAGCCGCCAAGTCTGCCCGAAGGGCAGCGGAGAGCCGTGGAGGTGCGGAGCGCTACGAGCTGCCGCAAGTCATCGTGGGCAAGGACGTGCTCGAGCTCGTGTCCAGCGCGATGTACGTTGATCCCATGACCGTGTATCGCGAGTACGTTCAGAACGCCGCGGACGCCGTCGATGCGGCTCGGGCGACAGGCGCACTGGCCGGCAACGAGCCCGGTCGCGTGGAGATCGCGGTCGAGCCGGCCACGCGGACCGTTCGCATCCGCGACAATGGCTGCGGTGTGCCCTTTCCGGACTTCGGCCGAAGGTTGACCGCGCTCGGAGCGAGCGCGAAGCGCGGGACGGCGGCGCGCGGCTTCCGCGGCGTCGGCCGGCTCGCGGGGCTCGGCTACGCTCAGGAGCTCGTCTTCCGCTCGCGCACGCCGGGTGAGGCGAAGGTGTCCGAATTGCGCTGGGACTGCCGTCGCCTGAAAGCGGCGCTGCGCGAGGCGGGCGAAGACACGGGACTAGCGGACCTCATTCGGAGCGTGACAACGCTAGCGCGTGTCGAGATCGTGGACGCGCCGGAGCGCTTCTTCGAGGTCGAGATGAAGGGCGTCGTTCGGCTGCGGAACGATCGCCTGATGAGCCCGACGGCCATCGGCGAGTATCTTAGCCAGGTCGCGCCCGTGCCGTTCTCGCCTGAATTCTGTTTCGGCGCCGAGATCACGAGTTCGCTCTCGCGTCACTTCGACCTTGGCGCGCTCGACATCCGGATCGATGATGCCGCGGAGATGCTTTACCGGCCGCATCGGGACCGCTTCACGCTCGCAGACAAGGCGAGCGTGAGCTTCGACGGCCTGAGCCTGATCGAGATCCCCGCCATCGACGGCGAGATGGCGGCAGTCGGCTGGGTTCTGCACCACGAGTATGAGGGAGCGGTGCCGAGCGGGACGTTGGTGAAGGGCCTGCGGCTCCGCGCCGGCAACGTCCAGGTCGGCGGTCACGCGCTTCTGGAAGAGCTTTTCCCGGAGCCTCGGTTCAACGCCTGGGCGGTGGGTGAAGTGCACGTGATCGACAGACGGATCGTGCCGAACGGGCGGCGCGACCACTTCGAGCAGAACGCACATTTCCACAACCTGCTCAATCACCTCACACCGACAGCACGCGACATCGCGCGGCGCTGCCGGACCAGTTCGGTGCGTCGCAAGTGGGAGCGGGAGTTTGATCTGCTCACCATTGCTGCCGAGGAGGAGCTCGCGGTCATAGCGCAGGGCAGTGTTAGCCGGTCCGGGAGGGAGCGCCTCGCGCTGCGGGCTGAGCAGACGCTGCTCAAGATGTCGAAGGTCGCCGGCATGGACATACTGGCCGACGGCGAGCGGCTGCGGGCCGCGCATATCGACCAACTCCGGTCACGGTTGGGCGGACTGATGAACGACGCAGCCGCCGTATCGTCGCCGCTCGCGAGGCTACCAGACGATCAACGGCTGGCTTATGAGCAATTCTTCTCACTCGTATACGAGTGTTCGGCAAACCGCGCCGCGGCGAAAGCCTTGATCGACAGGATCATGGTGCGCCTGTCGCCCGAGGCCTGACCTCCCGCGCTTAGCTGGGTTCCTCACCGGAGACCTCACGGACAATGTCGCGGGCGCGCTGCCACTCACTAGGCGCGAGGCGTTGCTTCAGCGCGTCGTAGAGCTTTTGTGCAAACTCGGAGATCGCGAGAGCGACCTCCTCCTCGCAGCCAGCGTGAGCGGGCACCTCAACGACGAGGCCCTCCAGCCCTTTCTTCAAGCTTGAGACCGACTCTGAAATCGTGCGGATTGGCGCGAGTTCCTCCTCGTCCGCCGCCTTCACGGCAAGCCCGAGGCGGCGCTGGAGTTCGTTGGCCTCCGCCACACTCTGCGAGACGACGTCCCAGTCAGCGCGCTTCTGCTCGATGAGCGGGTCGGCCGTACGCCGTAATTCGGCCAGCCGCTTGTTCAGGCTGTCGATCGAAAGCTGGTCAGCGGTAGACGTCTTGTAGGCGAGCTTCCCGTACTTGGACGCGACGAGTTCGTCGAGCTCATTCCGGATAGCTTGCCAAGCGGAGTCTTCCTCAAACCCATCGCGCCGCGCATTGGGTATTGCCGCGTTTGGTCTGACGTGGATCTCACCCATGTACCAGTCGACGAAGCGTGCGTAGGAGGTGCGCGGCTTTCCGCCGAGGTGAGAGACCGCGAGGATGTCGCGAATGATCTCGGTGCCGTCGATCTGGATGTTGCGGACGCGTACCCGGACTCCTTTCGACGCGGTGTCCTTTATGGCCCCGGATACCCGCTTGCGGCCAACCCAACCCCACCACGTTCCGCGCGGTGACCCGACGTAATCGATGGTGATCGGGACGCGCTCCTTCTTGACGCCGAAGTCCCGTCCGTACGGCTTGAAAAGTTCGTCGAACGGAGCGTCACCATCGCGAAGGAACACGCGGATCCACTCGATCTGGAAGCCAACCGTGCGGGCGCGTTCCAGAATGGCTGCGCCATGCGGGAACTCAGGGCTATAGGGCAGCGGAGAGACTTGGCTGACGAAGCTCCTGAGCGTCTCGTAGTTCTCGCATTCGACCGGCGGATTGTAGAAGCCCCTTAGGCTGACCTCGAAAAAGTGCGCCGTCGCGTCCGGATCGTCCTCGTGCTTTGCGGTGACGCAACTCTCGAGGGTTTGCGCCGCGTCTGCCTCGTACGAACCGTGAGGCGCCATTTTCTCCCGTAGCTTCTTGGCGTCGAACGTGACCACGGTTCTTCGGGATTGGCCAGTTGCCTTGGTCCTGAACTCGAGAGTGTCACAGAAAACAATGCCAGCTAATCTCCCGATGCCCCTAAATCCGGCATTTCGCCGATAGTCTTTGTTTGAAGCGCCGACGGAAGCGAGAACCGACACCGCGTTCTCCGTTCGAAGACCGCCGCCATTGTCGCGGATCGTGAGCCCGTTTCGGTCCGCATCGAGCGTGATCTCGACTTTCGCGTCGATCTCAACGATCGACCTGTCGGCGACTGCTTGGCGCAGGGAGTCGAAGCTGTTCTGGATGTACTCGCGGATAGCGTTTCGCGACTCGCCGTACATCCCGAGCGTCAGTGTTTCGAGCACGAATGCGCCGAAGTGAGGCTTGAACGGAACGGTATCAGTGGCCATCAGTCCTCCTCGACGCCGACGTCTATGTCGTCGTCACCTTCGGCTTCGTCCTCATCGTCCAGCTCGTTGAGGTCCACATCTTCATCGGGCGCGACGAGCGCCGGCTCGGGTGCAGCTTCTTGCTCGAAGCGGCTGAACTCTCGGACTCCGAGCTGCTCTGGAACGAGGCGTAGGTCGTCAGGCTCCCCGCCATCGATTTCAAGCTGATCGAAAGGCAAGCCGTAGTAGCGTGACAGCGCCCTCGCGATGTCACGAACCGTCGCTTCGGACCTGCCCAACAGACTTTGCAGCTGGCTCTCTGGTCTAGCCTCTCCTTCTGTCAGGACGGCCTGCTGATCGACGTAGACCTGGGTCAGTAGAACAGGATTTTGCTGTTGCTCAGCGTCATGCTCAAACCGCAGCCGCAGCTCCTCGCCCTTGCCGTTCGGCACGTAGAGTGCTGCCGATCGAAGCCGTCTCAGTTGAAGTCCGAGGGCGCGGAGCACCACGCGCATGGCCGGATCACCCTGCCACGCGAACAGATCTTCGAGGAAAGGGCTTGCCGGGCGCGCGGCAGGAGTGGAGTCGGTGAAATAGGCGGAGGACAGGAAACCCAAGTAGGCCGCTGCGGCCATGTCGGCCGGCATGGAATCGGTGATGTTCAGAAGCTTGCCCGTCGCGGCGAGAACAGGGCCCGCTCTTACCTTCGCGCCGTCATGCAGTCGTCTGGCCAGATTGGTGATCTCGTCCAGACTGAGTGGCTCCAGGGTTTCGACTCCCAGCCGCTCGATAAACTCGTCCACAACTGGCGCGTCTTGCTCGAGTTGCGCAAGCACAGCTGCGACGCGGCCATTGGGTTCGCCGAATGCTGCGTCCAGAAGCTTTCTTGCCGGCATGAGGCCGATCGTCGCCTGCTCCCGGCGCTTCTGCGCGCGCGCCCTGACCGGACGTGGAGGTGGATCGACCTTGTCGAAATGGCCGGGCGCGACTGCGATGGCCACCGAGGCAAGTCGCTCGAATGCCGGACGTCCGAACTTCCAGAGCAACGCTCCGAGGTAAAGCTCATCGAGCAGAACGAGCTCGGCACCTGTCTCAATGCTGAGCTCGAAGGCGAGAGTCGGATGCGGATTGGGGACGGGCAGCCACTTCGCCTTCACCCGCTTCCAGTCGAGCCCAAGCTCCGGCTCGGCGGCGTCGGCGTACCAGTCTTCCTTCCGGTCGCGCGTCACGACAACGACGGCGACCGCCTGCACGCTTTTGGCGTGCTGAACAACCTCTTCCCAGAAAAGCAGGTCCCCAAACCGATTGCTGCCCCTCGTCGGTGTATCCTCCTTGTATCGGTCGAGGAAGCCAGGTGGCACATCCTGAGTGTAACGAGCAGCTCCCTTCGCTCCTAGCGAAGCCATCGAGTCGAAAACGGTGCGCCCTCTGCAGGCCCGCTTGTTAATCCAGTCGATCACCTCCGCGGCGCAGCGGTCGTAGTCCCACCCCCTGGCGGCGTCGCTGATCTCTCGCAGGCCTTCAAGTGCGTTGTCGACCAGGTCTTGGTAGGCGGCTTCAGACTGGCCGCTGATGAGCGGCTGATCCGCGAACTTGCGCACCTCCTTCTGGAACGCCTTCGCCGCGGCCATCAGCTCGTCGGCGCGGTTTACGAGGTCTGCCCGGAGCGTGCCCCCCGTGTGGTGCCGGTAATACTCGTGCATCGACCAGAGCGGAACGTGGGTCCGGTCGCCCAGCGTCGCCGCCCAATTCACAAACTGCGCCCGCGCCTCTTCGCCCACGCGGGTGAGCCACATGAGAAATGAGGTGTCGAAATAGACGTGAGTTGTCTCTGCCTTGAGAATTTCGGCGGCGCGGCTCGTGAACTCCTGTGGTGTCTCAGTAGCTGTGATGATGCGCATTCGTCGGTTCGCCCGAGTGCCGAGGGCTTCTGTTAGCCTTGCGGGATTGGTCACGGAAGTGTCGGACACTCGGTTAGGCGGGGCTTGCGCGACGGGAGCCAGCGCTAGCCAACGCCAGCTCCTTACGCGGCGCGTTCCATAGGCTTGCGCGAGAGCAGCGCCCGCGCGAACCTGTCCCACCTCTCCATGCCCGCTCGCTTCTCGGGCATGTAGTTCCAGCGATCGTAGTTTCTCGAGCTGACGTCGTGAAGGGCGTGGTTCTGGATGCGGTCGCGGATCTCCTTCGGCACCCCGGCCTTGCCGGCCAGTGTCTTCCAGGTGCGTCGGAGGTCGCGGTTGGTGACGACCGGAATGACTCCACGATCGCGTTGCCGCCACATGCAGGAGTACAGCGTCCCGTGGCTCACCGGCCGAGAGGGGTCCTTCTGTGACGGGAAGAACCAGCCATGCTCGTCCGGCTTGATGGACTCGATCAATTCGGCGGCCAAGGAGGGCACCGGCACGGCGTGCGGCGTGAGATTTTTGGTCTTCGACCAGTCGATGATCCGCTCGGCTGCGTCCCACTGGTCCACATGGAGCCGCGCAATTTCCTCCACCCGCTGACCTGTCAGCATCAGCAGTTGGACGGCGCGCAGATAGGGGGGGTGGATCGGGACATCCGGGCACTCCAGCCAGCGCCAAAGATGAACGAACTCCTCCTCATCAAGCCAGCGCGTGCCGACCTTCTTGGGCTCCGTGGGGATGCCGGCGGCAGGGTTGTAGACGAGGCGGAAGCGGCGGAGCGACGCGTTCCGATAATCGTGCTCCGACTTCATGCCCCAGCTATAGGCCGCGCGAATGTAGCTGCGGACGTGATCGGCCATGGCCGCGGCGCCGCGCGCAAAGATTGGACGCAGGACATCGGTCACCTCATCGGGCTCGATCTCCCGCGCCGGGCGGTTGCGCCCTAGCGTGTCGGCGACCTTACTGAGCCCCTTCTCTGTTTCCCTCCATGACGGTTTGCCCGTCGCCTTGAGCGACGCGACGTAAGCCTCGAACAAGTCCGCTAGTGTTCCGGGCCGGGTGTCGCCGGCGACCTTGATGCTGCGACCCTTCTGAATCGCGTCCGCATAGTCGCGCTTAAAGATCTCCCGCGCCTGGGCGAGCGACATGGACGGGTAGTCGCCAAGCTTCTTCTTGATCCGCTTTCCGTCCCGCCATTGCTGCGCCAGCCATTCGGCGAGCACGCGGGCCGGCATGGGCCGCAGCCGCAGGACCAGGCGCCCGACCCCGCGGCCCTCGCCGTCGGGGAGCGCCTTCTGCTTCCCGGTCAGCTCAACGTCCTTGATCGCGCGCCGGATGGCCCCGTCAGTCAAGCTCCCCATGCCCGTTCTCCTCGCTCGCCTGGGGGCGGTTGCCCGTCGGCGACTGGGGTCGGTATGGCTGCCAATCCCCCTTTTACCGCCTCCAATATGCTGCAGATTGCCCGGCTTTCGCAAGCAGGAAATCCTTTGTGTATCAACGTGATTGGGCGTGACTGAACGTGCGCTGGAAGGTCCAAGTGGGATGATTGTGCACGAGGATCACCGCGCTGGCCGACAGCTCGATCGCGAGACGCACGATCTCGCGCGGGTAGACCGGCGCCTGATCGACTGTGCCGTGACTCATGGTCTCGTCGCGTAGCAGCTGGTTGCGCTTGTCCAGATACAGAACCAGGAACCGCTCGCGCGTGTCGTGCTGCAGCAAGGTGCGCAAGTAGCTCTGCAGCGCCGTCGAGGATGAGATCACCCGGCGGCCATCGATCGCGTCGCGCGTCATCCGCAACGCGGCCTCGTGGACG
>CAXUGD010000017.1:0-19178 GCA_964250355.1 uncultured Acetobacteraceae bacterium | reverse complement strand
TCACGTTCGCCGCTACCGTCATCTTTTGGCTCAAACAATGAGTCCTGACCCTAGATAGCTCGCTCAGATATGTATTCATGGCGCGTTCGTTGTTTGCAGTCGGCCTGAACGCGCTCAAGCGGCTGCACATTCAAGCCTCCGTCCCATGCTCCGGCTCCAGCGCGGCTGCGATGTCGCCGGGGTGCTTCTGGGGCACGATCAGGTCCATGACACCGATGATGGCCGGCAGCACCACAATGGCACCGGCCATGTTCATGAAGAACATGAAGGTCAGCAGCATGCCCATGTCGGCCTGGAACTGCAGCGGAGAGAACGCCCAGGTGGCGACGCCGATCGAGAGCGACAGGCCGGTGAAGATCACCGCGGACCCGGTCTCGCGCAGGGTCTGGATGTAGGCGGCGTTCAGCGTGTAGCCGCGGCGCATGTAGTAGCTGAGGCGGGAGAACTTGTAGATGCCGTAATCCACCCCGATGCCCACGCCCAGCGCGGTCACCGGCAATGTGGACAGTTTCAGCCCGATGCCCAGCACGCTCATCGCCGCGTTGGCCAGGATCGACACCGCGGCCAGCGGCAGCACGATGCAGATGGCGGCGCGTACCGAGCGGAACACGCCCAGGCAGATGACGACGATCATGCCATAGACCAGGCCCAGCATGGGCAGTTGCGCGCGTTCCACCACCGCGTTCGTGGCGCCGATCACGCCCGCCGTGCCGGCCGCCAGCTCCAGCCGCACCTTGGAGGGGGATGGCTGCTTGGCAAAGGCCTCGATGGTCTTGATCACGTGGTCGATCGTGCCGGCCTTGTGGTCGGTCAGGAAGATGATCAGCGGCATGGCCGAGCAGTCGTTGTTGGCCAGGCCCATCGCCGGCTCGAAGGCCGAGCTGTCGCGGCCCAGCACGCGGCTGTCATGCGGCAGGTAGTTGAACTTGGGGTTGCCCTCGTTGAACTGCACGTTCACCAGACGCATCAGGTGGCCCATGAACAACGTGCTGCGCACGCCGGGCACGCCCTGCAGGCGGTAGTCCAGGTCGTCGATGCGCTTGACGCTGTCGTAATCCAGGCAGGAGTTGGCGGGACCCTCGGCAAACACCTCCAGCACGTCCACGCCGACCGAGTAGTTGTTCTGGAAGAAAAAGGCGTCGCGGTTGTTGCGGCTGTCCGGCCGAAGCTCCGGCACGCCCACGTGCAGGTCACCCACCACCGGCTGGCCCAGCAGTAGCGCGCCGCCGGCCACGGCCACGGTCAGCGCACAGATGATCACCGCCGAGCGCGGCGCGATCAGGCTGGCGAGCAGCCGCCAGAACCCCTCGAAGCGCGCGGCCCCGCGCTGCGCCGCCTCGATCCGCGCCATGGAGATGCCGGCGTAGCTCGCGATCACCGGCAGCACCAACAGGTTCGTCACCGCCAGCACCGCGATGCCGACCGCCGCCGTCAGCGCCAGCTCGCGTATCGCCGGCACGGGAATCGTGGTGACCGTCACGAAGGTCAGCACGGCCAGCGCCAACGCCACCGCACCCGGCTCCAGCAGGTTGTGGAAGCTGCCGCGGGCGGCTTCCAACGCCGACTTGCCCTCGCCTACCAGCCGCACGTTGGAGAGTGCGATCTGCACGCCGTGGCTCACGCCAATGGCCAGGATCAGGAAGGGGATCAACACGGAGATCGGGTCGATGCCCAGGCCCAGGATGGTGATGATGCCCAGCTGCCACATCACCGCGATCAGCGAGCAGGAAAGTGCCGCGACGGTGAGGTAGAGCGAGCGCGAGACGATGTACAGCAGCACGGCGGCGACGGCCAAGGCGATGCCGAAGAACAGCACGATCACCTGCGCGCCGTGCTCGATGTCGCCGATCGCCTGCGCGAAGCCCAGTATGTGCACCTGCGTGTCAGCGGTGTTGTACTTGGCGCGGATGACGCTATCGAGCTCGTCGGCGAACTTGCCATAATCGAGGTGCTTGCCGGTCTGCGGGTCCACGTCGTTCAGCTTGGCGCTGACCACCGCGCTGCGGAAGTTGTTGGCGACCAGCCGGCCCAGGATGCCGGACTTGTAGATGTTGGCGCGCAGCGTGTCGAAGCCGCGGGCATCGGGCTTGAACGTGGCCGGGATCACCGGGCCGCCGTTGAACCCGCCCTCCACCACCTCGGCGAAGCGCGTGTCGGGCGTATACAGGCTGCTGACATGGGTGCGGTCCACGCCGGGCAGGAAGAAGACGTCGTCCGTCAGGCGGCGCAAGGTGTCGAGGTACTTGGCCGAGAAGATGTCGCCGTCCTTGGCCTCCAACGAGATCAGCAGGACGTTGCCGCCGCCGAACTGCGTTTCCACCCGCTTGTAGGTGTCGATATAGGCGTTGTGTGTTGGCAGCAGCTTGTCGAACGCGGCGTCGGGATGAACGCGCACGGTGAAGAAGCCCAGCCCCACGGTGACCAGGGCGAACAGCACCAGCACAAGCCGGCGATTGCCGAACAGGGCACGGTCAAGAAAGCCGATCACTGCGTCATCTCCTTTTCCGCGCTGGGCGCGGGTGCCGTGGGGTCGATCACGTGCACGCCGTCGTCGCCCACCGCAACCCACTTGCCGCCGCTCGTCTCGGCCACGCCCGACAGGGTAACGCCCGTAGGCGGTGGCAGCGTGCGCAGCTTGCGCGTCTGCGGGTCGAACAGCATGACCAGCCCGTTGCTGCCGACCAGCGCCACGAAACCGTTGGCCAGCACGGTGCCGCCGAAGATGGAGCGCTGCTCGCCGGTTTCGATCCGGTGCCAGGCTGGCGCGGCGGTGGTCGAGACGAACAGGCTGCCGCGCAGGCCGAAGCTATACATGCTGCCGTCCCGCATGGACAGGCAGCCGAATTGCGAGCCCTCGTAGCCCACCGGCATGGGTGACCAGGTGGTGCCGCGCCGCACAAAGGCGTGGCCGGCCTCCCCGGTGACCACCACGTCCGGCCCGTGGGCCATGGCACAGTTCAGGTGGTAGTCCTCGTCCAGGTTGGGCAGTTTGTCGGGCGACCAGGCCGCACCGCCGTTCTGCGTTTCCAGCACCAGCGCGTAAGCGCCGGTCGCGATCAAGTGGGCATCGCCTAGGCTCGCGACCGAGAACAGCGCCTGGTCGTTGCCGGCGGCCGTGGTCTGGGTGGTCCAGTGCGCGCCGGCGTCGGCCGTATGCAGAACCGTGGAGTCCTGGCCTACCACCCAGCCCTCGGACGGGCTGGTGAACACGGAGGCGGTCAGCAACTCGCCGGTGCCGCTGGGGCTCACGCGCCAGTTGGCCCCCTCGTCGTCGGACAGCAGGATGGTGCCACGGTCGCCGGCCGCCACCAGGCGGTCGCCGGCGCGCGCCACCGTCAGCAACGGGCTGTGCGCGGCGCGCCAACCGGGCGTATCGGTCCCGCGCGGGCCGGCGGGTGCCGCCGCGGCACTGGCAAACGCACAGGCAAGCGCCGCCGCCCATAAAACACTCTGGTGCATCAACCGCACTGACCTCTCGCCGAATTCCTGAGAGACCGTGCGCCCCTCAACAGCCACGCCTGCGCTGATAGCACCCGTTGGCTAGCGCATGAAGGGGTGCGCCGGCCTGCACGCATTCTTCGTGAAGCCGGCGCTGCCTATCGGCCTAGAACTCGTAGGACACCACGGCCGAGACGAAGTCGCGATCCAGCAATCCGTAGAACTTGCCGCCGTCGAACACCGGGAAGTGGTTGGTGTACTGCACGCCCAGGCTCCAGGCCTGCAGGTAGTTGAAGGTGACGCCGATGCTGGCGGCGGCCGAGTTCTGCACAAAGGTGTTCACGCCGACCGGGCTGGTGCCCACGAAGTCGTGCTGCAGCGAGACGGTCGGCTTCATGTCGATGCCATACGGCAGCACGTTGGGCATATCGACGATCATGGCCGCGGTGTAGGCGCCGGAGAACTGGCTCGCCAGGCCCTTGCGGGAGATCAGGGTGTTCGTGTTCACGGTGGCGGCCTGGGTGAAGGCCGAGTTCACGTCCGTGGTGTACTGGGCGTCGAATATGCCGCGGTTCTTTGGAAACCCAGCAACGTAGTCGAAGCCGATCTCGCCCACCAGGATGATTTGATTGATCGCCAGGCTAGGGATGGCGTTGAACAGCTTCGTCGCCGTCGTCTGCGCCTGGATGACGGGGTAGCGTTTCCAGCCGTCGATGATCTGGTTGAACCCGTAATTGCAGCCGCCTTCGGCCACGATCGTCGGATCGTGGTTGCAGGCCTGATCCAGCGCAGCAGCCAGAACCGGGGACAGGGCCGCCGTCTGGCGGATCGCCGGCACGTTGGTCAGTAACGCCAGGTCGGAGGCCGCCAGCTGGATCGGCTGGTTGATGCGGCTGGACAACTCGCCTTGCAAAGCCACCCCGGCCGGACCCGTAAAGTTCCAGCTGACGCCGATCAGATGGATGTCCTTGGGGTAGTCGGCGAAATAGGACGCGGTGGCCGCATATGTGTTCTTGGCGTAAACGTTGGTCGGGCTCAGCGCGGCCGTGAAGGGATTCGGCAGTTCGGCGAACAGTGGTATGGCGGCGCCCAGGCCGGAGATGTTGAATTGGCCCGTGCGGTTCGAGCCGAACGGCGTCCGGCTATGGTAGTTCTCGAAATACAGCCCGATCTCGGCATCGCCCAGGCTGGTGAACGTCTTGCGCAGGGCAAAACCGAACTCGTCCAACGACGTGGGATGGCGGTCCGTGGTGCGCGACAAAGACGCACCGAACGGGTCCACGGCGTTCACGCCGAACCGGCTTGCCGAGTTATCCGGGAAGTCGTTACGCAGGTTCCCGTAGGTGCCGCCGTCCAGCAGGGTGTCATTGGTGCCGAAGAACGACCCGTCCGGCTCCAGCCGGTCGCGCGTCCAGGCGAACTGCCAAAAGCCCTCCAGCGAGAAGCCCCCGCCGATGTCGGTCTTCACGTCCACGACCGGGATTGGCAGGAAGCCCTGGCGCAGCTCGGATCCCGGCGTGCGCAGCGCGGTCGCGTCCAGCGGCGTGATGGAGTTGATGCCGAACTGGATGAACGTGCTTTCGCCCCAGTTCAGCGCCTGGGCGCCCACACGGATGTCGAAGGCGTGGCCGAACAGGTTGGGCCGCGCGAAAACGTAGGCGTCCAGCAGGCGCAGGTCGGCGCCGATGTCGCGCACGGCGGCCCGGCTCAGCGGCTGGAAGTCGGTGCGGTAACTGTCGTTGATCGGGTCGTAGAAGCCGGTGGCACGGACGAAAAAGCCGTAATCGTCCTTCTTGCCCTGCACTTCCACGGTGGCGCGCTGCACGGCGGCGACCGGGGAGCCGTCGCGGTAGTTCAGCGTGCCGTTGTCGTTGTTGGCCAGCACGAAGCGGCCGCCATTGGCGAGGCCCACGAAGTTGTAGTTGATCGGCGAGGTGCGGAAATCGACGCTGGACGACAAGGTGGTGTCCACGTTGACCTGCCAGCCGCCCACCGTGGTGTCGAACGCGCAAGCGGGGCTGGCCGCGGCTATGACACTAGCCGCGGCACCGGCCAGCAGGGCCGCGCGGCGCAAGTCACCCCTTGTTTCACGCACACCCGCAAATGCCTTAATCACGCGTACCCTCCCCGTGCCCTGCCGGCTATGGGCCGGTCTGCCCCGTCTTGCCGCACCGCGACCGGTGCTCAATGCCTGGAAACGCTAGGGTGGGCACACTAATCGCGTCAAGACGTGTTGCATCGACTGGTGCAGTTTTGCAACATGTGCAGTGCAGCAATTTTCTGACTGTCTTTCGGCACTTCCGCGAGCAGCCCGCCCCGAACAACCCGCTCGGGAAAGGCCTATGTTGCCGGACAACAACATAGTTGCGTCACCGCATCAATTCAGTCCAAGCCGGTTCCGGCCAGCGAAACCTGCCGGCGGCCGGGCGTTGGACAAGGAGACGCAGCGGAGACGAGAGATGAGCGGCACGCAGAAGATCGAGACGGAGGAAGACGAGGACCGCGACGAGGCGCTGGACGAGACGTTCCCCGCCAGCGACCCCATCGCCATCGGCGGCTCGACCGGACCGGACGACGCACCCGGGCCCGATACCCTGGAAGAGCGTCCCTCAGCCAAATAGAGTGGGTATTGCCGGCGCGGGGCGTGCCGCGCCGGCAGGTCACGCATTCAGGTCAGACGGAGTAATACATCTCGAACTCCACCGGGTGCGGCGTGTGCTCGAACCGGTACACCTCCGTCCATTTCAGCTCGATATAGCTGTCGATCTGGTCGCGGGTGAACACGTCGCCGGCCAGCAGGAACTCGTGGTCGGCCGCCAGCGCGCCTAGCGCCTCGCGCAGCGAGCCGCACACGGTTGGGATGTTCTTCAGCTCCTCCGGCGGCAGGTCATACAGGTCCTTGTCCATCGGCTCGCCGGGATGGATCTTGTTGCGTATGCCGTCCAACCCCGCCATCAGCATGGCCGCGAAAGCGAGGTAGGGGTTGGCCGTGGGGTCGGGGAAACGCACCTCCACGCGCTTGGCCTTCGGGCTGGTGGCATACGGGATGCGGCAACTGGCCGAGCGGTTGCGCGCCGAATAGGCCAGCAGCACCGGCGCCTCGAAGCCCGGGATCAGCCGCTTGTAGCTGTTGGTGCTGGGGTTGGTGAACGCGTTCAGCGCCTTGGCGTGCTTGATGATGCCGCCGATGTAGTACAGGCAGGTCTCCGACAGGTCGGCATAGGCGTTGCCGGCGAAGACCGGGCGGCCCTCCTTCCAGATGCTCTGATGCACGTGCATGCCGCTGCCGTTATCGCCGTAGATTGGCTTAGGCATGAAGGTGGCCGTCTTGCCGTAGCTGTGTGCCACGTTGTGCACGCAGTACTTATAGATCTGCATCTGGTCCGCACTGGTCACCAGCGGGCCGAACTTGGTGCCCAGCTCGTGCTGGCTCTGCGCCACCTCGTGGTGGTGCTTCTCGATCGGCAGGCCCATCTCGCCCATCGCCGACAGCATCTCGGCGCGCAGGTCGCTCTCGCTGTCCACCGGCGGCACAGGGAAGTAGCCGCCCTTCACCACCGGGCGGTGGCCCATGTTGCCTTCCGGATAGTCCTTCAGCGACGATTGCGGCCCCTCCTGGCTGTCGATCTGGTAGGTGCCGTAATTGCCCCCGGTGCCGAACTTCACGCTGTCGAAGATGAAGAACTCGGCTTCCGGGCCGAAGAACGCGGTGTCGCCCACGCCGGAGGCGGCCACGTAGGCTTCGGCCTTCTTGGCCGTGCTGCGCGGGTCGCGCCCATAGGCCTGGCCGGTGCTGGGCTCGATGATGTCGCAGAACAGAATCATGCTCGGCTTGGCGGCAAACGGGTCCATCACCGCGCTGGCCGGGTCGGGCATCAGGATCATGTCGCTCTCGTTGATCGCCTTCCAGCCGGCGATGGACGAGCCGTCAAACATGATGCCGTCGCGGAACGCGTCCTCGTCGATCGTGCCCACGGTCTGCGCCGTATGCTGCCATTTGCCTCGGGGGTCGGTGAACCGCAGATCGACGAACTCGACCGAATTCTCGCGCATCAATTCAAGGCATTTGCTGACTGCACTGGGTTCTGCCGGCATCTGCTGCACCTTCTTGGCCATGGTCTCTACTCATTCCTGTTCGGGCTAACCCCGGTTTGTCGGTCCACGCGCTGGGGTGAGCAAGATCGGGACCAGGGAGGCCGAGGGGCATCCCGCGCGCGCCGTGGATACCCCGGGCCCCCCGCGCCCTACAGCGCCTGCTCGCCCCGCTCGCCGGTGCGGATGCGGACCACCTCCTCCACGGCCGTCACGAAAATCTTGCCGTCGCCGATGCGGCCGGTGCGCGCGGCCGTCACGATGGCTTCCACGGCGCGCTCCGTCATCGCGTCGTCGCAGATCACCTCGATCTTCACCTTGGGCAGGAAATCGACGACGTATTCGGCGCCGCGGTAGAGCTCGGTATGGCCCTTCTGGCGGCCGAACCCCTTGGCCTCGATCACCGTCAGGCCTTGCAGCCCCACCTCGTGCAGGGCCTCTTTCACCTCGTCGAGCTTGAACGGCTTGATCACCGCCTCGATCTTCTTCATGGGCGTCTCCTCCCGGCTTTGATTGGCGCCGGTGTCGCACACGGGGCGGCGCGCGTGCAAATTGCAGCGGCCCAAGCACGGCTGCCCGGTTTTTGGGCAGTGTGCGTCTGGAGCGCGTGGAGGCTGACCGTAAACGGTCAGCGCGCTCCAGCTTTTGTTTTAACGAGCAATCTTCCTACTTTGACTGTCCAGTCTGCGGGAGATTGCTCAAGCAGGAGAGCGCATGTGAAGCCTGTGAACACCCAGATGGCCGCCCTGGGCACGACCATCTTCACCGTAATGTCGGCGCTGGCGCAGCAGCACGGGGCCATCAACCTGGGCCAGGGCTTCCCCGATACCGAGGGACCCGCCGACGTGGTGCAGGCCGCAGCCGACGCGTTGCTGGACGGCCGCAACCAGTATCCGCCGCTGACCGGCCTCCTCGAGCTGCGCCAGGCCGTGGCCGATACCAACCGGCGCTTCTGGGGCCTGGAGATCGACGCCGCCACCGGTGTGGTGGTGACCAGCGGGGCCACCGAGGCGCTGGCTGCGTGCCTTGTGGCGCTGCTCAACCCGGGCGACGAGGTGGTGCTGATCGAGCCGCTCTACGACACCTACCTGCCGGTGATCCGCCTGCTGGGCGCGGTGCCGCGCCTGGTCCGGCTCGAGCCGCCTGACTGGGCGCTGCCGCGCGCGGCGCTGGCCGCCGCCTTCGGTCCGCGCACCAAGGCGCTGTTGCTGAACACGCCCATGAACCCCACCGGCAAGGTGTTCACACCCGACGAGCTGGCGCTACTGGCCGGGCTGCTGGCCAAGCACGACGCCTATGCCGTGTGCGACGAGGTGTACGAGCACCTGGTGTTCCCGCCGGCCCGCCACGTGCCGCTGATGAGCCTGCCCGGCATGGCGGCGCGCTGCCTGCGCGTGAGCAGCGCCGGCAAGACGTTCTCGCTGACCGGGTGGAAGGTCGGCGCCGTCAGCGGTCCGCCGGCACTGATCGCCCTGGTGGCCAAGGCGCACCAGAACCTGACCTTCGCCACGCCGCCCAACCTGCAGCGTGCGGTGGCCTACGGCCTGGCCAAGGAGGATGCCTACTTCGCCGCGCTGTCGGCCAACCTCGCCGCCAAATACGCCCGCCTGTCGGCCGGGCTGCAGCGCGCAGGTTTCCGTACGTTGCCGGCGCAGGGCGGCTACTTCGTCACGGCAGATTTCTCGGCTTTGGGTTTCGACGGCGACGACCAGGCGTTCTGCCGCCACATCACCGAGCACGCCGGCGTGGCGGCCATCCCCGTATCGGCCTTCTACGAGGGCGAGGCGCCACGCCGCTGGGTGCGGTTCGCGTTCTGCAAGGGGGACGCGGTGCTCGACGAGGCATGCGCGCGGTTGGCGCGCCATTTTGCCCCCAAGCCCGCGGGCGCGCAGGCGCGGCACATGCAGGCGGCCGGTTGAGCGGGTGCGCGCCGGCGTTGACGCGGCACCGCCTGCCCGAGTAGATCGGCAGCCCTGGTGGCGGACGTAGCTCAGTTGGTAGAGCGCCGGTTTGTGGTACCGGTTGTCGCGGGTTCGATCCCCGTCGTTCGCCCCAGGCCGGTCGCCAGCCCACCATCTTCAGCCGTCAGATGACGCGCACAATTGGCCTGCTGCTGGCCGGGGGCGCGGGCACGCGGATGGGCGGCGTGGACAAGGCGCTGCTGCGGCTAGGCGGGCGCACGCTGGCCGGGCACGTGCTGGAACGGCTGTCCCCCCAGGTGGACGCGGTGGCGATTTCGGCCAATGGCAATCCGGCGCGCTACGCCTGCTTCGGGCTGCCGGTGCTGACCGACAGCGTCGTGGGCCGCGGGCCGCTGGGCGGCGTGCTGCGCGGCCTGGCCTGGGCAGCTGCGCAGGGTGCGGACACGCTGTTGAGCGTGCCCGGCGACACGCCGTTCATCCCGCGCGACCTCGCCCGCCGTCTGGGTGTGGCCCCTGCCTGGGCAAAGGGGGCCGCCGGCCTGCATCCGCTGGTGGCGGCCTGGCCCGTCGCCTGCGCGCCTGCCCTGCAAACCTGGCTGGACAGCCAGCCCTCCGGCCGCGTGCGCAGCTTCGGCGAGACGATCGGGATGCGCACGGAGGTCTTCGCCGACGCGCCGGACCCGTTCCACAACATCAACACGCCGGAGGACCTCGCCGCCGCCCGCGCCCTTCTGTAGAAGCGGCCACACGCCCCGGAACGAACGCCGTGCACTGGTCCAGCCTGAACACCTTCTTCTACGCGCTGGTCGCCCTGCTGGTGATCGTCGATCCGCCCGGCACCGCCGCCGTCTTCGCGGCCATGACCCCGCGCGACACGGCGGCCGAGCGCGCCAGCCAGGCCAAGCGCGCCTGCTTGGTGGCATTCGGCGTGCTGGCGGTGTTCGGCCTGGCGGGCGAGGTGCTGCTGTCGTCGCTGGGTATCGGCCTGCCCGCCATGCGGGTGGCCGGGGGCATCCTGCTGTTCATCACGGCGGCCGACATGGTGCGCGGCAGCCACGGCGTGCGCGAGGCCGACCCGGAGCGCCAGGCTGCCATCCGCACCGACGAGGACATCGCCGTGTTCCCGCTCGGCATACCGCTGATCGCCGGCCCCGGCGGCATGACGACCATGGTGGTGCTGCACAGCCATGCCGGCGGCGACCCGCTGCGTATTTTTGCCATCGAGGCTGCCGTTGCCGTGACCATCCTGCTGACCCTGGTGTGCCTGCTGGGCGCCCGCTGGATCGCCCGCGCGCTGGGCGAAGCCGGCACCAGCGTCGCCGGCCGCGTGCTGGGCGTGCTGCTGGCCGCACTGGCCGTGCAGATCGCGCTGGACGGGCTGCACCAGGCGTTTGCCGGCGCTTGAGCAGGTGTACAATGCTGGCATTCACGATGCGCGGCGACGTGTTACGGGCGATCTCGTTTCGGAAAGCCAGTTGCAGAGAGGTGGCAAGTTGGCATCACACCGGCCCAGCGCAGACCGGGGGCACAAGGCTCGGCTGATCGGATAGGCCAGTCACCGTTCCCGGCGGGATGCCAAAGCGCATCCCGCCCTACGAGGCTTCTCTCATGCGGGACAGGCCTGTTTCCAGGTCGAGCGGGTGTATGCCCAGCGCCCTTTGCATCGGGCCGATGTCGAACGCCTTGTCTTCCGTCAGACGGCGTATCTCGCCGGCGCCGACCCGCGGCAGGAACGGCAGCAGGGCGGCTGCGGCCGTGGCGGCGCGCAGCAGGGCGGCAGGCGCGGTGACGATGCGGGGCGGACCGATACCGAAGTGCTTGGCGACGGCGCCGGCAAACTGGGCATAGGGCATCGGCGCGGGTCCGGCGATGACCAGGGTTTCCGGCCCGCTCCAGGCGCAACGCAGCGCCGCGCGCACGCAGCGCGTCACATCGTCCTGGTAGATCGGCTGCACCAGCGCGCGACCGCCGCCGGGCAGCGGCACCACCGGCAGCCAGCGCAGCAGGCGGGCTAGGCGCTGCACGTTGTCCTCGCCTTGGGCGCCGTAGATCATGGTCGGGTGCAGCATGGCGCCGCGCCGGCCCGAGGTGAGGAACGCCGCCTCCCCTGCCAGCACGCCGCGCGCGTGGCTATCCGGCCATCGGGTGAATTTTCGCGTGCTGCCCAGGAACACGAAGCGCGCCTGCGCCGGGGCCGCGTCCAGGATCGCCGGCGCGTGCCGTGCATGCGCGCAGGAGACGACATGGATCGCGTCCGCCAGCGCCAGCCGCAACGCCGCCGGATCCGCGAGGTCGGCCAGCTGCGCTTCGCCCGGCAACCCGGCCGCCGCCCAGCGCGCCGCGCTGCGCACCACCGGCACGTAACGCTCGCCATCGGCCAGCAGCGACCGGCACAGCGCCGCACCCGACCGGCCGGACGCGCCGATGATGTGGTATGGTGTTACCACAGCAGAAAACTGTTGACTGGACCGCCGCTTACGCCGAAAAGCCGCACCACTGATCCTTCGGGGACCCCGACATGCTGAAAACCACCCGCTCGCTGAAGCCGGCGGACGTGACCAAGAGCTGGACGCTGATCGACGCCGACGGCCTGGTTCTGGGCCGGCTGGCCACCATCATCGCCCAGCGCCTGCGTGGCAAGCACAAGCCCAGCTTCACCCCGCACGTCGATTGCGGCGACAACATCGTGGTGATCAACGCCGAAAAGGTACACCTGACCGGCAAGAAGGCCGAGCAGGACGTGTTCTACTACCACACCGGCTACGCCGGCGGCATCAAGGGCCGCACCATCCGCCAGCGCCTGGACGGCAAGCGGCCGCAGCAGGTGGTGGAAAAGGCGGTGGAGCGCATGATCACCCGCGGCCCGCTGCAGCGCGCCCAGATGAAGCAGCTCTACGTCTATGCCGGCGCCGAACACCCGCATGCCGGCCAGCAACCCGCCCTGCTCGATGTTGCAGCCATGAACCCCAAGAACAAGAGGGCCTGAACCCATGTCGGACACCCAGACCCGGTCAGACACATCGACGAGGTCCTTGGCCGACCTCAAGGACCTCGTCACCGCCGCCACCGGCACCGGCGTGGGCACGGCACCCGACGGTGCACCCAAGCGCGAACCCAAGCGCGACGCGCTGGGCCGCAGCTACGCCACCGGCCGCCGCAAGAACGCCATCGCGCGCGTGTGGATCAAGGCCGGCCGCGGCGAGATCGAGGTGAACGGCAAGAAGGTGGGCCAGTACTTCGCCCGCCCCGTGCTGCGCATGCTGATCACCCAGCCCTTCCTGGTCAGCGACCGCTACAACCAGTTCGACGTGTTCTGCACGGTCAACGGCGGCGGCCTCTCCGGCCAGGCCGGCGCGCTCCGCCACGGCATCAGCCGCGCGCTCACCTATTACGAGCCCGACCTGCGCCCCATCCTGAAGACCGCCGGCTTCCTCACCCGCGACAGCCGCGTGGTGGAGCGCAAGAAATACGGCAAGGCCAAGGCACGCCGCAGCTTCCAGTTCAGCAAGCGCTGAGTCAGGGGTCAGGAGCCAGCTTTCAGTCGTCAGACTGGAAGCTGGCGAGTATCTACCGACGCTGTGAACGCCATCTTTATCGACGGCGAGGCCGGCACGACCGGCCTCGGCATACGTGAACGCCTCGCCGGGCTGTCCATATTGCTGCGCAGCGTTGCCCCCGAGCACCGCAAGAATGCGGAAGCTCGGCGCGCGGTTATGGCCGAGGCCGACATCGTGGTCCTTTGCCTGCCCGATGCGGCGGCCGTCGAAGCCGCAGCCTTGGCCAGCAGCCTCGGGGACCGCGCGCCCCGACTGCTGGACGCCAGCTCCGCCCACCGCATCGCACCCGGCTGGGTGTACGGCTTCCCCGAGCTCGGCCCCGCCCAGCCAGCGCGCATCGCCGCCGCACGCCGCGTGAGCAACCCAGGCTGCTACGCCACCGGCGCCATCGCGCTGCTGCGGCCGTTGGTGGATGCGGGCCTGCTGCCGCCCGACCACCCAATCAGCATCAACGCCGTCAGCGGCTATTCCGGCGGCGGACGGCAGATGATCGAGGCGCATGAGGCGGCCGGCGGCCCGGCCTTCGAGCTGTACGGGCTGGGGCTGGACCACAAGCACGTGGCGGAAATCACCCTCCATGCGGGCCTGGCGCGCCGCCCCATCTTCGTCCCCTCGGTGGGCCATTTCCGCCAAGGCATGCTGGTCAGCATCCCGCTGCACCTCGACACCCTGCCCGGCCGCCCCGCCGGCGCCGACCTGCGCGCCGCCCTAGCCGCCCATTACGGGGGCAGCGACACCGTCCGCGTGCTGCCCGGCGGCGCCCCGCGCCTGCAACCCGACACGCTCGCCGGCTCCGACATTATGGAGCTACACGTGTTCGCCGAGGAAGCCGCCCGCCACGCCGTGCTGGTGGCGAGGCTCGACAACCTGGGCAAGGGCGCCTCGGGCGCGGCCGTGCAAAACCTGAAGCTGATGCTAAGCTTGACGGATGACTGACTCGCCCCTTCACACACACCGCCGGCCCGCTCTGGTCGCTCGACGGCGTCTCCCCCCGCATCGCGCCCGATGCCTGGGTGGCCCCCACCGCCACCGTGATCGGCGATGTGGAGCTTGGCGCGCGGTCCAGCATCTGGTTCGGCTGCGTGGTGCGTGGCGACACCAACCGCATCCGCATCGGCGCCCGCACCAACGTCCAGGACGGCAGCATCCTGCACGTCAACCCCGGTGACGGCATGGACTGCCTGATCGGCGACGACGTGACCGTGGGCCACATGGCAATCGTGCACGCCGCCCGCCTGCACCACCGCGCCTTTGTCGCCATGGCCGCCGTGGTGCTGGACCAGGCCGAGATCGAAGCGGGCGGCGTGCTGGCCGCGGGCGCCGTGCTGACGCCGGGCAAGCGGATCGGCCCGGGCGAGATGTGGGCCGGCACGCCGGCCAAGCTGGTGCGGGTGCTGGGTGAGGAGGAGCAGGCGCGGTTTGCGCTGAACGCGCCGGCCTATGTGCAAAACGCCATCCGGTTCAGGGGCAGACTTCGACCGTTTGCCGAACCGGTCACTTAACACCAAGCTGCGCCCTTGGCTTGCAACCCCCAAACGATTACTCGGGGCGTAATGCACGCAATCGAAGTCACCAACCTCACCAAGCGCTACCGCGCCGCCCTCGCGGTCAACGACATCGGCTTCACCGTGCAGCGCGGCCAGACCGTGGGCCTGCTGGGCGGCAACGGCGCCGGCAAGACCACCACCATCGCCATGCTGCTGGGCCTGCTGGTGCCCACCGCCGGGCGCATCCACGTGCTGGGCCACGACATGGCGCGCGACCGGTTTGCGGCGCTGGCGCGCGTCAACTTCTCCTCGCCCTACGTGGCCCTGCCGCACCGCCTGACGGTGGCCGAGAACCTGCGCGTCTATTGCCACCTCTACAACGTGCGGCAGACCGAGCGGCGCATCCGCGAGCTGACGGACGAGCTCGACCTGCACGGCTTCCTGCACCGCCCGGCGGGCCAGCTTTCGGCCGGCCAGAAGACCCGCGTGGCGCTGGCCAAGTCGCTGATCAATCGCCCGGAGCTGCTGCTGCTCGACGAACCCACGGCGTCGCTGGACCCCGACACCGGCGACCTAGTGCGCAGCTGGCTGGAGCGCTACCGGGCGGAAAGCGGTTGCACCATCCTGCTGGCCAGCCACAACATGGACGAGGTGGCCCGCCTGTGCGGCCCGGTGCTGATGATGAAGCAGGGCCGCATCGTCGATCGCGGCACCACGGCCGAGCTGCTGGCCCGCTACAACCGCGACGACCTGGAGGAGGTGTTCCTCGACATCGCCCGGTCGCGCCGCGCGGATGCACCCGAGATCGGCGAGGTCACCGAAATGGGCGAGCGGTCCGAGGTGGGCGCATGACCGCGATGCGCCGCGTCTGGGGCCTGATGTACCGCCACCTTACCCTGTTCCGGCGCTCCTGGCCGCGGCTGCTCGACCTGGCCTACTGGCCGGTACTGCAGATGGTGATCTGGGGCTTTACCTCCCGCTTCTTCGCCGCCCGCCTCGGCAACCACGGCGCCGTCACAATCGGCATGCTGCTGGGCGGCGTGATCCTGTGGGAGACGGCGCTGCGCAGCCACCTGGGCTTCGCCGTCACCTTCATGGAGGAGATCTGGTCGCGCAACCTGGGCCACATCTTCGTCTCTCCGCTGCGGCCGTGGGAGCTGGTGGCCGCACTCATCGGCATGTCGGTGGTGCGCATGTTGCTGGGCGTGGTGCCGGCGGCGCTGCTGGCCGCCCTGCTATACCACTTCAACATCCTCACCGTAGGGCCGGTGCTGCTGCTGTTCGCCATCAACCTGATCCTGATGGGCTGGTGGATCGCGCTGGGCTGCATCTCGCTCATCCTCAGCCAGGGCGGCGGGGCGGAAAGCCTGGTGTGGTCCATGCTGATCGGCCTGGCGCCCATCGCCTGCGTCTATTACCCGGTAGCGGTGTTGCCGCACTGGCTGCAGCACGTGGCGCTCGCCCTACCCGCCGCCCATGTGTTCGAGGGGCTGCGTGCCGCCCTCGGCCAGAACGTGATCCGCTGGGACCACCTGGGCTGGGCGCTGGGCCTGAACGCCGTGTGGATGGCTGCGGCCACGGCGCTGTTCACCCAGCAATTCACCATGGCGCGGCGCAACGGCTCGCTGATGAATATTGGCGAGTAGCGGGGTTAACAGCATGGACTGCACCCGCTTCTGGCTGATCCGCCACGCCATCGTGGACGAGGCGTCGCGCGCCGTGCTGTACGGCCGCATGGATGTCGGCCTGTCGGCGGAAAGCCTGGTCACGCAAGCCGCGCTGCACCGCTCGCTCGCGTCCCGCCTGCCCCGCGATGCGCTGTGGTTCGTAACACCGCTCCGGCGCACCCGCGACACCGCCGAAATCATTCATCGAGCCGGCTACCCATCCTGTCCGCTTGCCGTCGAGCCTGGACTGACCGAGCAGGATCTGGGCCAATGGCAGGGTTTGCGCCACGCCGACCTACCCGCGCGGCTGACCGATCCCGCCCACGCCTTCTGGCCGCTGAGCGCCATCGAGACCCCGCCGGACGGCGAAAGCATGCTCCACGTGCTCGACCGCGTGGGCGAGGCGCTGGAACGCATGGCGGCCGAGCAACAAGGACGTGACCTCGTCTGTATCAGCCATGGCGGGGCCATTCGCGCGGCCGTCGCCCACGCACTGGGCGTTGGCGCCCAAGCCGCCCTGCATTTGTCCGTGCAAAACCTGTCGCTGACCGTGCTGGAACGCTACGAGGCAGGCTGGCGCGTCGTCATGGTCAACGAGGGCGCCGAGATTTCCTCCAGCGTTGGTTGACGGCGCACCGCCGCTCCAATGCGCGGCAAATCAACGGTCCGAGCGAACGCCCGGATGAGTCGTGTTCTGCTTGATATTGCCGGCCCGGCCCTGCTCCGCCAGGTTGCCGTCAGGCGTGTCGGGCGGACTGCCACCAATGACCGTTGCCTGATCCAGGTCGCCGCCGCCATGCTTGGGCTGCTGATCGGGCGGGATCGGGGGTGGATGGGCCGACATTGCTCGTCCCTCTCAGCTTTCAGGTTCATCCGCGAGGATGCCGCTCTTGCTCTCGCCCGGCGCCGGCGTCGATCCGGCCGTGCCGCCCGAGGCTTCGTGCGGCCGCCGGTCGTTCCCCTTGCTCGGGCCTTCCTTGCCGCTGGCTCCCTGCTGGTCCGGGTTATCGTGCTTGATCGCCATCAATCTCTCCGCCAGGTCTGCTCCAGCCGATCAACCACGCAGCCCCAGGCCGGTTGCACTCACGCCACCCCCCAGCACCCCCGCCTTGCCGGCCCGTGGCCGAAACTCCATACAGACCGGCCACACAGGAGCTGACACATGCCCGCGATCACCCTGCCCGATGGCTCGGTCCGCCGCTTCGAGCACACGGTAACTGGGGCTGAGATCGCCGCCACCATCGGCCCCGGCCTAGCCCGCGCGGCGTTGGCAATGAAGATTGACGGCAAGCCCGCCGACCTGTCCCACCGCGTCGGCCACGACGCGTCCGTGGTGTTCATCACGCGGCGGGACCCGGACGCGCTGCCGATGATTCGGCACGACGCCGCCCACGTGCTGGCCGAGGCGGTGCAGGCGCTCTACCCCGGCACGCAGGTGACGATCGGCCCGCCGATCGAAAACGGCTTCTACTACGATTTCGCGCGCAACCAGCCGTTCACGCCGGAGGATTTCCCTGCCATCGAGGCGCGCATGCGCGAGATCGTGGCGCGCAACGACCCGTTCGTGCGCGAAGAGTGGGATCGCGAGGAGGCGATCGTCTTCTTCGAGGCGCGCGGCGAGCGCTACAAGGCCGAGCTGATCCGCGACCTGCCCGCAACCGAAACCATCAGCATCTACCGCCAGGGCGAGTGGCTGGACCTGTGCCGCGGCCCCCACATGCGCGGCACCGGCGACGTGGGCACCGCGTTCAAGCTGATGAAGGTCGCCGGCGCCTACTGGCGGGGCGACCACCGCAATGCCATGCTGACCCGCATCTACGGCACCGCCTGGCGCGACGGGAAGGAGCTGGACGCCCACCTGCACCAGCTTGAGGAGGCCGAGCGCCGCGACCATCGGCGTATCGGCCGGGAGATGGACCTGTTCCACATCCAAGAGGAAGCGGTCGGCAGCATCTTCTGGCACCCGAAAGGCTGGCACCTCTACCGCACGGTGGAAGGCTACATGCGACGCCGCCTGGACGCGGCGGGCTACCAGGAAGTGCGCACGCCGCAGCTGGTGGATCGCGTGCTGTGGGAGCGCTCCGGCCATTGGGAGAGCTACCGCGAGCACATGTTCATAGCCCAAGTGGAGGACGAGGAGAAGAGCCTGGCACTGAAGCCGATGAACTGCCCCTGCCACGTGCAGATCTTCAACCACGGCCTGCGCAGCTACCGCGAGCTGCCGCTGCGCATGGCGGAGTTCGGCGCCTGCCACCGCTACGAGCCGTCCGGCGCGCTGCACGGCATCATGCGCGTGCGCGCCTTCACGCAGGACGACGCGCACATTTTCTGCACCGAAGCGCAGGTGCCGGAAGAGACGGCGCGCTTCGTGGCGCTGCTGCGCTCGGTCTATGAGGACTTCGGGTTCCCCGAGTTCCGCATCAAGTTCGCCGACCGCCCTGCCGCCCGCGCCGGCAGCGACGACACCTGGGACCGCGCGGAGGCGGCGCTGCGGAAGGCCTGTGCGCTGGCCGGCGTGGAGTACGAGCTGAACCCCGGCGAGGGTGCATTCTACGGCCCCAAGCTGGAATTCGTGCTGCGCGACGCGATCGGCCGCGACTGGCAATGCGGCACGCTGCAGGTGGATTACGTGCTTCCGGAGCGGCTGGACGCGGAATACGTGGGCGAAGACAGCGCGCGCCACCGCCCGGTGATGCTGCACCGCGCGATCCTGGGCAGCTTCGAGCGTTTCCTGGGCATCCTGATCGAGCAGTACGCCGGCCGCTTTCCGCTGTGGCTAGCGCCGGTGCAGGTGGTGGTCGCCTCCATCGTGTCGGACGCCGGCGGCTATGCCGAGGAGGTGGCGGCAGCCTTGCGTGCCGCCGGGCTGGAGGCGCGTACCGACACCCGCAACGAGAAGATCAATGCCAAGGTGCGCGAGCACAGCCTGGCCCACGTGCCCGTGCTGGCCGTGGGGGGGCGCCGGGCGGCCGCCCCGCCGGGCGTGGGCCAGCGCCGGCGGGGGCGCGCCGGGGC
>CAXUGD010000016.1:0-19868 GCA_964250355.1 uncultured Acetobacteraceae bacterium | reverse complement strand
CGCTGGCGCCACGGATCGCCGGCCGCCTCGTCGTGGTCCGGCGGCGCCTGCAATCGGGCGAGGATCGCGTTGACCTGGCTGAGCAGGAGGGCGGCCGGCTCCCGCACGATGGTGAACAGCCGGTCGCCCGGACGCTTCGGCGGGGGATTGATCGACCAGGGCAGCACCGTGTCGGCCTGGGGGGGCTGGGTGGTCTGGATGTAGGGCGCCAGCACGGGCAGCCTGACCATGATGCTGCGCGTCTGGTTGAAGCGCCCGAGATAGGTGCCCAGCCTGGGAACGAAGCCGGCCTGGTTGCCACGTGTCCAACGATCGATGCCGTCGGGCATGATGGCGTGCATGGTGTTGGCCAGAGCCAGGAAATGTGCCCCGGCGCAGCGAGGTATCTGTACGTACAACATGCGCGGGCGCTCGGGATAGGCGTCGCAAATGCGGCGGATCAGACTGTGGCGGAACTCGGGCCCCAGCACCAGCGCGCGCAGGTGGTGGCGCGCGTTATAGGGCGTGGGCTGTTCCGCCAACTCTTCGGCGGTGGGCCAGCGGTTCAGGGCGATGAAGGTGATGTGGCGCGGGTCGGTTTGGCGCAGGTCGGAGGCCTGCAACAGGCTGGGGATGCTCGCCTGGTCGCCCATGGTCAGGAATAGCTCGAACAGGTCGCGCGGCCGGCTGGGCAGCGGGCGCCGGGTCGGCAGGATGCGCTTCTCATCCGGCCGCTGAACTCCGGCGCCGATCAACGTCTCGATCATCGAGGGCATGGCGGGTCTCCTGCACGATTTGACACGCTCATAGGCCGGGGCGATACGCGGCGGCCTCCATAGCGGACACCTTTATGGTCACGACGGCTTTTATCTTTCCTGGCCAGGGCAGCCAATCGGTCGGCATGGGGCGTGATTTGGCCGCGGCGTTCGGGGCCGCGCGCGCGGTGTTCGGCGAGGTGGACGAGACGCTGAAGCAGCGCCTGTCCAAGCTGATGTTCGAGGGCCCGGCCGAAGAACTGACCCTGACGCAGAACGCCCAGCCGGCGCTGATGGCGATGTCGATGGCGGTGGTACGCGTGCTGGAAGAGGAGGGCGGCATGCGGGTGAGCGAACATGCTGCCCTGCTGGCCGGCCACTCGCTGGGCGAGTACAGCGCGCTGGCCGCCGCCGGTGCGTTCACCGTGGCCGACGTGGCCCGCCTGCTCCGGCTGCGGGGCGAGGCGATGCAGGCGGCCGTGCCGGCCGGTGTAGGTGCGATGGCAGCGCTGCTGGGCGTGGAGCTGCCGCAGGCAGGCGAAATCTGTGCGGCGGCGGCCGTGCTGCACCGCGATGGCGAGCCGGACGTGCTGCAGGTGGTGCAGCCGGCCAACGACAATGGCGGCGGACAGGTGGTGATCTCCGGCCACCGGGAGGCGGTGGAGCGCGCGGTGGAGGTGGCCCGCGCGCGCGGCGTGAAACGGGCGATGCTGCTGCCGGTCTCTGCCCCGTTCCATTGTGCGCTGATGCGGCCGGCGGCGGACGCTATGGAACATGCGCTGGCCGATGCCGAGATCGGCACGCCGCTGGTGCCCGTGGTAGCCAACGTAACGGCCGCCAAGGTGAGCGAGGCCGGCGCGATACGGCGGCTGCTGGTGGAGCAGGTGACCGGAACGGTCCGCTGGCGGGAAAGCCTGCTGGCCTGCGCCGCCATGGGTGTGGACAGGTTTGTGGAGCTTGGCGCGGGGCGGGTGCTGACCGGATTGGTCCGCCGCGTGGTGCCCGACGCGCAAGCTCTGTCGGCCGCGACACCCGGCGAGATCGAAACCTTGCTGAAGGCGCTGTGATGTTCAGGCTGGACGGCCGGGTGGCCCTGGTGACGGGAGCCTCGGGCGGCATCGGGGCCGCGATTGCGCGGGCGTTGCATGGCCAGGGTGCCGCGGTGGTGCTGTCGGGCACGCGGCGCGACGCGCTGGACGGGCTGGCTGCCGAGCTGGGCGAGCGGGCGCATGTGTGCCCGGCCGACCTGCGCGATGCGGGCGCTGCAGACGCGCTGGTGAGCGCCGCCGAAGCGGCCGCGGGCCCCGTTGGCATACTGGTGAACAATGCCGGCTTCACGCGCGACACCCTGGCGCTGCGCATGAAGGACGAGGACTGGCACTCCGTGCTGGATGTGGACCTTGGCGCCCCGTTCAGGCTGTGCCGCGCCGTGTTGCGCGGCATGGTGCGGCGCCGGGCGGGGCGGATCATCCAGATTTCGAGCGTGGTTGGCGCCACGGGCAACCCCGGACAGGCCAACTACGCGGCGGCAAAGGCGGGGCTGGCCGGCATGAGCAAGGCCTTGGCGCAGGAGGTGGGCAGCCGCGGCATCACCGTGAACCTGGTGGCGCCCGGCTTCGTGCAGACCGCCATGACCGACGCGCTGGGCGAGGCGCAGCGTAACCGGTTAGTGGCGGCAACCCCGCTGGGGCGCATGGGCCGGCCGGATGACGTTGCGGCAGCCGTGGCCTACCTGGCTTCCGACGAGGCGGGCTGGGTGACCGGGGCCACGCTGCACGTCAATGGCGGGATGGCCATGATCTGACTGCCGGCCGGCTGGAATGGCCGTTTTACTGGGCCTGGACGGCTTTTCGCAGCCTTGGCGTCGCTTTGCGGGGCGGAAAAAGACGTGCTAAGCGGCCCGGGGCCTTTCCTGCGTCAGCTTCGGATGCGTGGCGGAATTACGGCTTCTTCGTGACTATCTAGTGCAATGGTTAGGTAAAGGTGAGACACCGATGAGCGAAATCGCCGACAAGGTTAAGAAGATCGTAGTCGAGCACCTCGGTGTCGAGGAAAGCAAGGTGACGCCGGAAGCATCGTTCATCGACGACCTGGGTGCCGACAGCCTGGACACGGTCGAGTTGGTGATGGCGTTCGAGGAGGCGTTCGGCGTGGAGATTCCCGAGGACGCGGCCGAAAAGATCAGCACCGTGAAGGATGCGATCGACTACATCGAAAAGCAGAAAGCAGCCTGAACCAGGGTTTTTCCCACTATGAGCGGCGCTGACCGGCGTGTTGTGGTTACCGGCTTGGGCATCGCCTCCCCGCTCGGGGTCGGCGTGGAGCATGTCTGGAAGCGTTTGATCGGCGGAGAGTCCGGGATCGGCGCCATCCAGTCTTTCGACGTGAGCGAGCTGGCGGCCAAGATCGCGGGCCAGGTGCCGGCCGGAACACGCGCGGAAGGCGGGCTGACGCTGACCGAGTGGATCCCGGTCAAGGACCAGAAGAAGATGGACCGCTTCATCCATCTGGCGCTGGTGGCGGCAACCGAGGCCGTGGAGGATTCGGGCTGGCTGCCGCAGGATGACGAGGGCCAGGAAGCGACCGGCGTGATGATCGGCTCGGGCATCGGCGGGCTGCAGACGATTTTCGAGGGCAGCCGGCTGGTCATCGAGGGCAAGGTGAAGCGGCTTTCGCCGTTCTTCATCCCGGCGGCCCTGATCAACCTGGCGTCCGGCCACCTCTCGATCAAATACGGGTTCAAGGGGCCGAACCACTCGGCGGTGACGGCCTGCGCCACCGGCGTGCACGCCTTGGGCGACGCGATGCGGCTGATCAGGCTGGGCGACGCCGACGTGATGGTGGCCGGCGGTGCGGAGGCGGCCGTGTGCGAGCTGGGGATCGGCGGCTTTGCGGCCAGCCGCGCGCTGTCCACCGCCTTCAACGACACGCCGACCCGCGCTTCGCGCCCCTGGGACCGCGACCGCGACGGGTTCGTGATGGGCGAGGGCGCCGGCGTGGTGGTGCTGGAGGAGTTGGAGCACGCGAAGGCCCGCGGGGCCAAGATCTATGGCGAGGTGGTGGGATACGGCCTGTCCGGCGACGCGCACCACATAACCGCGCCCGCCGACGGGCATGACGGCGCGTTCCGGGCGATGCGCGCTGCGTTCCGCAACAGCAGCGTGTCGCCGGCGGACGTGAATTACATCAACGCGCACGGCACCTCTACGCCGCTCGGGGACGATTTGGAACTGGAGGCGGTGGAACGTTTCTTCGGTGACGCGGCGGCCGGCATGGCGATGTCATCGACCAAGTCGGCAACGGGGCACCTGTTGGGGGCGGCGGGCGCCGTGGAGTCGATCTTCTCGCTGCTGGCGATGCGCGACGGGGTGGCGCCGCCGACCCTGAACCTGGAGGAGCCGAGCCGGGAGAGCGTGATCGACCGGGTGGCGCTGACGGCGCAGGACCGGACGATCGACTGCGTGCTTTCCAACAGCTTCGGTTTCGGCGGCACCAACGCCAGCATCGTCTTCCGGCGCCTCTAGGCCCGTTCGGGCGGCCATAGGCCATGCGTAGGTGGCTGGCGTTCATCGCCACATGTGCCGGCGCCGGCGTGTTGGCCGGCTATGCGGTGCTCGGCGCCTACCACGCCGCCGGACCGCTGGACCAGGCCCGGGACGTGGTGGTGCCGCGCGGCGGTTCGGCCGCGCTGGCCCGCACGCTGGAGGCGGCGGGCGTGCTCCACGATCCGCTGGCTTTTCGCGTCTCGGCGGCGCTCACGGCTTGGCAGGGCCCGCTGCGCTCCGGCGAATTCACCTTTCCCGCCCACGTAAGCCTGGCTACCGTGCTGGCCATCCTGCGCGGGGCTCGGCCGGTTCAGCACCTGCTGACGGTTCCCGAAGGACTGACCGCATCGCGGATCGCGACGCTGCTGGCGGGCGCAAGCGGGCTGGCGGGTGAGGTGGACCTGCCGGCGGAGGGCGAGCTGCTGCCGGAGAGCTATGCCTACCTGTTCGGCGCCACCCGCGCGGCGCTGCAGTCGCGCCTGCGGCAGGCGATGGCGCACACGCTGGCCGATGCCTGGGCGTCACGCGAGGGTGGCCTGCCGCTGCGTTCGGCGCGCGAGATGCTGATCCTGGCGAGTCTGGTGGAGCGGGAGACGCATCTGGCGGCCGAGCGCCCGCTGGTGGCCCGCGTGTTCCTCAACCGGCTGCAGCAGGGCATGCGGCTGCAATCCGATCCGACCGTGATCTACGTGGAAAGCGGGGGCGACGGGGAGCTTTCGCGCGGCCTCCAGCGCGACGCGCTGGAGCGGGTGACACCCTACAACACCTATATGCTGCCTGGCCTGCCCGCCGGACCGATCTGCGCACCGGGTAAGGCCTCGATCGAGGCTGTGGCGCATCCCGCCCGCAGCGCGGCGCTGTATTTCGTGGCCGATGGAACGGGCGGGCACGCGTTTGCCGACAGCTTGGAGGAGCATCTGCGCAACGTTGCGCGATACCGGCGGCTGCCCCGCCCATAAAAAAGGGCCGGTCTGATGACCGGCCCTTTTTTCGGGTTTGGAGGCGCGAGCCGTTAGATGATGTGGCCGTTCAGGCTTGTGGTGCCAACGAAGGTGACCGTCGTGTTGTCGGACAGCGTGATGGTCAGGTTGTTGTTGCTGACCGTGCCGGAGTTGATCGCGGCGTTCACGTCGGTCTGGCTTTCGCCGTTGAAGCTGACCGAGTCGGCAGCGCTGAAATCGTAGATGGTGATGTGGTCTGCGCCGTTGGAGCCGGCAACGGTGTTCAGGCCGAACACGTCGGTTCCCTGGCCGGCGGTGAAGACTTCGTTGCCAGTGCCGGTGGAGAAGTAGTCGGAGCCGGTGCCGCCGACGATCGTGGTGTTGTTGGAGGCGGCGTTCGTCGTGTCGGTCGAGCCGAAGAAATTGAAGTTGACCGCGTTGGCACCGTTCAGCGTCTCGTTGCCGGAACCGGCGACGGCCGTGATGGTGCCGCTTGCCGAGGTGCTGGCGAAGACGATGTTGTCGTTGTTCGAGGCAAAGATGGCCGTGGTGCCGGCGCCGGCCACGATCGAGTCGTTCACCACGGCCGTGTTCGTCTGGCCGACAAAGGTGAGGTTGCCCGCACCGCCGAAGATGCTGTTGCCGCCCACGGAGTCGAACACGGAGACGGAAGCCGCGCCGAGTACGACCGTGTCCCCGCCAGCAGGGCCGGGGCTGTCGGGTCCGCCGATGACGATCGTGTCGTTGGCGGTCTTAGGACCGACGGCAAAGATTGTCTGGCCGGGCGCGCCAGCAACGACGGTATCTGCCAGGCCGTTGGCGTTCACCGTGGCCGTGCCGTCGCCCAGGAAGGTCATGTCGCCCGTGGAACCCGCGACCGTGTCGTTCAGGTTGATCAGCGTGTGGCCGGCACCGCTGAACACCGTCGTGGCGCCACTGCCGGTGTTGATGGTGTCGTAGCCAGCGCCGCCGGTGACCGTGTCGCCAGAGGCGTTGTTGCCGAAGAAGACGTTGTCGCCGGCAATGAAATCGATGTTGTCGTGGCCACCGGCAGCAGCGACGGCATAGTTGCTCTCGATAAAGGTGACGGCACCCCCGGCAACCACCGTGTCGTGGCCGAAGCTCGAACCGTTGATCGTCGTCGCGGAGCCAACCAGGGCAAGAGTGTATTCATTCGTCTGGTTCAGCGCATAGGGCGAGGTCAACGTGGTATTGGACAGAATCTCGTTTAGGGTGGTGCCGGTGCCCCCGCTCTGGTTCGCGCCGGCCGACAGGACATTGATCGTCAGGCTGCCGGCACCCGATGCAGCCTGCAGCGCGTTCTGAAAGTCAAGCGCGTAGTTCGTCGTGCTGACACCCGTAACGGTGAATATCAGCGGCGGGACGCCATGTGCGCCCGGAACAGAAATCTGCGTCGCCATCTACCCTACCCCGCTTGAAAGTCAGTGCCTAAACATGCTGCGCCGCACTAATTTTGCCCGGCTGGGGTCTGCTTACCAAACACGGTGACCGCAAACAATAACGAAATGATGAAAAGGCCGGGTTTTTTGCGGTTCTGTCGGGTTCGTGTAGATTTGCGCTAACACCTCTCGCAATGGTTGCAATGTTGCACCATGCCTACTGAGTTGGTATGCTTTGATCAATGCTTGACTGTGACGAATCCGGTAGCCCGCCGCAGGGACGCCCGCACCGGACGCGCCACGCCGTCGAGCGGCGCGGCCTATGCCTCGTGATTGCAGCACCCTCCGGCGCCGGCAAGAGCACGGTCGTGCGGGCGGTGCTGGAGGCCGAGCCCGCCGTGCGCGCCTCCGTCAGCGCGACCACGCGCGCGCCGCGGCCGGGCGAGCGGGAGGGCGTCGATTACTATTACCGCCCCGAGGCGGCGTTCGACGGGATGGTAACGCGGGGGGAGATGCTGGAGCACGCCCTGGTGTTCGGCCGCAAGTATGGGACGCCCCGTGCGCCGGTAGAGGCGTTGCTGTCGGCCGGCATCGATGTCGCCCTCGACATAGACTGGCAGGGCTGGCGCCAGCTCCGCGCGGCGCTGCCGCAGGATGCGGTAGGCGTGTTCATCCTGCCCCCTTCCCTTGCGGTGCTGGAGGCCCGCCTGCGCGGGCGGGCCAGCGACGAGGAGGCCGAGGTGGGGCGCCGCATGGCGGCGGCCAGGGCGGAAATCTCGCACTGGGCGGAGTTCGACCACGTGCTGGTCAACGACGAGCTGGCCGCGTGCGTAGCCGACGTCCGGGCGATCCTGCACGCCGCACGCTGCACGCCCGCGCGCAGCCTGGGTGCGGCACGGCAGGCCCGGGCCATGCTTGCTGGCCCCTGAGCGGCCCCGGCACGCCAAGCCGGCGCGGCTAGCCGTGATGGGCGAGCTTGTGGGCCGTGCGAAGCAGAAAGGCCCGGTCTTCCGGGTCGCAGGCGCGATAGAGGCGGATCATCGCCAGTTCGTCGCCGGTCGCACCCGAGATGGGGTCGTTGCCCTGCAGAAGGTGCTCGACCGAAGCGTCCAGGGCGGCGGCAATCCGGGTGATGTTGCCTCGTAACTGGCCGGCCCTGTCCGTCTCCCACTGGGCAACCGCACTCCGGCTGACGTTGCAGGCGGCTGCCAGGTCGTCCTGAGTAAGGCCTCGCGCGCGCCGAAGGGTGCGTATGCGCGCGCCCACGCTCGAATCCGCTTGCATGATCACAGCTTAATGCCAGCTACGCTAACAAATCCAGTCATTATCGTTGACACGAGAACGTGAGGAGGTCTAACATTTCGTTAGGAAAAGGAGGCAGCGATGCGGGCGCACGTGAAGTGGACAGTGGAGTTGGACGAGCGCCTGCGCAGCTTGCGCAGCGCCGGCGTCACCTGGGACGGCATTGCAAGCGCCATGTCGCTGGGCCGCAACACGGTTCTGGAGCGAGGGCGCAAGATCGGCGCCCGGCGAACTCCCATCTGCCCACCGCCGCCAGAGGAGGCACGCGACAGGCCGGCCAGGCAGCCCGGCCATCCGGCCACCTGGGCGCTGATCACGAACGGCACCGTGCTGGAGGGAGAGTCCTATCCTTATCCGGTTTTCCTTTAAGGAACAAAGCATGAACAACTTGGCTGAGGCTATACAATCCGGGTTTGGCATGCCCGCGCGTCCGGCAGGCTTGTCCCACGACGATGCCGGCCCGCCGCCGGTTTCGCGGCACGTCGATGCTGCCTTTGTCATCTACCGGCTGGAGGAGGCGGGGGCCACGCTGCTGGCGCTACCCGGAACCGGGTATTCCACGCGGCTGAAGGCCAGCCACCTTGCCGTCGTGCACGATGCCTGCCAGGCCTACGGCTATGAAGGCCGCATCAAGCCGCCCGTCCCCTCGGCCGCCCGCATCACCCGGATGGACGAGGCGCTTGGCTGGATCGCACTGATCCCGCAGGACCGCATTGTGCTACGGCGGATCGTCGGCGCCCGCAGCCTGGTCAGCCCGGTCACCGAGCGGCACCTGTTCTCGTGGCGGCGGCTCGGCACGGTGATGGGGGCCGACCACAAGGCGGTGCAGCGCTGGCATGCCCAGGGCATCGACGTGCTGGTGGCAGCCCTGGGCGGCCGCGTCGCCTGCCCCGCATAACGGGCGCGTAGAGCGGCCTTAACGGGCTGGTGACCCGGCTGAGCGAGGTTGCAGCCTTCTCAAACGGGTGCTGCGACGTGAAGCCGCTTACTGCCGTCATCGTTCCTCTCTGCACCGCCGCCCTGGCAGCCGAGGTGCTGCTGCCCTGGTGCCTCGTCTGGCTTTCCGACCGGTTCCTGTTCGACATACCCGGCTGGTCGCTGTGGCTGGTGTTCGCCGGACCGCATGTGGCCGGCCTGGGCGTGATCTCCTGGCAATGGGCTGCGCTCCGGCGCGCGCGGGCCGGAGCGGCGGGCAGGCGCCTGGCACGGGACAACCGTTCCCTGGCCAGTTCGGCTTGATTTTTGGTTCAGGTTGGAGATCGGCCCCAGCCGCGCTACTGTCCAGCACCGTAAGGCCTGGGCAGGAGCCATACCTGGCAATGACGACCGAATTGGAAGCGGCAGCCCTGAAGGAGGTCGCCGCCCGGGCCCAGGAGGCGCAGGAGGCCGGCAATTTCGAGGCGGCGCTGTCTGCGTGGGAAACGGTGCGTTCGGCCTATCCGGACTCTCCCCTCGGCTATGCCGGCTGCGGCACCGCTTTGTGGCACCTGCACCGGGCAGCCGAAGCCGACGCGGTGCTGGCCGAGGGTGCCGCCCGGTTTCCCGACAACGAGGCGATCGCGGTGGAACATGCCTGGCTGGCCCACCATGCGGGTGACTGGCCGGAGGCGGACCGGCGCTGGGCCACGGTGCGCGCACGGTTTCCCCACGCTTTTGGCGGCTATTTCGGCGGGGGCGCCACCTTGCGGGTTCTGCGCCGCTTTGACCAGGCCGACCAGCTCTACCGCGAGGCGCTAGAGCGCTGGCCCAACGCCGCGAACCTCATGGCCGATTACGCCGCCGTGGCCCAGGCAAGCGGCCAGGAGGCGGAGGCGCAGCGCCGCTGGGCGGCATTGCGGGCAAAGCATCCCGACGACTCCGGCAGCTACCTGCGCGAGGCCCAAGACCTGCAGGCGGCCGGGCTGCCTGAGCGCGCCGGGGCCGTGCTGGACGAGGCGCTGCGCCGGTTTCCGGCCGATGCCAAGCTGCTGGTGCTGGCCGCTCGGCTCGCCCAGCAGCGCGGCCTGTCCGCCTTGGCGCTGAAGCGGTGGGACGCAGTGATCTCGGCCGATCCCGGCCTGGTCGAGGGTTACCTGGGCGCGGCGCAGTGCCTGAACGAGCTGGGCCGCTTCGCCGACGCCCAGGCGGTGCTGCAGCCGGCGCTGCGCCGCTTCCCGCAATCGGCCGAGCTGGCCGCGATGAACGCGTGGATTGCGCATTACCTGGCCGATTTCGCCGGTGCCGCTGCGCTGTGGGGAGAGGTGCGGAGCCGCTTTCCCGACCACGCAGTAGGCTACACGGGCGCGGTCACGTCGCTGCTGCCGCTGGGCAGGGTGGCCGAGGCGACCGCCCTGATGGAGCAGGCAATCCGCCGCTTCCCCCACGACATGCATGTGGCCATGGACTATGCGCGCGTGCCGCAGCACACGCAGGAGTGGGACGAGGCGGCGCGCCGCTGGGCGGCGGTCTTTGGGCGTTTCCCCGAGGTGGCCGCCGTGCGGTCGGGCTACGCGGAGATGCTGTCCAGGGCGGGACGGTGGGGCGAGGCGGAAGGCCTGCTCGAAGCCGCCGTGGCGCAGCCTGGCGCCGATTTCGACACGTTGAGGTCCTATGCCGAGGCGGCCGTGCGCCGCGCGGACTGGCCGGTGGCCGAAGCCCGCTGGCGTACCGTGACGGAACGCGCGCCAGACCGGGCGGCAGGCTGGCTCGGGCTGGCCGACACGCAGGCGCGCGCCGGCCGGCTGGACGATGCGGGTGCCACCCTGGCCCTGGCCGTTCCGCGGTTCCCCGATAGTATCGAGCTTGCGCGCCAGCAGGCGCAAACAGCGACCCTGCGCCGCGATTGGCCGGCGGCACTGCCGCTGTGGGACGATCTGAAGCGCAAATACCCCCGCAACCAGGAGGTGCTGAGCGGCATCAAGCAGGCGCTGTGGCAGGCGCAGCAGGACCTGGGCGTCGCCGCCAGCGAGGGCGGTGCGGCCAGCTTTGCCATTCCGGCCAGCCTGCTCGAGCTGGACGACGGCACGAGCGACAACGCGGCGGTACGCGAGCTTCTGCTGCGGTTCGAAAGCATCGGCGACACCTGCGAGTTCGGCATCGTGCAGCGCCGCTTCGGCGCCGAGCCGATCAGCCTGCTGCGCTGGGCCAGCACGCCGCCCGAGCACCTGGTCAGGGCGCTCGATACCCGGTTCGCCGGCGTGGGCGACCCGGAGCACACCATCATCGCCGTCATTCACGGCGAATACACCACCCACGACAAGCGCTACCACATGTTCAGCCACACCTTCACGCCGGAGAGCGCCGAGCCGCTGGAGCAGTTCACCCGCCAGCACCTGCGCCGCACGCAGTACCTGCGCCGCAAGCTGCTGGACGACTTGGCCGATGGCGATAAAATCTTCGTCTATAAGTGCTTGCAGGGTCTGTCGGACGGGCAGGCGCGCGCCATTCACGCGGCGATCCTGCGCTACGGCGGCCGCCAGGCCCTGCTATGCGTGCGGCTGGAAGACGCGGATCACGCGCGCGGCACGCTGGACGCCCTGGGTGACGGCCTTTTTATGGGCTACACCGACCGTTTTTCGACCGTGGACATCAACGTCGATATCTGGGTGGAACTCTGCCGCAAGACCGACGCATCCTGGCGCGCGACGCTGGCAGAGAGCGCCAGCGCGCTGCCGCGGCAGGCGGTGGCTTAAATCGTTGCCGGCCACGAACCGTTGGCCGCCCGCTGCGATGTGATGACAGAGCAGCAACGGAGGCCGTCCGGTGACGAAGCTACCCAAGAAGGGCGACAAGGTGAGCTGGGGCACGTCCCAGGGAAAGACCGAGGGTACGGTCGAAAAGATCGTGACAACCACCACCAAGGTGAAAGGACATACGGCCAAGGCGACGAAGGACCACCCCGAGGTGATGGTCAAGAGCAGCAAGTCCGGCAAGGAAGCGGTTCACAAGCCTGAAGAACTCAAGAAATCATGACGCTCGTCCGCCAGGTCGCCGCAGGGCTGCTTGTTGCCGCGGGTGCCGCACGTGCGCAGCCGGCTAGCCCGCCCCCAGCCGCGCCTGGCCCAACCCCACCGCAGGCGGCTGTGATCCGGCCGCAGCCCAACATCGATCCGGGTATGAGGGTGACGCCTAAGCGCGACCTGCGCCTGCCAACACCGGTGATCAAGCCGCACCCCGACCAGGGCAGCACGGTGGTGGTGCCCAAGTAGCGCCAGTGCTGCGGCCGGGTCAGGCGCGCTTGCGGTTCGCCCTGGCCGGGGTCTGGCTGCGCTCGCCCTGATCGGCGAAGCGGTCGGGGAACTCGCCCAGGTTCTCCTGGATGGAGGCCTCCTCGACGATCTGCGTCCGGTTCGGATCGGCCCCGGGCAGACTGGCGGGGTTGGGTAGCTCGGCCGCGTGCGCGCTCTCCTCTATGCCGACCAATTCGCTCGCCCGCTCCCAAAACTCGTCCTCCCGCCCGTTTGGCCGCCCGTCCGCCTCCCACAGGTGGTAGGCGCGCTCGCGTATGGTCTGCTGGCGTGCTGAATCGCCGTCGTCGAGCGGGTTGCTGGTCATGATCGGGTTCCACTTGCCAAAGGTCAGTGTCAGGGCGGCTGTCCAACGTGCGAGGGGCTTTTCCGTTCACCCGCGTTTCCAAAGCCGGCGCGAGGGCCTATCTGACAGCCGAACACGACGGCTGGAGGCTGATCATGGATGCGCAGGTCAACAGTCTGGACGCCTTCTGGATGCCGTTCACCGCGAACCGCCAGTTCAAGGAAGCGCCCCGCCTGTTGGTGGGTGCCCGCGACATGCACTACACCACCCATGATGGCCGGCAGGTGCTGGACGGTGCGGCCGGCCTGTGGTGCGTGAACGCCGGCCATTGCCGGCCGCGGATCACCGAGGCGATCCAGCACCAGGCCGCCACCATGGATTTTTCGCCGGCGTTCCAGATGGGCCACCCGCTCGCCTTCGAGGCCGCGGCGCGTCTGTCGGCCATGCTGCCGGAGGGGCTGGACCACGTCTTCTACGTTAACTCCGGCTCCGAGGCGGTCGATACCGCGCTGAAGATGGCGCTCGCCTACCATCGCATGCGGGGCGAGGGTGCGCGTACCCGGCTAATCGGGCGGGAGCGCGGCTATCACGGCGTGGGCTTCGGCGGCATCTCCGTGGGCGGCATCGGCAACAACCGCAAGCATTTCGGCACCATGCTGGGCGGCGTGGACCACCTGCCGCACACCCACGACCTGGCCCGCAATGCCTTCAGCCACGGCCAGCCGCTGCACGGCGCCGAGCTGGCCGACCAGTTGGAGCGCATCGTGGCGCTGCACGACCCGAGCACGATCGCGGCCGTGATCGTGGAGCCGATGGCTGGCTCGACCGGGGTGCTGGTGCCGCCGGTGGGCTACCTGCAGCGCCTGCGCGAGATCTGCACCAAGCACGACATCCTGCTGATCTTCGACGAGGTGATCAGCGGCTTCGGCCGGCTCGGCTCTCCCTTCGCCATCGACCGCTTCGGCGTGCTGCCCGACCTCGTGTGCCTGGCCAAGGGCATCACCAACGCCACCGTGCCGATGGGCGCCGTGGTGGCGAGCGGCACGGTGCACGAGGCGTTCATGCAGGGGCCGCCCGGCGCCATCGAGTTCTTCCACGGCTACACTTATTCCAGCCACGTGCTGGCCTGCGCCGCATCCGTTGCCACGCTGGACACCTATCGCGACGAGGGCCTGTTCGAGCGCGCGGCCGAGCTGTCGCCCTATTTCGAGGAGGCGGCGCACAGCCTGGCCGGTCTCCCGCACGTGATCGACATACGCAACCTCGGCATGGTGGCCGGGGTGGAGCTGGCGCCGCGGTCGGGTGCGGCGGGCGCCCGCGCCTATGAGGTGTTCGTCGGCTGCTACGAGGCGGGGCTGCTGGTGCGCGCCACCGGCGACATCCTGGCCATCTCGCCGCCGCTGATCGTGAGCCGCGCCCAGATCGATGAGATCTTCGGCACCTTGGCGGACGTGATCAGAAAGGTCCCCTGATCGCGGAGGAGGTGGCTCAGAACTCGCCGTCCACCTCCAGCTCGGAGACCAGGTCAGGCTCGCGCTTGGCTTCCGCGATCCACTCGGTCAGCTCCGGACGCGCCAGCACCCGGTCCCGGTAGGCCTCGCAGACCGGGTCGAGATCGACGTCGTAGGTGGCGAAGCGGGTGCAGACCGGGGCGAACATGGCGTCGGCCAGACCCATGCGGCTGCCGAACAGGAACGGCCCGCCATAGGTGGCCAGGCAATCGCGCCAGATCTCGCAGATACGCTCGATATCGGCGCGCACGCCGGTCCAGATCGGGAAGTTGGGGCGGAACGCGTGCAGGTTCACCGGCAGGGCGGCGCGCAGGGCGGCGAACCCGCCATGCATCTCGCCGCTGACCGCGCGGCAATGCGCGCGCGCCGCCCGGTCGTCCGGCAGCAGCCCCGCCTGCGGCTGGCATTCGTGCAGGTACTCGCCGATGGCCAGCACGTCCCAGATGCGGATGCCGCCATGCTCGAGCGTGGGGATGCGTATGGAGCTGGTCTGCTGCAGCAGCTCGGCGCGCGCGACCGCGTCGTCGTTGGAGATGCGCCGGGTGGTGAAGGCCATGCCGGACAGGCGCAGCAACAGCCAGCCGCGCAGCGACCACGAGGAGTAGTTGCGGCTGCTGATCACCAGTGTTGCCGCGGCCCCGCCTGCCGCCCTGTCCGAAACCGCCATGGACGCCTCCCTGTCACGCCTGTCCGTTCGGACACATGTGGAAAGCAAGCTAGCTTAACCCTTTCGCAACTGCGAGTACGCGTCCATCTTGGGACCATGCTGTACCAGCTCTACCAAGCCCAGTCCGACCTTCTAGCCCCAGCGCGCGCCGGTGCGGCCCTGTGGCTCGACATGCTCGCCCGCGTGCCGCGGATGCGCGACCTGCCGGCCATACGGCTGATGGCCGCAGGGGCCGAGCTGTTTTCGACGGCGGTCGTCACCCATGCCCGCCGGCCGTTCGGCATAGAAGGGGTGCAGATGCAGAACCGCACCGTGGCAGTGCACGAGAGAGTAGTGGCCTCCACACAGTTCTGCAACCTGCTTCGCTTCGAGAAAGACAGCCTGACGCCGCAGCCCAAGGTGCTGCTGGTGGCCCCGATGTCGGGCCACTTCGCCACCCTGCTGCGCCCCACCGTGCAGACCATGTTGGCCGATTTCGACGTCTATATCACCGATTGGAAGAACGCCCGCGACGTGCCGCTTTCGGCAGGACGTTTCGGGCTGGACGAGTATGTCGACCAACTCATCGGGTTCCTGGAGGAGCTTGGGCCGGGCACCAACCTCGTTGCCATCTGCCAGCCGGCAGTGCCGGCCCTGATGGCCACCGCTGTTATGGCGGCCGCCCGCAACCCGGCCCAGCCGCGCACCCTGGCGCTGATTGCCGGCCCGATCGACACCCGCAACAGCCCCACCCGCGTCAACCTGATGGCCAAGAAGCAGAACATCGCCGAGTATGAGCGGCGGGCCATCGCCCGGGTGCCGGCGCGCTATGCCGGCGCGGGCCGGCGCGTCTATCCCGGCTTCTACCAGCTCGCCTCGTTCATGGCGATGAATGCGGACCGGCACATCAACGCGCAACTGACGCAGTTGCGCCGCCTGTTCACCGACGATGCCGAAGGTGCGGCAGCCCACCGCCGCTTCTACGACGAGTATTTCGCGGTGGCCGACCTGCCTGCGGAATTCTACCTGGAAACGGTGTCGCGCGTGTTCCAGGACCACCTGTTGCCGCAGGGCCGCATGACATGGCACGGCCAGCCCGTCGATCCGGCGGCCATCCGCCGCACCTCTTTGCTGGCGGTGGAGGGGGAGCGGGACGACATCTGCGGCGTGGGGCAGACGATGGCGGCGCTTGACTTGTGCCGTAACATTCCGGCCACACGAAAGAGCTATCATTTGCAGACCGGTGCGGGTCATTATGGCGTCTTCAGCGGCCGGGCCTGGACCGGGTCTATCTATCCCAAGGTGCGCGCGATGATCGAAGAAGCTGCCTGACCGCATGAGGCGTGCTGCGCTGGGCTTGCTGTCTGTCCTGACCGGCTGTGCCGCGGTGCCGCACCCGGTCGGGCGCGACTATGCCCAGGGCGCCTTGGCCCAGTTCGGACTGAACCGGACGTCGGTGGCCGACGCGGAGGCGGTCTTGGGACCGCCGATGCGCCAGACCAGCATGCGGTCCATCGCCAAGCCCACGGCCACCGCAGTGCCGCCCGGTTCGGTGATCACGCTGACCACTCTGAACTACTACTACGCCCCGAACGGGTTTGGGCAGCCGCGCGGCGCCCACCCTGCCAAGAGCGCCACGTTGGTGTTTTTCCAGGACCGCCTCGCCGGCTACGATCTGAGCAATGGCATCCCCGGCGAGGTGATGCCGCCGGTCGATGAGGCGCGGCTGACGGCGCTGCAGCAGGGCCACACGACCCGGGACGAGGCGGTTGCCCTGCTGGGCCCGCCCACGGGCGAGGTTATGCACATCCTGGACCCGCAGCGTGGCAGCCGCGAAGTCGCCTATGGCTGGGCGCACCGGGATGGCGGCACTGTGGAACTGCGCACGCTGCGCATCACCTTCGACACGGCGGGTGTCCTGTCCAGCTACACCGTGGTCAATAACAGTTTTCCCGTCAACGGCGCCCCGCTGCTGCTGCTAGGTCCGCAAGCTGCCCCGTCCATACCGCCTGTCCCGCCCATGCCGCGGGCGATACCGCATCCCGACTTGGAGCATACCTGATTTCCACACGCGAGCGGGTGGCCGACGCGTTGCTGGACGGCGCGCTCGACACCGCCATCATCGGGATCGACGTCCAGGGCCGGATCACCAGTTGGAGCGCGGGCGCACAGCGCCTGCTCGGCTGGACCGCGCTGCAGGCGGTGGGTCAGTCGTATGACGGGCAGTATACGGACGAGGATCGAGCCGCCGGTGTGATGCAGGCCGAGTGGCAGGCTGCCCTGCAACGGGGGCAGGTCCGATCCGAACGGTGGCACAGGCGGGCGGACGGCAGCCCGATCTGGGTCAACGCCGAGCTGGTCTGCCAGCGCGACGCCCGCGGCTGCGCCCAGGGTTTCGTGGAGGTGCTGCGCGACCGGACGGCACCGCATCTGGCAGCCGAGCAGCACCGCGCCGATGCCGAGTTCCTGCGCAGCGTGCTGGCCGCCTCGGGCGACTGCATCAAGGTGCTGGACCTGGATGGCCGCCTCAACTTCATGAGCGAGGGCGCCCTCCGGCTGATGGAGGTGAACGATTTCGGCAGCGTGCGCGGCTGTCCCTGGCCGGATTTCTGGGAGGGTGCTGGCAACGTAGCGGCCTGCCAAGCCCTCGACGCCGCGCGTGCCGGGCGGCTGGGGCACTTCCAGGGCACCGCGCCGACCCTGAAAGGTCGCCTGCGCTGCTGGGACGTTCAGGTGACACCGATCCTGGACGCGGCCGGGCAGCCGGAACGGCTGCTGGTCGTCTCCCGCGACATCACCGAGCAGCGCGAGGTGCAGTTGCGTCTGCAAGCCAGCGAGGAACGGCTGAGCCGGGCGCTTGGCGCCTCCGAGATGGTGGGCATTTGGGATTGCGACCTGCAGGCCGGCACGGTTTTCGGCGACGCCAATTTTGCCCGTTTCAACAACATCGATCCCGCCCTGGCCGATGCGGGCGCGCCGCTGGAACGCATCTTCGCGCACCTGCATCCGGACGATCTGGTCCCGTTCCGCAACCAAATCGAGCGGCTGATGGAGGGCGCGGATGAGTTCGCCATCGAGCACCGCCTGGCCAAGCCTGACGGCTCGTGGCGTTGGGTGCTGGCCAAGGGGCGGCTGGTTCGCGACGCCCATGGGCTGCCGGCCCGGCTGCCCGGCGCAGTGGTGGACGTAACCGAGCGGCGCCAGGCCGAAGAGCGCCAGCGCCTGCTGACGGACGAGCTGGCCCATCGCGTGAAGAACACCCTGGCGGTGGTGCAGTCCATCGCGCGCCAGACGTTGCGCGGAGACGGTGCGGTCGCCGCAGGGCGCGAAGCGTTCACCGCGCGCCTGATGGCGCTATCGACGGCCCACGACGTTCTCACGCGCGGGCAGTGGTCGGACGCGAGCCTGCACGCCCTGGTCGATGCCGCCGCGCGTCTGCACACGGACGGTGCCGATGGCCGGTTTCGCATAGCCGGTCCCGAGGTGGTGTTGTCTGCGCGGGCGGCACTTTGCTTTGCGATGGTGTTGCACGAACTGGGAACCAACGCCGCAAAATACGGTGCGCTCTCGGGGCTTGGCGGGGTGGTGGACATCGGCTGGACCCTCGCAGCCGGCGCTGGCGGGCAGCACCTGCATTTCAGCTGGACCGAGACCGGGGGGCCTGCCGTGCCGCCCCCGGCGCACCGCGGCTTCGGCACCAGGCTGATCGAGCGCAGCCTGGTCAGCGAGTTCGGTGCAGAGGTGGCGCTATCCTACGACCCGGCAGGAGTCAGGCTGAAGCTCGATGTCAGGCTGGCCGCCGTTCAGCAATCTTAGGTTCGTATTTCGTTCTTGACTTGGCCAGCACTTGCCCGCAAGTCTTGCCTAGAACGAAGCGAGAACTGCGATGCAGCTGGCCCACATCGTCCCGTCTGCCGCCCGTCCCCCGTCCGGCGCCGCGCGCGGCCGGGGTGCCGTGACCAACCCCGCCAACCGGTTCGAGGGGCGCGACACGGCGCCGTTCGACGACGGGTGGGACACGCTGGACGGATTGGCCGACCTGCCGCCGCTGCCCACCACGCTGACGCGCGACGCCAGCAAATCGGTCATCTCCTGGAACAGTTCGCCCGATTTGGGCTTCGACCGTGCGGTCAACCCGTATCGCGGCTGCGAGCACGGCTGCATCTACTGCTATGCGCGCCCGACCCACGCGTATCTGGGCTACTCGCCCGGCCTGGATTTCGAGACCAAGCTGATCTTCAAGCCCGACGTGGCCACCCTGCTGGAGCGCGAGCTGAAGAAGCCCGGCTACGTCTGCAAGCCGATGGCGCTCGGCTCCAACACCGACCCCTACCAGCCGGTGGAGCGCACGCTAAAGCTGACACGGTCGGTGCTGGAGGTGCTGGAGCGCTACGGCCACCCGGTCAGCATCGTCACCAAATCGGCCGGCGTGTTGCGCGACCTTGATATCCTGCAGCGCATGGCCGCCCGCGGCCTGGCACGCGTTTACCTCTCCGTCACCACGCTGAATGCGAACCTGGCCCGCCGCATGGAACCCCGCGCCGCCACCCCGGAACGTCGCCTGGCCGCCATTGCCGCGCTGACGCAGGCCGGCGTGCCGGCGGCTGTATTGGCGGCGCCGATGATCCCCGGCCTGAATGACGCCGAACTGGAGCGCATCCTGGAACGCGCGTCGCGCGCGGGCGCGCGCCACGCCGGCTACGTGATCCTGCGCCTGCCGCACGAGCTGCGCGGGATGTTCGAGGCGTGGCTGGCCGAGCACTTCCCGGACCGCGCCCGCCACGTGCTGAACCTGGTGCGCGACACCCGCGCGGGCCAACTGAACGACAGCGCGTTCCACGACCGCTACCGCGGAACAGGGCCGTATGCCGACCTGCTCGGCAAGCGGTTCGCGCGAGCGGCGCGGCAATGGGGATTTTCGGATCGCGAGCCGCTGGAAACGCGGCATTTCGCGGTGCCCGACGCGGCGTTGCCGGCAAAGGCACCGCAGCTTTGTTTGTTTTAACCTTGGTCGACACGAAGAAAGTTCGGCATAGAAAGACCTTAGAACGGCAGCGCGCCCTGCCGCCCCTCCGTCACCACGCCGACCTCGCCATCGGCAAAGCGTAGCCGCAGCCTTGCCGCATGCCGCACTGCCGCGGCACTCGTCACCGCGTGGCCGCGGGCGTCGCGTACCAGGGCGAACCCGCGCGCCAGCACCCGCTCGTAGGACGCACCCTCCAGCTGCGCCGAGACCACCTCCAGGCGCGAGCGTTGCGCGCGCAGGCGCTGCAGGAT
>CAXUGD010000015.1:236-20743 GCA_964250355.1 uncultured Acetobacteraceae bacterium | reverse complement strand
AAACGGGGTCACTTTTGAAAGCCGACGGGGGTCAATATTCAATGCTGTTTGACACCCGAGCACATTCAAGACGCGCTCGAAGCTCGCATCGCCCGCGATGCAGTTGTGAGGCCGCGTGGGAAGGTCGCTCTCGCGCAGACCGGTGAACAAAATGAGATCCTGGACGTGCAGCCGTTCGACACCGTGCCGGGCGAGGTATTTCTTGAACTCGAACATCTGCGTGCGGTTCTTCTCCGTCACGCACTCCCACGTCGATTGGCCGTGCCGGACATAGCGAACCGACGCGACCTTGTTTTCGAAGCGGACGCCGGTCGCGTCGTGGGACTTCACCTCAACCACGAGAGCGAAGTTTTTCACGCTAGCGTATTTCGGAACGAAAGGCTCGTCGTCGCGAGGATAGAAGGCGAACTCGACGTCAAACGAACGCGGCGTCGTGAAGCTCCCGATCACCACGAGGTCGAGATCCTCGACCTTGTGGCCGTAGAGCTTCAGCCCGACGAACATCTTGACGACGTCGAGCTTGCTCTGCGCGAGATCAGGCCACCGATTGAGGATCAGGCGGCGGAGATGGAGTGCCGCCTCATGTTCCTGGCCCTGCTGGACACCGAGGATTTCGATCACGCGTCTTTCACCTATCCAGCCGCTTCGCGCTCAAGCGGCGATCTGCCCCTGGACCGTCCGGGTGGCCGCTGGAAGATTGCCGCGGACCAGCAACTCGTTGACCGGGATCACGGCTATCTCGTCCCACTCCTCTCGCATACGGGCGATCAGCGGGTCGGCCGGGTGGTCGATGGTGAGCGCGCCCGATAGCGCGATCGCGTAGCGGTGCCCATCGGCCCTGGTGGCGAGGATCGGAACCACCACTTGGCCGACCTTCGGGACGTTGATCGCCTGGTCGCGCGCGAAGGCCGTGCCGTCCGCCTGACGTTCCAGGTCCTGCATGAGCAGTGCGGTCGACTTGGCGATCCTCACCGCATCGAAGGGACGCATCTCGCCGTGGAGGAGATAGTCGAGGAGTTCGGCGCCGACATGACGGTCGAGGTGGCCGTGCTCGAACTTATTCTTGAAGCTGCGCAAGCATCGGTAGCAAGACGCGTCGCAATTCTCCGGACAGACTTTCATGAGGTCTAGCGCTCGATGGAACAACGCCTCGCCCTGTCCGGCCAGTTGACCGGCGAAACCGGCGCCCCCGGGAAGGGTGTCGTAGAGGAAGATCTCGGCCTCGAGCCCGGCGCGGCCGGCCGGCGTGAGCGCCGGACGGTATTCGGCCATCAACTCGCCGGGCTCGATCTCCAGCATGTCGCAGGCTGCCTTGGCGAGCGCTTCGCTGACGGTGCGCAGCGCGACGTCCGTCGGGTAGAAGCCAGGTTTCAGCTTGAGCGGAGCGGCGACACGTAGCGAGAAGAGCGCGATGTCGGTGATGAAGTCGGTGCCCAGCACGAGGTGGCGGGTCGTGCCAGCGCCCGGGCAGATCGGCTCCTTGTCGTCGGGGAACGGTTTAGGATGAGGTCCTGCCATCGCGGCGGACCCTTCGGCGGTCGCTTCGATCCGGCCGCACTTGGTGCAATAGTTATAGCCGTCGTGCTTGGGTCCGGTGTTTGATACGAGCAGATGCTTGCGATCGGGCATGGCGCGGATGCGGTCGTTGACCGCGATCCATTTCGCGTCGTCGGCGGGCGTCGGCATCGTCAGCTTGGCGCGGGTCGCATAGGCCGTCTCCGGCATGTCGTCTGGGGAGGTTAGTTCCTCCTCGTAGATCGGGTGCGCGAAGCCTGGCGGTCGGAGCCAGAAGCGGGTTGGGCCGAACGTCCCTTCGGCGCCGCAGGCGAAGCAGTCCGTCGCGGCGCCCGGCGCCAACCCAGAATCAAGCGGCACGGTCTCGGCGAAGGTGCATTCGGTGCATTCACGGTAGAGCCGGCGGTTCTGCCACGCATCAAAGCGATCTTCCTTCATCGGCGAGTAGATGGCGCCGGAAGTGTAGCATTTACCGGAGATCCAGACCTGCTTGCCGGGCGCATACTGTGATAACGCGACGGGGAGCGACTGCGATGGAGCAAACTTCATGATCGGCCGGTGCGGCGTCGACCGGTCGATGTCGAACACGTTGAAGGGCGCCACGTCGGTCGGGAATGCGTAACGGGGCAGCACGCCTTTGTAGAGCAGCCGATCCAGGAGCTTTCCGGTGAGCGTCTTCTGTGGCGGCGCTTCCTCGTCCTGCTCCGGCGGCGCCTCGTCGCCTGGATCGGTCGTGTCGTCAGGCTCCTCGGCGACCTTGTCTCCGCCGAGCGCATGCGACTGGATCGCTTCGTCGACCGCCTTCAGGCAATCCGCAGCCATGTCCTCGAGCAGTGTGGTGCGGTGATCGCCAAGTTGGTGCGGAATCCAGGTGGCGACGCGTGCGCGGAGCGCGGCGGCGTTCGCCCCCAGCCATTCGGCGAGGTCGCTCCGATTGAGCCGGGCGGTGGTTGTGCGGAAGTCTTCGACTGATCCCAGCACCGAGAACAGGTTGGGGTTGGCGGTGGGATCGAACGCGGGAATGCGCTCCTGATGGTAGTTCTGCAGGAGGAAGGCCCGAATGTGCCGCTGAACGATGTCGGGGTTATCGAGCGTCAGCTTGGGATCAACGACCGGCCCGGTGATCATCGCGTCCGGTTCGCTGAAGTAGTGCTCGTCGTGGCTGTCCGCGCTGCCGAAGGCGACGACCGTGGCGACTGCGTTACCGCGACGGCCCGCGCGACCGGCGCGCTGCTGATAGTTGGCGCGCCCGGGGGGCATGTTCCGCAGTGCGACGCCGGAGAGCGCCCCGATGTCGATGCCGACTTCCATGGTCGTCGTGCTGGACAGGACGTCGATCGCCGTGGCGCGTTTGGCAGCGGTGCCCCACGTCATCTCCACGTCTTGGAACAGCAACTCGTTCTCTTCGGCCTTCGAGAACACGTCCTCGCTCTGAGGAGCATTCAATTGCGCGGTGTGTTCGGCCGCGATGAGCGCCATCGGCTTGCCGTCAGGATCGGTGAGCGCGGCGACGACGGGCGACCGATAGTAGCCTTTGCGGGCAACGAAGACTGGATCGCCGACGGGATCGAGCGCCGCGATGTCCGCGCTTCCGCAGTCGAGACAGTGCGGCAGCTTGGCGACTGGCCGGTGCACCGAGCGGCAGGCTGAGCAGCGGACCCAGGGACCGTCGAGTTCGAGCGAAAGATTCTTTCCGGCGAGCCGTTTGTAGCCGCTGTCCATGTCGGTGGCGAAGATGGCCATCAGCGCCGGATGCCAGCTTTTGTCGAAGGCGCGGTGCGCGGCCTTGTCGGGCAGCACCGTTCGCATTGCCTGAAACGAGCCCTTGCGCGCTCTGACGCTGGTGCCGCGGCCCTTGGGCCGCTTGTACCAGGTCGTCGGCATGGCGTTCAGCCAGAAGCCTTCGGAGCGCCAGCAGCGCAGCCACGCGCGCGCGAGCGCGATCTTCTCGTCGTTCGTTTCGGCGACACCGGCGATCGCCGGCAAGGCGTGGACGTCCTTGGCCTTGTTGCTCGCCTCTCGCAGCGAAGCGAGGGCAAGCGCCTCCAGGCCGAGGTGCCGGTCGCGGACCGTCTTGACGATATCGTCGAGCAGCGCTTCCGGCGGCGTCTCGTTGCGCACCTCCATCCAGAGCATCTGCAGCTTCATCGGATCGTCGAGCGCGCCATCCTTGACCGCCGCGTCGACGCTCGCGTCGGCGGCAAAGCTTTCGCCCGTCTTGAGTTCGGGACGAAGCCGCACGCCGAGACCTCTCGAGCCGAGCAGGACCGAGAGGTAGAGGTCGTCAAGGTTGAGGAGGGACGGGATCATCGGGTTCTGGCGTAGCCGGTCGAAACCCCAGACGATCAGCGAGCGCAGCGCGTCGCGCACCGAATACATCTGCAGATTGGGAGCTAGCCGCGCGGCGACCTGCCGCGAGTCGGAGAAGACGAGGACCTTGCGCCCGCGCAGGGGGGCGAAGCCGGTCGGGGCCTGAGGCCCTGGCGGTTGAACCTGGATTTGGCGGGCAACGAGCGCCTGGAAGGGCTGATCGCCCTTCGTCTGATGATCCTGGACCGAGGTTCGGCCATAGGCGGCGCTTTCGCCGCAGACCGCGCAGGGCGTAAATTGGCCGCGCACTTCGGCGCGGGTGTCGGCCTCGCCGTCGTCATCGGTGGCCGGGGTGATGCGATCCTTCCGGATATAGACCGATCGGGTTCGCGGGCCGAGCTTCGGCGGATTGAGGCGGCCCGTCTCAAGGTCGTAGTCGGCGATCTCCGCCAGGGCGGAGAGCCGCGGCGCCTCGAGGAGCAAGTCGAGATCAAGCAAAGGGGACGTCTCGCCACCTTGCATTTTCAGGCGACGACCCGGTTCCGACCACAGGGCATTCGGGGCATCGATGTCGTCCGAGTGAGCGCGCGCATGCGCGGCGCCGCAGTTCCGGCAGGTGTAGAACTGCAAGACGCGGGCCCCGCATCCACACGTGTCATGGGGTTGGCTGTACAGGCGGCCGCAGATCCCGGAGCGATCCTCCGCGGCGACTTCACTGCACTCGGCGTCCATGCACACCCACAGGCCCGGCAGGCCGCGGTAGAAGTTGTGGATGCGGCATGGAAGGAGGCCCGCCGCCTCGGGCGACTCGCGCGCGACGCTGCCGAGCGCGAGGAGCGCGGTCACGGCCTGGTCGGCCAGCGCGGGGCTGTCGGCAAACAGCGTCGATCCCAGGCTCGCTACAGGCCGCGCCTGCTTCATGGTCATGTTGACGAGCAATCCGAGCGGCGCGAACTCGGCGAGCGCGGTGTAGAGGTCCTTCTCGATGTCGCCGGTCGGCTGGACCGATCGGTGCGCGAGGAACGGTGCTATGGCGGCGGCGCGCTCGCTAGGATCAGCCGCGTAGAAGCGCGAGAGATCGAGGGCCGCGAGCAGTTCCGCTTCGTGCGTTATGCCGGGGGCCGCGTGCGAGCGCAGATCGAGTTCGCCGGTGATCGGAACGAAGGTCTCCTCGGGCACACCGGACAACTGGGCACCGAAGTCGCTCGCGTATTCGCGCTTGTTGAAGCTCGCCGTCGCGCAGATGACCTGGAAGCGCTCGACGGGAATGTCCAACCGATCGCGCAGGCGGCGCAGCAACAAACCCACCTCGGCGCCAGCGGCGCCACGGTAGAGGTGCGCTTCGTCGAGCACGACGGTGAACTTCTCGTCGGGATTGCTCGCCAGCCATGCGCGCGTCTGGTCGAAGATCGGCCGCTCGATCGGCCGCATCAGCATGTACTCGAGCATCGAGTAGTTGGTCACCAGGAGGTCCGGCGCAGCGTCCTGCACTTCGTGGCGGGTGATCAACTCGGAGTCGTCGTCGAGCGTGACCGCGCGCAGAAACTCGTCGGTTTTCGGATCGAACCAGCGCGTGCCTTTGTCGCCGAACCAGCGTTTGAGGTCGGGCTTGGCGGGCCATTTTCCACGGGCTTTGAGTTGCGCGCGAAGTTCAGCGGCACGGGCCTGGTCGTCGGATGGCGCGCCCGTGGCTTCGCGCTCGATCTCCACGAAGAACTGCTCGAAGGAGGCGAGTTTCTTTCCGTCTCGCTTCCCGGACCGCACGCCAGCGTAAGGCGTACGGCTGGTATAGCGGGCGAAGGTTGGGGGCCGCCCCGCCCAGTCGCGGAAGATGGCGACCAGCCTGGGGTCGCCGAGGATTGCGCGGAGGCGCCCCAACTGGTCGTTGACCAGCGCGTTCATGGGGTAAAGCAGAAGCGCGCGCACGGCGCTCTGAGCGAAGGACTTGGGCCGTTCGGCGGCTTCCCGCGCGAACTTGCCTAGGATCGGCATCAGGAACGACTCGGTCTTGCCCGACCCGGTGCCGGTCATGATGACGAGGTTTTTGGATTCGATCAGGGCGTGCGCGATGGCGTCGCTTTGGTGGCGATAGGGCGGATCGAACAAGAGCCGGGGGCTCTCGCTGCTGCCGTTCGCGAGCGCGCTGTAGACGGCGAGCGCGGCCGGTGGCAGCCCGTTCATGTCGGCAAAGCGCTGACCCGACTGATACTTGGGCGTTGATTCCAAATAAGGGATCTGATGCGTAACGCCGGGCCGGTCGAGCAGCTTGCGACGCTGGTTGATGAGCACGGGATCGCCGACGTGATACGTCGCCTCGATATAGTCCTTCAACGAAGCGTGAAGATGATCGATTGTGTCTTGGATCGTCCGGGTCATCGTCACTGGTTCCATGCTGGATCAGGCTGAAGGAAGAGGAAGTCTTGCAAGAACTTCTCTTCTTCGGCCGCTTCGGTTGTGCGCAAGCGATAGGACAGCAGGCTGGACTGCGGCTCAACCTCCTCGCCGACGCAGGAGAGGCGGCGTTGCGCCCAGTCGGGGATCGGCGAGAAAAGATCTAGTGTCACGATGTCGTCCGATGTGCTCCGTCGATAGAACTGGACGTCGCCGGCAACCGCATCGATTGCCATCTGTGCGCGCCATGCGACGTCGCACCCGCGCCACCGGCCGCCAGGCGGCGGGAAGTCGATTAGCTTGACCGCTGCGCCTTCCGCCAATTCGGCATAGCCCCAGAGGTCGGCACCGTAGGTTTGTGGTCGGCGGATGATGTACCGCCCGGTGAGTGCTCCCGGATCGCACCAGCGTCCGCGATAGCGTCGGGACGGTCGAGATCTGTCAAGAACGCGCAGGTTAGGCACTTCGCCAGAACGGGCCTGACGATCGAGCGCGGCGTCAAGCGACGCAATGAGCGCTCGCGCGGGCTCCTGCTTTGGGCGCCTGAGCCAGTTCTCCATCGTCAGCCGGCGAAGTCCGAGGCCAGCGAGGAGGGTTGCGAGATCCTCGCCGGGTAGAGGCTCGATGGCGCGTGTCACGCCGCGGCGGCGCAGTCGATGCTGGAGTTCGATCGTGAGCGGCGTCGCTTCGTCGGGCGCCAAACCGAGCAGGAAGGCAGACCCCGAAGGTCGGCACACGAAAGAAGGCGGAGCGGCGAACAGCCAAGTGGACTTGACTGTCTCATCGAGCGTCGCGACGTCGCTCAGTTCGAGCAAATCGCCGACCCCGACCAACGCGTCGATCGTCTCTTCGACACGGACAGCGAAAGTGTCGTCGCTGAGGCCCCGGTGACTCTCCACCATCGAGCCGAGAAGCGTCCTGGGTGAGCACGGACAGAGGAAGCCCGCTAGTCGCCGCAGCGCTGCGGCGATGTACTCGACGTTGATCGTCGTCGAAGGGTCGAGCGCCAGGCTGGCCCGTGCGGAGCTGACGACTTCCGCCGCTGTCGCAACCTCGATCATCTGCGGCTTGCTGCGTTCGGGATGGAGGACACCTCGGCTTCGACGGCGGGCGCGATGGAGATCAGTCGCGCTCCTCGAAGGGCGAAAGGGGATCGGCTCGCCGCAGCGAGGAGGCGGCTGACGGCCTCCTGGTCTAGCGGTGCGGCCCCGCGAACGGCTGCGGCCAGGTCGAGCGCTGCCGCGCAAGCGTCGTGCGGTGCGACGCCGTAGCGCTGCGCAAGACCGGCGTACTGGTTCAGTCGGTCGCTAGGTTTCATCGCTTGGTAGAGGTGCGCGTCGCGCGCGAGAACGGCCGCGAAAGAGGGCGAACCGCCGGTGCGGTCCGCCAAGCGCCGCATATCGAATTCTGTTCGCGACGATCGCTGAAAGGCGGCTTCCGCAGCGGCCCAGTCGATACCGTAGACCAGCCGGACGAGGTGGGCGGTAAGGCCGGTCACGACGTGGTCGCGACGTTGACCGGCCAATGGTCCGGCGAGGCGTGCGGCTGGCCACAGGCGGATCAGGTCGAGAATGGTGACCACGGCGTCGTCGCCGGTCGGCATCGAGGTTGGGTCCGGCTGCACGAGCAGTCCCGCAAGACCGCCGATGACCTGCGGCATGCTGGCGACGAGAGCGTGACACTGCGCACCGTAACGCGCGACGCAAAGACCGCCGAGCCCGTCGGGGGACCATGCCGTTGCGAGGGCGTCTTGGCTGATCGGAACCGCTCTGGCTGGAGTGGCGAACGGGTAGAACAGGACCGTAAGGGGATCGTCGCCCTGGTGGTCGTCGATCAGCCGAAGAGCAGTCGCACGCTGCGTCTTGTGCCAAACCCAACGGACCGGACTCACCTCGCGGGTCAGCGGAATGCGGTAGCTTCCGAGCGCGTCGCCATCGATGAGCAGGGCACCGGCGCTCGCACCCAGATACGCCCACGGGTCGCGATCCCGCCGGAGGAACGATCCCACGATCCGTTCCCAGGAACCTGCTGCCATCGGAAGGGTGAGGTCGCCGACCTGTTCGGTCGCCAAGCGCTCGCCGGCGCTGTCGTGGAGTTCGGCGCAGACGCTGACCCGACGTCCTGACGGGCCGAGAATCTGGAGCGACACGTCGCCTTCCCAGAAGCGGTCGAGCGTGGGTTCGGCGGGCTCCGCAGCCACGATCAGTCCGTTGTGACCCGCGCTGCCGCTCATCCAAGGCTGCTGCGGTCGCACCACGAGCGATACGAAGCCTTCGAGTGGCGCTAGAGAAGCATCGCCCGCGGCGGAACCGAGAACGGCCCGGACGACGAGTTGATGTTGTCCCGCCGCGAGCACCGGAAGTTTGATGAACTGTGAAGCGACGTCCGGCGGGGCTGGCACGCGGACGGGCGGCTCGCCGTCCAGGCGCACCTCATAGGCGACCACAGGCGAGTCGCTCTCGAGCGCGAAGCAAGGCCGTTCGCCTTCCAGCCACTCGCTGAAGCCCTCGCCGTCCCAGCGGCGCGCGTCGAGGCCGGCCGGACGGATGCGCACGGTCTGCGCGACCGAGAGGCCGGCAGATTTGAAGGCGGCGACCTCGGCGGCGGAAAGCTGATCCGGCACCTGCAGGGCCCACGCCTGAGCGCCGGCGCAGCGCAGGCTCACCGGTTCCGCGAAGGCTGGCGGGGAGAGCGTCTCGCGGGTGATCAGGACGTAGCTGCGGCCAGGCCGCACCAAGCGGCCGATCACCTCTCGGGCGAGACCGTCAGCGCCGACGCGGAACAGCCACAACGGACCGGAACTGATGCACCCGTCGGTGATAAGCAGGTGCTCGACGACGGGATTCGGGCTCTCGAAGCGAACCATGGGTTGGCCGCTATCCGGCCACTGCGTGAGAACACGCCGCTGATCTTCCGAGGAAAGCCAGCCGGCCGGAAGCGCACCGGCTGATCCGGTGACGCTGCAGCGCGTCCGCCGAAGAAATGGGCCGGCCTCGAGGTGGAGATCGGCGATAGGCTTTAAGCTCGGCAGTTCGACGACTGGCGTCCATTCTGATGAGACGGTGCGACGAAGCGTGAGGCGTGGGCGGAGGTACGGCGCAACGGACGCTTGCGGCTGGATGGGTTCTCCCGCGGCGTGACTGCGCGCGCCGAACGGAGCGGGTGAAGCTCCTCTCATCTGGGCGCGCTGAACCGCTTGGCGGGCGTCGCGCAGCCAGCCGCGGGCGTTGCGCGCCTGTTGCAGATCCTCGACGATGCGGTCGAGCGTCGGCGGGTAAATGAAGTGCTGCGTTTCGTCGGTTCGCACGCCTAGAAGTGCTAGGACGATGCGTCCGACGATCTCCTCTTGTTCGAGGAAGTTGCGGAAACGCGAGCTGGCGTCGAGGGAAGACCGCGCAACGTATCGACCGATTTCGGGAGGCGCTTGATTGATACGGGCAGCGACTTGGAAACGGAGCTGATAAAGCGCGCGGGCAAGTTGCTGCTGAAGGTCTTTCGGCAGCAGCGCATGAGTGATCGGCCACGCGATGATTGAAAACCAGTTGGCCCAAGCGCCGGTTGGCTCAAGGCCGCCGTAGACGGTGTGGAACTTGCGGAACCAGTTCCGCAGCGAGCTTCGGTCAGCGCTCCAGGTCCACCCAGGTGTCCGGGCCTCGAAGGTCGACCAGAACTCCTCGCCGTCATAATCGTAGCCTTGTTCAGCGGCGTAGACGACCCAGACGAGCCAATGCTCGCCGAGCCGCGCGCCGGTCTGAAGGCTGTGATGCAGGAGCGACGCGATGTTCGCGCGTTGGGCGGGATCAAGACCGTGCTCCAGCGCGAAAAGCGGGAGGTCTCGCGCGCGACGCTGGGCCGAGAGGGTCGCGAAATGCTTCTCGAGCCGTGTCTGCCAGTCGCGAAGGTTCGGTCCCGCGGCCCGCGGCGTGGTCGCGTTGTGGCTCAGCGTGGCCGCCTTTCCTGAGGAAAAGACCCGTCCGCACCGCGCATCACGTCGTCCTCTAATCAACCCATCGCATCTCTTCGGGTACGGTAGGCAAGCGCCGAACCTGCATCAACCATCGATTGGGAGGCTGAGTTGGCCATTCGCATCGGCGTGGAGGACAGCGCGAACGCTGACAGGGCCGAGCGAGGCGAGCTTGCAAAGCGTCTCCTCTCTGAGCACGCGCTTTGTTAGCCAGCGGCGACGCCAGGCCGCGGAGACGCTGCGCGCGCCTGGCGGGCGTGTGCTGGTGCTTATCAGCCCGACAAGTGAGTCTCGCGCCTGTGGATCCAGTTCGCAGCCGTAGAACAAGCGTGGCGTCGCGTGGTGAAGGATGGCATCGCTCTTTAAGCCGAGCGCGTCGAGGCCTTCACGGATCTGACGAAGGCGGGGGCTCGTCCCTTCGCCGAAGCGGTTGTTCACCCGCCGAGCATCGTGTCGCAGGAGCGCCATGCTGCGGAGCGCCTGAGCCGTATCTGTCCCGAGGTGGAGGGTCCCGAACCCGCCGGTGAGGCTCTTGCCGATCGCGCGCCAGCTTAGGTCGTGGTCAAGCTCAGGATGGTGGGCCGCGGCGAGACTGAGGCGATTATATTGGCTGGAGCCGACACCGTAGAGCGAGGTCGTCGTCAGGATGCGCAAATCGGCGGGCTTGATGATCGGGCGGCCCGCCATCTGCGAGGCGATGACGCTGACCTGACCACCATAGCGATGAGCGTACGCGTCGCTGACCTCGCGCGTGGCGAGCAGAAGCGTGACGAGTTTTCCGCCGAGCAACTGATTGTAGGGGTGGACGGCGCCGCAGATGCTGACGTCGGCCACCTGGCTGGACAGGCCGGCTTTCCGGAACTCCGCAAAGGCGATGTCTAGGGCGCGCTGGCCCGTCGGAGAGGCGAACAGGCTCGCCAGTCCGGAGACGGGCTCACGTCCGAGCCGGGCCGCCGCGAAGGTGCGTTTGGCGAAGAGGAGTTGGGCGAGACTTTCGGCGCGTTTGCGCACGAAGAGAAGGTCCTCGGAGGCTTGCTGCCAGTCGACGTTGTCGCCCGCACTCTTCACCTCGCCACGATGCGGTTTGACGCGACCATCCTCATCGCGGTGCTGCTCGAAGTGTCGGCGCAGTTGGGCATCGCGGGCGGCGGCGGCGCCAGCGGCCCGCTGCTCCAGCCTGAGATAGACCGCATCGGACGGCCAGCGGATTTCCTTCGCGGTCGCGAGGTCGTCGTAACGGACACCACGGATCGAGTCCGAGATGCGGGCTGACAGCGCGGCTGCGAGTGCGGCGGCATCCCAGCGGCTGTCACCGACACGGGCCTGAGCGGCGTCGCGCAGCCAGCCGATCCAGTTATCGCGGCAGGCGAGGCGCATGACCGGACTCGCCAGCATGGCGATTCCCATGACAGGTCGCAGGGGCCGAGCCGCGTTTCGGATAAGCACCAGCATCTGGCGTCCGGGGATCGCTCGATACTCGTGCGCCCAGGTGTGCCGGAAGTATCTCCAGACGTCGGTGAGCGCGAGCCCCGTGTCCGGGCACTTTGCGCCGGCCTCGCAGACTTCGATAACGGGATCGATGAGGCGAGCGAGCGCGGCATCGCGCTCGGCTTCGCTAAGATGTGAGAGCGGCCGCAACAGCCGCGCGAGGTCAGCGCCGTTGTCGACCAAGTCGAGCACGGAGAAGCGACCAGCCAGTCGGGCCGTGCGGCGCTCCATGCGGGCCAGGAACTGGCGGACCGAAGGCTCGGCGAGCTGCCGCTGACGGGCGGCTTGAAGCGATGCGCGGACACGCTCCTTGACGTCCTCGATGCTCTGCCGATCGTCGCGACCGATGCCCGGCGGAGCGAACGTGATCCGCCCCTTGGCGAAGTCGATGCGCCAGCCCTGCTCGTGAAGGTCCGCGATCAGCAAGCAGATAGCGCGCAGCTTGACGCTGTCGCCGTCGTCCACGAAGCGCCGCGCCATCGAGCGGAGCTCTTTGGCGAAGCTCGGCGGCGAGCTGGTTCCGAAATCGAGGACGTCTTGTAGGCGGTCGCGCTCACCCGGCGCGAGATACGGTGAGAAGAGCCGTTCTCGTCCCGGCCCGTACAGGTCACTATCCGACGCCACCCCGCCTCCAGAATCGGCCATGGGCCCGACTTTGACCCGGGTATTCTATGGCCGATCCGCTGCCGAGGCGCTAGCGGGCACCGTCCCAGGCGCCCGCGCCGACGTCCTCTTCTTCACCGGAAAGAAGGTGCGAGGCGAGCATCTCGAGGGCCTGGTTAAGACGCTTGGACCACGGGGACAACTGCTCCACGGCCGTCGGCGCCGGTCCGGCGGCGCGGTCCAGCACGGCATCGCCGAAGGCGAACAGCAGAACTTCCAGCGCCGCGCGCAACTCCGGCGTGGCCGTCGGCCCGTCATAGATGTCGGTGAAGAAGCGGTGCGTCGTGTTGAGACGCAGCGTCCGGCCGGTTGCGGTCTGATCAATCTGGAAGAACGGTTCGTCGGGCTTGCATTCTAGCAGCGTTTTGTATCGCGGGGGTCGCAGGTCGAGGCCGTTCTGGACGCCGGTTGCGGATGGCGGCGGGCGCATGGCCCGCTCGGACAGGCGCTGCTCTCCCGGTGACGGCGACAGGGCCCGCGCGCGGCGGTCGAGCTTGGCTTCCTTGACCTTGGTCCTGAGTTGCTCGATCGCCTTCGGCAGCCCCGCGCGCAGGAGCAGATCCCACGCGAACGGCGACACGGTCACCTGTTGCTTCGAGGTGGTGACGCCGAACGCCTCGTCGAGCGTGGCGGAGAACTCCACCTCGACCTTGATGTAGCGGTCGTTGTTGATGAAGCTGGTCCAGGGCGTCCGCGTCTGGACGTCGATCAGGCGGCCGTTTCTGCTGAAGATCAGGCCGTGATAATCCTTCATGATTGCGAAGCGGTCGTTGGCGTTCATGCCTACCGCGTCACGCTCCTTGTCGATCGAGCCGAAGCTGGGCGGAAGCCATGCGTAGCGGAGCGTGACGGCGCCCAGGTAGGCGGCGGTCTCGGGGTCGCGGGCTTCGATCCGGATCGGATCGAGCGGCTTGGCTCTGTCGCCGTCGCTGTCGTGGAGCCTGAACCCCGGCGTGACGAACAGGGGGTCGATCGGCTCGACATAGTGACCGTCGACGTACAGCGCGGCGTCGCCGCGGAGCTTGTGGTAGACGACCCCGAACTGGCGGCGGAGGTTGTCCCGCAGGCCCTGCGCCGTCGTCCATTCGAGGCGGTCCAGTTTCTCGATCAGGATGACGGTGCCCGACCGCCACCCGGCGGGGTGAGCCGTGGCGATCGCGTCGGCGACGAAGTCGGGCAGGTCGGCCGGTTGGGCCGGCGGCACGACGATCTCGCCGGACTCGCCGGTGTAATCGCCCGCGGTGAGGTGATCGAGGTCCACCGTCACCGCGTGGACGCGGCCGCCGTTCACGACCGAGTAGACGGTGAAGCGGCGGCCGAGGCTAACCGAGGCGCAGGGCAGGCCGTAGCCGTACCGGCCGAGACCCGTTCGGTCGTTCTCGCGATGCGTGCCGCCCCACATCACCGCCATGCGGATCATGTCGGGGTCCATCCCGTGGCCGTTGTCGAGGACCGCAAGGCGCGAAGGCTTTTTTAGCGAGCCCTGCTCGAAGCCGAACACCACGTCGACGCGATCGGCGTAGGCCTGGACGGCGTTGTCGATCAGTTCGGCCAGCGCGTCGCCGTTGCTGCGGTAGCCGAGGTCCCGGATGCCGCGGATGAAGGCCTCCGGCACGATCAGGCCGAACTTGGTCGGCGCGCCACCCCGCTCGAGGTAAGCGCGCTGGGCCGCGAGGGCGGGCGCGAAGCTCGCGCCTCGCAGCGAACCGGGAATGCCCGCCACGATCACGCCGCCAGGCGGAACATGGCGCAGTGCTGTTCGATCCGGCGGTGGAGACCGAAGCGGCTCAGGCCCACCAGCGCCGCGACCTCCGCCATCGGCCTGTCGTCCAGATGGATGAGGCGGAGCGCGCTGGCGATGCCCGGCGGCATCTTCGCGAGGGCGGTGTCGATCGCCACCCGCTGTTCGGCGGCCACGGTCGCGTGAGCCGCCTGCGGGCAAGGGAAGGCGTCGACATCGACATAAGCATGGTCGCCCTCGGTCACGGTCGCGGCGGCGAGCGCCTCCGGGTCCGGAATGCGATCGGCAGCCTCGGCGGCGACCCGGTTGCGCGGCTCCTCGCGGTAACGGCGCGTGCGCTGGCCGGGCGGGCCGTTGTCGGCGCGGACCTTGCGGATGGCGGCGAGCACGGCGTGGCGGAGCAGCTTCAGGGCGGGCGATTTGGCGAGTGCACCGGGCCCGAAGACGAAGAGATGCACCACCGCCTCGTGCGCCACGTCCTCGATCAGGTCGTTGGTGACGAGGTCGGGCGCCCGGGCCCGGCACATGCGCCCGGCGTAGGCCTCCACCGCGTCGCCGAAGCGCTGGTGGTTGTAGTGGGGATCGCGGGTGAGGGCCGCCCGGATCAGGGCGGCAAGCGTGACCGTCGAGACGCCGTTCTGCACGGAGTCCTCCTTTCGCTGCGTTGGCCTTCAGATCAGCTTGAAGGCCGATGCAGCGTCCGGGGACATGACGGCTCGTGGCCGCACCTACACTGGTCTCGAGCTGTACTCGAACTAGGGCCAGCCTAGCAGGCCGTTGTGCGGCCCGCTAGGTTGGTTGGGGGCGGCAACGGCGGCGCAAGGGCCGCCGTTCCCGGTTAGGCTGCGTCGCGAAGATCGTCGCCGCCGGCCGGCCCCGCTTCCTGGTCGTTCTCCGCAGTCTCCTCGTCCACCGGACCCATCGCTTGCTGAAGCGAGCGGTAGGCGTCGCCTAGGAAGTTGGACCAGTTCCGCTCGCGCTGCGCCTCGAACCACATCTTGGCGTCGTCATCATCGAGCGAGAGCTCGCCGCGCGCCAGCGTGATCAGGAGAACGTCGAGCGCCTGCTTGGCCTGTCCGGCGTTGGGCAGCTTCAGCAAGGGACCGTAGAAGGTTTGGAAAAAGGCGTGCTGCTTGTTGATCAGCACCGCGACCTGGCCAGCGTTCCTCCACTCCGGCTTGTAGAACGGGCCGCGCGCTTCCTCGTAGAAGTCGATGACGTAGGGCCGCTTCTTCGCCTCGTCCTCGAGAGCCTTGCGGGCGGCGTCGATCGAGGTCTTGTCGACCTTGGAGCGGCGCTTGGCCTCCTCTTCCAGCGCACGGCGGACCTCGGCTTTGTCCCGCTCCGCCACCCGCGGCCGCTGGCCGGCGACGGTGTCGGCCTTAGCCGCGGCGGCCTCGGCCGGCGTCGGCGCGTCGGCCGGCTTGGCGTCGTCCGCCTTCTTCTGCTGACGATGCTCCGACCGCATCTTCCGCTGAAACGACTGCTCGCGGCCGAGTTGCGCGTCGATCCCCACGTCCTTGTGGGCGAAAAGCCGCCACAAGTCCTCGATCGGGCGGACGGTCTGCTTGTCGTTGGTGATGCCGAACGCCTCATCGAGCGCCGGTTCGAAGCGGACCTCGATGCCCCAGTGGTAGGCATAGGACTGGAGAAGCGGCCAGTCGCCGAGCCCGCGAGCGATGTCACGCACCGACTTCGGGAACGCGTCCACCGTTTCGATCTCGCGACCGGCGCGGACGAAGGACATGCCGCGACGGGTCTTCCTGATCTCGAAGCGCCGGTTGGCGTCTGGGTCGTTCTCGTCCTTTTTCTCCTTGGCGAAGTCGTACGGGAAGCGGCTCACCCTGGCGTAGATCGCGCCGACCGCCTCGAGGGTGGGGTCGTTCGGGTCGATCTCCTCGCCCTCGGCCAGCTTGGTGAGCACCATCTGACCGCTGTCGGGGTCGAGGGCGTACTTGACCGCGATGTTCCACTCGGCGCTCTCGATTGCGCCGCCCTTATCCGGCTTCACGTAGTAGCGGGCGCCCGGCGTGAGGAAGAGCGGATCGACCGCTTCTACCTTCTTGCCGTCGATGAAGATGCTAGCGCGATCGAGCAGGTAGCGGTAGGTCACGCCGAAGTCGTCGAGGAGGTGCTCGCGCAGCGTCGGTGCGATGCGATAGGTGAGCCGGTCCGGCTCGACCCAGACCACGACCGTGCCGTGGTCGAACGGCAGGCTCTGCCGGTCGAGGTAGGTCTGAACGAACTCGGGCAGCTTCGCCTCGACCGGGTCGTCGATCGTCTGAAGGCCGTGCTGCGCAACCTGGCGCACGTCGAGCTTAGCCATCATGATCGGATCGGTGGCATTGGTGCGAGTGTAGACCTCGACCTCGCGCGTCTGGTTGATCGAGGCGTTCGGGAGCCCGAAGCCGAACTTGCCGATGAAGGCCGGGTCGTCGAAGTGCGTGCCCGAGCCCCAGGACAGCGCGTACTGCGCCATCTTCGGCAGCATGCCAGATCCGTTGTCGATGAACGCGATGGCGCTGATCGACTCCGTGCGCTGGTGCTTCTGCAACTGCTTGGGCTTTGAGACGCAGATGTCGATACGGGTTGCTCCGGCCTCCATCGCGTTGTCCACGATCTCGCGGGCGGCGGCGGCGGTGTTGCGGTAGCCGCTGCGGCGCTGCGACTCGAGCGCCTGCGAGGCGTTGAAGAGGGGGAACTCGAAGTCCTCCGGCAGCTTGGCGAGGTACTTCTGCTGGCGCTCGATCTCGGTGAGCAGGCGGTCGCTGGTCTGTGTATCGATCATCGTCATCCTCCTTGTTCCCGGCGCGTGGCCGGCTGGTGACATTCTGCTAAGTCCAGGCCGTCCGGCGGATGTGCGGATGCCGCAGCGATTTTTCGACCCGCATCGGCCCGCGCACTTTACCAACTTGACGAACTTAGCGGACTTATCCATCTTGGGAGTCGGAGGTCGAGCCATGCCCGAGGCAAAGATAGTAGGCCGCGCACGTGCGCGGCGAAGCAAGGCGACCGTCACGGCGGCGCTGATGGTCGAGCCCGGTGCCGTGCTGCCGAAGGGCGCTGCGGCCTTCACCTTCACGGCACCGCCGGCTGCCGTGAAGATGTTCCAAGGCAGGGCGACCAAGATCAAGGCGTTGCTTCAGGGCTATGGCGATGCAGTGGCGAGAAGTCACAAGGCCGGGCACGCGGTAAGTTTCCGGGTGGAGGTCGCCCCGGATGGTGCGGCCACGGTGACAGCGCTCGATTCCGAAGCCACGCCGGTCGACGCCGCGGCTGCAATGAGCTTTCCGGTCGAGGAGGTGGCGACGCGTAGCCTCGAGCTCGAGGCGGCGCTCCAAGCCGCGCGCGATCGCGGCCAGTTGCAGGCGGCCGAGATCCTGCGGGGCTCGGACATGCTGAGCGCTGATGCCTTCGCCGAGAAGCTCGGGACGACCCGCGTCACCGTGAATGCGAAGCGCCAGTCCGGGCAGTTGCTCGGTCTGGAGGGCGCGAAGCGGGGGTTCCGCTTCCCTGTCTGGCAGCTCGACGCGAATGGCAGACCTTATCCGGAACTCCCGGCGCTCTTGGAAAGACTGGGCGCGCCGTGGGCGGTCTATCGTTTTCTCGTTCAGCGGCAGGGCGCACTGAACGGGCGGACCGGACGCCAGGCTCTCGAGAAGGGCGATGGCGCGAACGTGTTGGCGGCGGCGGAGGGGATCGCCCGGGGCGATTTCACCTAAGTGGCCGGCGCCTTGCCGCCCGCCGGCTTTGCCTCCGCTCGCCTGCGTCTCCAGACGGTCAGCGTTGGCCAGCGGTTCGGGCGCATCTACTCGGCCGCTTTTCCGGATCCCGTCGGATACGGAAAGTCGCAAAGCCGTTTCAGCGACCCGCGCCGCCGCAAGCCGGAAAACCGCTTCGGCGTCCTCTACCTCGGGCAGACACTCGACGCCTGCTTCCTCGAAGCGGTCCTGCGGGATCGAAAAGACGGCGTTGTCGGGTCGTTCCTGATCGAGGAGCGCGAACTCGAGGAACGCCTCTTTGTCGACGTCGAGGTCGACGCGCCGCTGCGTCTGGTCGATCTCCAGGAGAACAACGCGGTTGCCATGGGCATCCCGTCGGATGTCCTTCGGGGCGTGCGGCACCGCCTGGGCCGCGCCTGGTCGGTGGCGTTTCACGATCATCCTGAGGCTATCGACGGCATCGTCTACCCGTCCAGGCTCAACGGTCAGGTCACCTTGGCGATCTATGGCCGCGCAGTCTCGAAGTTACGGCCTGTCAGACTGCGGCGGCTGATCGACGTGGCTGAACTCGCTCCTGTCCTCGATGATCTGGAAGTCGCCTTTGCCCCGCCGAGTCCGCCGTGACGAGGCTGAGGTGAAGCCTCGTTCCAGCCGATCGTAATGCGGGAAAGCGAGAGGCTATTGCGGGCTACCTTCCGCAGACAGTAGCGTCGTAGGACTGCGGTACTTCTGAAGGGGCCGAGACGCGTCGTTCAGGGCCTAAACCCGTGCAGACGTGCCGACTGTGGGCGATAGCCTCCGAGGTCACGAAAAAAAGTTTTCGCCAAAAAGGCTAGTGATTACAACAGCGTAGCTTGTTGACGGGCTGGACAGCAGGATTACGAGGCGTTGGGCCTAATTTCTCCTTCGAATTCAGTGGCTTATGGGTCAGGGGAACGATCGAGTGGGAATAGCGGATGCAGGCGGGATCGAAGACGTCGTTTCGGCGGCGCTTGTTCTCGTTGGAGGGTCGTTTCTGCCCTTGGTTCTGGGATTTCGTGATTGTCAGGCGTGCGCGCTCAGGGTGGCGAGAAGCTCGTCCAGTTGATCGAACGTTTCGGTGAAGCCGCTTGTGCTTCCGGAGGCGATGGCTTCGTCGAGCGCCGCCTTCGAGGCGTAGCGTTCTTGCAGGACGACCAGGGTCTGGGCTCCACGTGCTTCGAAGGTGACGGTGGTGAGCGGGCCGTCTTCGCCGGCTTCGTCGTTGGTCCAGACGAGGCGGGAGCGGGCGGCCACGTCGGTGTAACGGCCGAAGAACGCCATCGGCTGTTCGGCGGCAGGGTGGGCGAATACCAGCCGGTATGAGCCGCCGACACGGACGTCCATCTCGCAGGACAGCAGCATGGCGCCACACGATTTCGGCACCCACCAGCGCCCGAACAGCGCGGGCGTGGTCCAAGCCTCGAACACCGCGCGTGCCGGGCCGTTGACCGTCCGCGTGAAGACGACCTCGCAGTCTGACTGCCGGTCCACCGTTGTGGGATTTACCGTGGCGGGATCGCCCTGTTCTACGGTCATCGAACCTCCTCCTTCCGTTCCTTAAGAGTCCTGTCCAATACCTCTAACCGTGCGGTCCGCAGCCGGCGAAACGTGCGGCACGGCGCGGCGACGGGCAAGGGACGGTGTGGCGCGTCAGCGCCGGGGTTCGCGCCACATGGGGATCAGGGGAGGACAGCCGGGGGCTGGGCGGAATTTCGGCGCGGTGGCCCGAAACCCTAGGCTTTCGTACAGGCCGGTGTTGCGGTCGGTGGAATTCTCCAGGTAGGCGGGCAAGCCAGCCTGGTCGCAGCCGGCCAGCACCGGGGTGAGGAGGCGGCGGCCGATGCCGCGGCCACGGGCTGCCTGCGTGACGCCCACGGCGAACAGGTACATGTGCGGGGCGGTGGGACGGTGGCGCTTCATGCCGATATCGACGGCCAGGGCACGCCAGGGGTGGCGCACGCCGCCCAGCCGCAGCAACGGCCATCCGGCGGCCAGGGTGGAGAGCAGCCCCAGATCCTTCGACTGTCCGGCGGCCAGCCACATGGCACCGCCCAGGCCGGCGGCCAGGTGGCAGGTGCCGCGCGGCAGGTACACCTCGCGCGCCAGGCGGCCAAAGGTGGCCTCGATGGCGGCAGCGCTGCCCAGCGTCCAGGAGGCGACCGGGTCTGCCGCGAAAGCCTCGCCTAGCACCTGGCCCAGCTGCGCCCACTGCTCCGGACCTGCCTGTGCGATCGCCACGTCGTTGGTCACGCTTCACCTTTGGCCTGTATAGGGCTGATCCGGATAGCCTGCTGACGCCGGCACTGTGCGGAGAACGGCCGGATTGAACAACGTGCAAATGGGGCGGGGGGGCGTGTTCGGCCCGTTTCGGTTTCGCTTGGCGTTGCTGTGCCTGGCCGGGCTGCGGCTGGGGGTGGCCGCGCGGGCGCCGCTCTCGGCGGACGAGGCCTATTACTGGGTGTGGTCGCGCGCGCTGGCGCCGGGCTACCTGGACCACCCGCCGATGGTGGCGCTGTGGATACGCCTGGGCACGGCGGTGGCGGGCGACACCGCCCTGGGCGTGCGCCTGCTGGGCCCGGTCTCCGGCCTGCTGGGTTCGCTGCTGCTGATGCGCGCGGCCGAGGACCTCTGTCCCGGGCGGCGTGCCGGCGTGCCGGCGTGCGAGGCTATCCAACCGGTGTGCCGGTGTGCG
>CAXUGD010000015.1:0-226 GCA_964250355.1 uncultured Acetobacteraceae bacterium | reverse complement strand
GCCGTGCTGCTGAACGCGACGCTGGTGCTGAACGCGGGTGCCGTGGTGATGACTCCGGACACGCCGCTGCTGTTCTTCTGGATGGCCGCGCTCGCCTGCCTGGCGCGGCTGCTGCGCACCGGGCGCCCCTGCTGGTGGCTGGGCGTGGGGGTGTGCGCCGGGCTGGCGCTGGACAGCAAGTACACTGCCATCCTGCTGGGCGCGGGCGTGGCCGGCTGGCTGGCGC
>CAXUGD010000014.1:7516-21833 GCA_964250355.1 uncultured Acetobacteraceae bacterium | reverse complement strand
GCTCGGCCTGGGCATGCTGGGCTGCATGCGCCGCGCCTTCGAGCTGCTGCGGCAGAGCCCCAGCCGACCAGCACGGAAACAAGCTTTGGTTCCGTCGCCGGCGCGAAGCCGAGGCGGCCCTTCGGCCGCTGCAGGCTCGCCAGCCGGGTGGAGAACAGGCCACCGATCGTCTGCGCGTCGCCGCAGAGGGTTCGCGTGGTCCGCGCGGCCGATTGCCTGATGACGGCGAGGCCGCTCGCGTGCACCCACTTAAGCAGGGCGTCGTGATCGGCCGCACTGGCGCTGAACCGGTACTCAGCCACGCTTCTGGTTCAGAACCTGCAGGTGCCTATCCTCTGCCCATCGAAACGCTGACCGCAGCTTTGACGATCTGCTGATAGCCGGTGCACCTGCAAATGTTGCCTGCAAGCGAGTCTATGATCTCCCCTCTTGTAGCCGCTGGGGATTGCCGGAGCAATTCAACAACACATAAGATATGTCCGGCTAAACAAAAGCCGCACTGAAAACCGTTCTGCAGCCAAAAGCTGTCCTGGACAGAATGCAAGACGCCGTTCAAGACAATGCCACTTAGCGTCTCGACTGCACGACCATGAACACGTGCGACGGGGACCAGACAAGACTTAAATGAGTCGCCGTCGATCAGAACAGTGCAACTGCCACAATCTCCATTGCGGCATCCGATATGCGTATCGGTCATTCCCAATTCTTCCCTCAAGACATCGACCAGAGGTTTGGCCGGCCAAGACACTGGGAGCTTCACAGCCTTGCCGTTGACGGTGCAGCTTAGCATCGTGGAGATGTCGTTCATGATGAACCTGCTGTCGACAAGGCGCGTTCGACGGCCCGAGTCGCGATACGCCCGGCAATCTGACGGCGGTAGGACCGGTCGGTAAAATGGTCCTCCCACCACGGCAGATCGGCTCCTTGGACAGTCTGGTAGATTTGCGCACGAGCACGTTCCGGCAGGCTATCCGCAGCCTCGAGTTGGATGCACTCAAGCCGTACTGGCCTTTCGGTAGCCGCTCCGATTGTGATCGTAACTTCCTGGCAGGAACCATTCCTGGAGGCGCGGACGGCTGCCGCGGCAACCGCGATAGGCCAGCTGGCTTCGGCGACCTTGAACTTACAGTATCCCCAGAGGTCCGTGCTGGAGCTGCGGGGAACCACGATGCTTGTTAATATCTCGTCCGCAGCGCGCAATGTGGCGAACGGTCCGACAAAAAAGTCAGCCGCGCAAATTCGGCGATACCCTCTTGCCCGGCTTACCAGCGTGAATTTGGCATTTGCGGCAACCAGACCGGTTGGAACATCCGAGGCCGGGTTTGCATGGCAGGCGGACCCTGCAAGCGTCCCCTGATGGCGTATCTGCGGGCCTCCCGTTATACCTCTTGAGAGTTGACGCAGCACATCAGGCAGGCCCGGGCATACGGCTTCCAAGAGTATGGCATACGTCACGCAAGCGTTGATGGTAACGCAAGCCCCATCAGAGACGATAGCGGCGGCTTCGGGCAGGGATGTCAGATCAATCAATCTGCTCGCCACCATTTCATTGCGGCTGAGCTGAGGCATGACGATCGTGCCGCCGCTCATCAACGCAGATCCCGCGACGCAGGCGAAATCCATCGCGTCCTCGATCGTGCGAGGAGCAAGATAGGAAGGGCGCGGATGCATCGTGTCCATCAGGAAGCTTCCAGGCGTGCCGCGCTGATCTGGCGAAATACGCGAGGGGGCGTCATCGGCAACTGAACGGACTTGTCATTGCCGCCGACGGCGTCGCGGATCGCTCCGACGATCGCCGCTGCCGCTCCGCCAACGCCTGACTCGCCTGCGCCTTTCGTCCCCAACCTCGTGAAGGGTGACGGGGTACAGATGTGGCCGATGCGGATGTCGGGTACATCTTTGACCCGCGGCACCATGTAATGTTTGAAGCCGACGCTTTGCCCAACCCCTCCGGGTCCGTAGCTTTCTTCCTCGTAGAGGGCCAGGCCAATGCCCATCGCGATGGCACCGTGAAGCTGCCCGTCGACCATCGAGCGATTGATGACCGTGCCGCAATCATGCACGGCGGTGAAGTTGACCAGCTTGGTCGCTCCAGTTTCCAGGTCCACCTCCACCTCTGCCACGTGGACCGAGTAGGAGTAGGTCGGATAGATCTGCAGCCGCCCTGCTTCGTCGGGGATCGACTGCAGGTTTTGCGGCCCATAGGTCCGCGTCGCCTCAAGCTGCGGCTCGCCGATGCCGGGGATCGCCTGTCCAAGGGACCGCAGCATGCGTGGCAAGTGGCCGACTGGAACACACCGCCCTGGTTGCCCGGCGACCCGGTAGAAGCCATCGGCTACCTCGATCTCCAAGGGCTCAGCGCGCAACAGGATAGCGGCAGCTTTTGTAAGGGCCGCCCGGAGGTCTCCAGCGGATAGCCAAGCAGCCGTCCCCGCGGTGATTACAGCGCGGCTGGAAAAGCTGCCGGACCCGTAAGGCGTCGTGTCCGTATCACCTTGAACGACTCGGACATGCGAGGTCGGAAGCCCAAGCTGCGTTGCCACAAGTTGCGCGATCGCCGTCTCGCTGCCGGTACCCGGGCTGGTCACGCCTGTCAGCACCGTCGCTTGCCCGGATGTGTCGAGACGAACGGTGACCGTCTCGAACCCACGGGCGAGACTGCCCCCGGAGTCGAAGCCTTCCGGAGTCAACTCAAAGCTCACGCCGAGTCCGAGGCGGAACTGGCTTGCCGGACGAGCCGCTTTGGCCAAGGCGCGTCTTGTCTCGTATCCCGACAAGCTCAAGACCAGATCCAGCGCCGCCTGGTAATCGCCTGAATCAACCGTCATCGTGGAGGTTCGGTGCGGAAACTGTTCTGGACGTAAAAGGTTACGGCGCCTCATCTCGATTGGGTCTAGGCCCAACTTGCCGGCCGCCGTGTCCATGGCGCATTCGAGAATGAGGCACGTCGCCTCCTTGCCGTAGCCTCGCGCGCCGTTCCAAGGCCCTTTGTTCGTCATCACGGCCCGCCAGCGTACATCGAGGTTCGCGATGTGGTACGGACCGGGGAACGTGGTCGCGGCGACAAAGGCCATGAGCGGCCCGGGCGTCGCAGCTAGGGCTCCGATGTTGGCCGCCAGCTCCACAATCAAGCCCGTCACTCGGCCGTCGGCCTCCAGGCCCATGCGGTAGGAAGCCTCATACTCACGCGCGCCGACGATCAGCGATTCCGCCCGGCTCTCCACCCAGCGAACCGGCCTTTTCAACAAAAGGGCCGCCAGACAGGTAAGTGGTTCTTCGGGCATGCCGGCGAACTTGAAGCCGAACGCACCGCCAAGCGGCGGCGTTTGCACGTGGATGTCACCTTCCAATAACCGGAGCTGGCGCGCGAGGTCAGCGCGGAAGCTATGCGGCGTTTGCAGCGCCACCCTGACTACAAGCCGTTCCTGAGCGTGGTCCCATTGGGCAATGCAGCCACGGGTTTCCAACGGCACGGCGCTGCTTCGCCCGATCAGCACGCGGCCCTCGACGACGTAGGGAGCCGCCTCGAGCGCACCGCTTGCGTTGCCTTCGGTCACTGCGCCGGTCATAGCCACGTTCCCGGGCAGGTCCGGATGCTGCGGCACCGCGTCCTCTGCTGTCGCGGACTTCAGGTCGAGCATGGGCGGCAGGACGTCGTATTCGACGTCGACCTGCTCGGCAGCACGCCGCGCCAGCCATTCCTCTACCGCAACCACGATGGCCACCGGCTCTCCCGCATACCGCACCAGGTCACGCGTGAGACAGGGCAGTTTCAGGCTGCCAGGCGTGCCGCTCAGCGCCGCGGGCACCATGCAGACCAGTTGCTCCATCGCTGCCTGTGTGTCCTGGCCATCGTAGACCGCCACAACACCCTCGATCTGCCTGGCGCGGGTGGTATCAACGTTGCGCAGACGCGCGTGGGCATACGGGCTTCTCACGAAGGCAAGGTGCATGCAGCTTGAAGGCACCGCGTCATCAAGATAGCGTATTTCGCCGCTGACATAACGCTTGCCGTTCAGGCGCTTCGTGTCCGCCGGCTCGCAACTGACAAGAGGCGCTTGGTTGACGCTCGTATCGGGCATTATTACCGCTTTTCCAAGTTGGCATGTGGCTGCGAAGGTTCATTAGAACGCGTAACTCAGCGTCACCGAGAAGAAGTCCCGATCAACCAGACCGTAGAATTTGGGGCCTGCAAACACTGGAAAATGGTTTGTGTACTGCAAGCCGAGCGTCCAAGCCTGCAGGTAGCTGAACGTCACTCCTGCGCTGGCCGACGCGGTGTTCGCGACGAAAACGTTCACGCCGGTAGGGCTCGTGCCGTAGAAATCGTGCTGCAAGCCGAAACTCGGCCGCATGCCTATGGCGTAGGGCAGCAAGTTCGGCATGTCGAACAGAGCAACCGCGACGTAGGAGCCTGAGAGTGGTGTTGCGAACCCTTTGGCTGACAATTTGCTGGTGTTTGGCTGACCGGGTAACTGGAACCCACCATTGACAGTGGCATAAGGATTTATCGCGGAGTTGGTGTCAGTCGAATAAGGAGCGTTGAACAAGCCGGCGAAATGGCCGAAATCGTGCACGTAATCGAAGCCGATCTCGCCAATCAATGTTATGCTGCTGACTGCCACGCTCGGGATGGAGCCGAACAGCTTGGTTGCCGTAGTCTGCCATTGCGTGACCCCGAAACGCTTCCAGCCGATCACGTCCTGGTTGAAGCCTTTGACACCGCCGGTGGCCTGTACGACGGGATCGTTGCGTCCGGCGCCACAGATCGGAACGGTCACTGCGAGGCCCTGTGCCGCGGCGGTGCAGATGGCTGGCGCCTCGAAGGCATAGGCTAGGTCGGAACTGGCGAGTTGGATCGGCTGATTGAACCGATGCGAAACTTCGCCCTGCATCGCAACACCGCCTGGCCCTTCGAAATTGAAACTCGCGCCCGCCAGCTGGATGTTGCTCGGGTAGTCGGCAAAATATGAACCGGTGGCAGTGTAGGTATTCTGGAAGTAAGTCTGGCTGCCGGAGAGGAAGCCGCCGAGTGGATTTGGGGCCAAGGAAAGGTATTTTATGACGGATGACAGGACGTCGCCGTTGACTCGGTCCGTACCGGTGTGGAAGTTGAGGAATGGCGTGCGGCTGTCATAGTTCTCGAGGTAAAGCCCGAACTCGGTGTTGTCCACAAAGGGCAGTTCCCCACGCAATGCGAAACCGCCCTCGCCGACACCTGTGGGGTGACGATCCGCACTGCGCGGCACGCAAGCCCCGAACAGGTTGTTGGTGGCAAGCGTCGCGGCGTACACGCAATCCGCGGTGTCAGGATACTGGCTGTCGAGGTGCAGGAATGTGCCACCATCGAGAATGTTGTCGTTCGTGCTGAAGAAGCTGCCGACCGGCTCCAGCCGCGTGCGGGTCCAGTAGGGTTGCCAAAAGCCTTCGAACGTCAGGCCCGCGGTCAGGCCAGTCTTGAGGTCCACCGCGGGGACAGGCAGGAAGGCCGTCCGCAACTCTGATCCGGGGATGCGCAGCGCGGTCAGGTCGAGCGGCGTGATCGAATTGATGCCGAATTGTATGAACGTGCTTTCGCCCCAGTTCAGTGCCTGGTTGCCTATGCGCAAATCGAAGTAGTGTCCGAACAGCTTGGGGCTGGCGAAGACGTAAGCGTCAAGAAGGCGAAGGTCGGTGCCGATGTCGCGCACAGTCGTGCGGGAAAGCGGAAAGCGGAAAGCGTCGACGTCCGTGTCGTAGACAGGGTCGTAGAAGCCGGTGGCGCGCAAGAAGAGGTCGGTGCTGCCCTGCTTTATTGTCAACTCCTCAACGATGCGTTGAGTCGCATCTACCAGGCTACCCTGTCTGAAGTTCAAGTCGCCGTTATCGATATTGGCGGTCTTGTAGGTGCCGCCGTTCGCCACACCGACAAAATCTCTGTCGATCGGCGACGTTCGAACGGCGAGGCTGGAAGACAACGTCGTGTCCAGGCTGATCTGGTAGCCGTCGAGTTCGTATTCCAAAGCGTGCGCCGGTTTTGCCAGTGAATGGACGGCCACGGCAAGTGCGGCCAGGAAGCGCACAGCGCATGCGCAAGACCGCCCGTTCGAACGATAGGAGATTTCGCGCAACTATCTTGCGTCCAGCGTTTGATGGTCCACCGCCTGGCGCGCTGGCAGGATGGTCCCTCGGCATTCGCCCAAGCCGACACGGCGGAAACCTTGCCTGTCGCAGAAGCCGCGCAGGATCACGGTGTCGCCGTCCAGCAGGAAGCTGCGTTCCTCGGGCAAGCCGTCGGTCTCACCGAAAAGAAACGGCGTTCTGCCCGCGCGCGCGAGCTCCATCATAGTCCCGGCTTCATCCTGCGTGGGACCGGAGACCGTGCCGCTGCCCAGCAGGTCGCCCGGCTGGAGATTACAGCCCCCGACGGTGTGGTGCGCCAGCATCTGCGCGAAGGTCCAGTGCTGGTGTCGGAAGCTCGTGCGGGACAGGCGGACTTCGTCCAGTCCAGCCGTTTGGCGGGCGGATGTCTGAAGCCAGGCCTCCAGAGTGATGTCCAGCGCGCCGCGCGCGCTGTTGCCGGGCGCGTCGAGGTAGGGCAGAGGCGGAGGTCCTTGCCGTGCTGCAGTCCATGGCGCACGGAATGGCTCCAGCGCATCAAGCGTGACTACCCATGGCGAGACGCTGGTGGCGAAATTCTTGGACAGGAAAGGGCCTAGCGGCTGCATTTCCCAACTCTGGATGTCACGCGCGGACCAGTCGTTGAGCAGGCAGAGCCCGAAGATGTGCGACTCCGCCTCGGCGAGTTCCACGCCCGTCCCGATCGGATTGCCAGTGCCGACAAAGGCGCCAATCTCGACCTCGTAATCGAGCCACGCGGGAGGACCAAAGAACGGCCGAGGTTCTCCGGGTCGGAATGACTGTCCAATTGGACGACGCACGCCGCATCCGCTGACCACGACACTCGATGCGCGGCCATGATAGGCGATCGGCAGCCAGCCGAAGTTGGCAGCGACCGCATTGTCGCCACGACCGAACAGCCGGCCGATGTTGGCGGCATGGTGATAAGAGGTGTAGAAGTCGGTAAAGTCGCCGATCTGCAAGGGAAGGCTGAACTCGGCGGCCGCTTGTGGCACAAGGCAAGCCTCGACGGCCGGCGCGCCGGCTATGGCAACCTGGTCAAGGCGCTCGCATAGCGAATGGCGGAGCGCTGTCCAGGCGGCCGGCCCAAGTGCCACCAATCCGCCCAGGTTTGGCGCCGCGCACGTGGCGGCGGCTTCCGCGGCCAAACCGCTCAGCAGGCCCGCTGCATTCAGCGCCGCGAGGTCGACGACTTGATTCCCGATCGCCACGCCGCCCCGGAACGACTCGCCTGCTGCCTTGCGGCGAAACACGCCGAACGGCAGGTTCTGGATTGGAAAGTCACCGCCTTCATTGGCCTGCTTCACCCAGCTCAGACGTGCCGGGTCATGCGTGTGATCGACAGCCATCTCTGCTACGACCCGTTGCTCTGTTCAATGATCGCCACCGCGCGGGTCCAGCCGGCCGAGCCGCCGCGAACCTTGTGCGGGAAGCACGAGATCTGGAAACCGCTGCTCGGCAGCTTGTCGAGGTTGTGCAGCTTCTCGAGATGACAGTAGCCGATGTGGCACCCTGCCTTGTGGCCTTCCCAGATGATGGATGGGTCGCCGGTCCTGGCGAAGGTTTTCGCCGTGTGCACGAACGGCGCGTCCCAGCTCCAACCGTCCGTGCCCGTCACCCGCACGCCGCGTTCGAGCAGGTACATCGTCGCCTCGTATCCCATGCCGCAGCCCGATGACACGTAGTCGTCCTGGCCGTAGCGATCGCCCGCCCGTGTGTTGACGACGACGATCTCAAGCGGAGAGAGCGTGTGCGCGATGCGCCGCAACTCGGCGTCCACGTCCTCCGCCTTGACCACGTAGCCGTCTGGCAAGTGACGGAAGTCCAGCTTCACGCCGGGCTGCAGACACCAGTCCAGTGGGACCTCGTCAATGGTAATCGCACGCTCGCCGCGATTCATCGTTGAATGATAATGATATGGCGCGTCCAGATGCGTGCCGTTATGTGTCGAAAGCTGCACGGCTTCGACAGCCCAACCCTCGCCGTCCGGAAGGTCCTCCTTCCTTAGACCGGGAAAGAAGGCCGACAGCTGCGCCGCTGTCTCGTCATGCCTGAAATACTGTATGCGCGGCCGAGCGGTCGGCGGATCGGACATGACGTCATTTTCAAGATACACGGAAAGGTCGATCAGTTGCCGTTTCATCAATCCAACCTGCACGGGATCAGCATTGCGAACACTCTGCGCTCACCTCGAAAGCGGTAGCGGCACGAAAGATGATTGCTTCATCGTGATGCCTGCCGATCAGCATCATACCCACTGGCAGCCCGTTGGCCATCCCGCAAGGGATTGACATCGCGGGATGACCGGTAACGTTGAAGGCGGACGTGTTCGCCATCGTGCCCGCTGCCATCTTCATGCTGTGCTGGCGCGACGCGTCCTGGCCCGGAATACGTCCCGCCTTGGCCGGCGAGGTGGGCATCAGCAACAGGTCGTGCCGCGACAACGCATCGTCGTATACCGTTCGCAGTAGACGGCTGACATTCTGCGCCTTCGCGTAAAAGCGGCCGTGATGGTGCTTGCTGAAATATTGGCCGAGCATCATCACCAGCTTGAGAGTGTCGGACAGTTCGCCCGTTCGACTACGCCAATTGGCATGCGCGGCACGTAGGCTGGTGACGTATTGTCCCCGCCAGCCGGTCCCGAACACGTTGCCGTTCATCATGGCGCCGACGCTGCCTTCCGACGCAATCGCCAGCCACAGCACCGCTCCCAAAGCGTGCATCGGCACAGACACGTCCTCGACCGTGGCGCCAAGTCCGGCAAACCGATCGGCTGCCGCACGCACTTTCGCGTCCACGTCCGCTTCGGAGTCGGTATGGCCAAAACCCTCCCGCACGACGCCGATGCGCAGTCCGCTCGCGCCAAGGCCGAGCGCTGATCGATAGCTGAGCGACGGCATGATGCCGCATTGCCGAGGATCCAAGCCGTCCGGACCAGCGATGACCTCCAGCAGCAGCGCATTGTCTGCCACATTGCGTGTCATAGGCCCGACGTGGTCGAGCGTGGCTTCGATGGACATTATGCCGGTGTAAGGCACCAGGCCCGCGGTGGGCTTAAGCCCGTAGATGCCGCAATGGGACGCGGGCACACGAATCGAGCCGCCCTGGTCTCCCCCGAGCGCCATGTCCGCATCGCCCGCGGCTACCAAGGCGGCGCTGCCGGAGGAAGAGCCGCCTGTTGTATAGCCGCGCCTGTGCGGGTTGTGCGTGGGGCCTGTCGGGTTGGTGTGGCTGCCAGCGGACAGGCAGAAATGCTCGCAGTTCGCTTTTCCGGTGATAACGCCGCCGGCGTCCAGGATACGCGTGACGACCGTCGCGTCCACATCTGGAACGTAGCCTTCCAGAGTGGAAGAGCCGTTCGTCATCAACACGCCGGCCAGGCAGATATTGTCCTTCAGAGCGATCGTCCTGCCCAGGAGCTTGCCTTCGGACGCGCCGCGCACCTCCGACTTCACGAACCAGGCGTTATGCGGATTTTCCGCAGCCGATGGCCGGTAACCGGGCGTTCTCGGATAGCGTATCGCGGGTACGTAATCCGCTACATCGTCAAGAATGTCGTAGGCGGCAAAGCTCGGCTGCAGCATCGCTGCAAAAAACTCGAGATCGTCCGTGTTGAACTGAAAATGGAGTTCCTGAGCCACCGCCTCAAGCTGCGCACGCGTCGGTCTGCCGATCGTCATGAAACTCTCAACCCACTTGCATTGCGGTTTAAGGTTAGGGTCAGTGAGGGTGCGCAAGGGCGAGTGTAGCGGCGCCAGGTTGCAGCCGGTCGCCAAGATGCGGCAGCAGATGAAGCACGTTGCGGCCGATCGCCTGAAGCTGTTCTTCCGTCAGGTCGGGAAAGGCGAGCAGTGCGTGCAGGTTTTCAACCAGGGTGCTCTCGCTCGAACAAGGTACGCCGCAGTCGGAACCGTAGACGAGATGGTCGCAACTCGTCATGGCGAGCGCCGGACGCAGGCTGTGCGCCGTGCCTGTCGCCGCCGTGTCCAGGAACAACCCTGACAATTGTGAGGTGATTTCCGCCTTGCTGATCCCGCTGGGGTTCGGAACCCACGGCTCGGCTCCCAGCAGTGCGAGGCGGCCCGACATTGCAGGCAAGGCACCACCGCAATGGGCGACGATGAAGCGAACCCTTGGAAAGTCCCTGAACACACCGGCATACAGCATGTCGACGACGATGCGGGCCGTCTCAAATGCCACCTCCAGCAAGGCGGTGGGACGGCCAAGGGATGGCATCGAATACGCGTCGGGATGCATGAATACGACGGCACCGCGCCGGTTCAGCTCCGACCATACCGGACCTAGTCGTTTGTCACCCAAGGACACGCCGTTGTAATTGCATGTCACCGCAAAGCCGTCTGCGTGCAGGCTGTCCGCAGCCCGGCTTATCTCGGCCAGGCAAGCGTCGGGATTGTCCGTCGGCAACGCAGCTAACAAGCCGAAACGTGACGGAAAACGTCGTACGATCGAACAACCGTAATCGTTGGAAGCCGACAGCAACTCCTGCTGCTTGGGAATGTTGCTGAGGAGCTGCATGGCGATGCCGTTGCGGTCCATGTGCTCAAGTGTGCCTTCGACGGTCCAGTCGAACGGCTCCTGCGCCAGAAAACAACCGGCATGCATCATCTGCAGCCCAGCTTCCAGCTGTTCTCGTGTTTTCGGCATGGCGAAGTGGGCGTGAACGTCAATCCAGCCGTCAGCCTTCACCCGGTTTGCCATATTGGCGCTTGACCCTTCCTGAACCAGTGCAGACCGGCGACCAATCCGTTTCGATCAGCCTTCCCAACTAGAAGAAAGTTAAAGGCGGCCTATGGCGACCGCCATCCTCAAAACCCCGCCGCTCATATTAGCCCGTCCAGAAACGCGATCGCCGGCCGATCACGTTCCGCAGTCCGACTCTATTCAGCTCGCTAGTGGCTGGGCTGCCGCCAGTGCTCCGTGCCTCGTTCAGCGAAGTAATATGACGGCGGATGCCCCACCGTGCGGCGGAAAGCGGCACTGAACGCGCTCACCGACTGGTATCCACAGCGTCCCGCTACTTCCGCCAGACGTCCGCGGCCGGTCCGCAGCGCAGCCTTTGCCATCGCCATACGCCACTGCAACAGATAGTCGATAGGCGGCATGCCGACGACGCGGTTGAATCGCTCGGCAAAGGCGGAGCGCGACATGCAGGCGACGGAGGCGAGTTCGGCCACATTCCAGTTGCGCTGGTAATCGGCATGCATGGCGCGCAAGACGGAAGCTGTCTGCGGGTCGCCTAGGCCGGCCAGCAGCCCCTGATGCTGCTCCGGCCGGTGCGCGGCGCTTTGCCGTATCACCTCAATCAGCAGGACCTCCAGCAGCCTTTCCAACACCAGCGTCTTGCCGGGCCGGTCCGACCAGGCTTCGTTGCCGATCAGGTCAAGAAGCGCGCGCAGCCTGGCCGCTTCCGACTGGCAACCCTTGACCTCGACGATCGGCGGCAGGAGCCCGTTTAATAGCGCAACGTTTTCGTCTCCGAAGGTGAAGCGGCCCCCGAAGATCTCGGTCAACGGCTCGTCGTCTCCGCCGGCCAGCAAGGTAGCCGGCCGGCTAAGATCGACGTGCGCTGACTCCAGGTCGACAGGAACGACGTCATCGCCGCTGCCAAGGCTCCAGACGGACGGCGCGGCCAACAGAAGGAAATCTCCCTCATGCAGCACGCGCCGCTGTCCGTCTGCGAGCTGGCAGACACAGCTTCCGCTGCCGATTAAGCAGAACACCACGTGATCGTTCGCGGGAAATCGTACGCTCCAGGCACCCGACGCAACCAGTTGCTTCCATAGTAGGGCGTTGGGGCGAAGCAGGCCGATCACTTGGGTCAGGGGATCCATTGCTGGACGCTCGCGCATGAATTCAGGACTATCCATAGTAGCCCATCCTAAGGAAGACGAATACACTCGGCAAGGTCGGTGATTTCTCCTGCGGGCCGGAACTTCCTGGTCCGCTGCTTCGGCGGGCCAACGCCCACGATGGAATTCAAAATGAGTTCAGTTCAGTGAGCGCGGCAGCAGAGTCGCGGATGATCGTAGAGGCCGTCCATATCGAAAAAAGCTTGTTGTCCGCCCTGCAAACTTTGCGCAGGCTCGTGGACAACCCGATGACGTCGTGGCCGAAAGAAATCTACACGCACCCGGTCGTGGTCAGCCGCATGCTGGGTCAGAACACGATATTCGTTTGTGATCCAGCACTAGTTCAGCAGGTGCTCGTTGACGACGCCGACAGTTATGTCAAGGCCGAGTCCATGCGGCGCTCCCTCGAGCCGATGCTCGGCAAGGCCATCCTGACATCCGAGGGCACGCGCTGGCGCAGTCAGCGCCGTGTCGCAGCACCCATTTTCCGGCCCTTGCACGTCAACAGCATGGTGCCGGCAATGATCGCTGCGGCAGAGGCGCTTGCCGACAAGTGGAGCAAGCTACCCGAGGGCACGACCGTTGAAATGACCCAGGAGATGATGGGTCTGACGTTCGAGATCATCCTGGTCACCATGCTTTCGGGCCAGGGCGACGCAAATCCTGCCCTGTTCGACCGTAGCATGCGCGACTCTCTTAACTCCACAAGTTGGGAATACGCTCTCTCCGCGCTCGGTGCGCCAATGTGGACGCCTTACCCAGGCAGGACGAAGGCCAGGCGTGGCAACGACTATCTGCGGAAGACGCTCAGCCGCAGCATCGCCGGGCGCCGCCGGACCGGCGAGCGGCACGACGACCTACTCAGCCTGCTGCTCGATGCGAAGGATCCCGAAACGGGCGCGGGCCTTAGCGACGACGACATACGCGACAACCTGCTCACCTTCGTCGCAGCCGGGCACGAAACGACGGCGCTGGCCCTGACGTGGACGTTCTTCCTGCTTGCCCGCAATCCTGAGATCGAGCGGCGAGTGCTGGCAGAGATCGAGCAGGTGACCGAAGGCGGCGTCCTGCAGGCCGCGCAGGTCGCCAGCCTGGTCTGCACGCGCCAGGTGGTGCAGGAGGCCATGCGCATCTATCCGCCTGTAGCCATGGTTGTCAGGCAGACGACGCGTACGCTGGAGATCGGCGGCGTGCGTGTCACGCCGGAGGACAACGTGTTCGTCCCGGTCTACGCGATCCACCGACAGCCATCCCTGTGGAGCGATCCGGACCGGTTCGATCCTGACCGCTTCACCGCCGAAGCGGTCAAGACGCGGCACAGATGGTCCTATCTGCCGTTCGCGGCAGGTCCGCGCATCTGCATCGGCATGGGTTTTGCGCTGCTGGAGGCTGCCGCTATCCTAGGCGTCCTGCTGCCGCGCGTCAGGCTTTCGGCGTCGGCAGATTTGCAACCGCTGCCGAAGATGAAACTGACCACGCGCCCGGCGGACGGCATGCCTCTCAGTGTCAGCCGGCGCGCGACGAATCCACGATCGGCAAGTGCCTCCAGAGCAGAAAGGAACGGATAGAAGCCGATGGATGAGCAGGTCAGTTCCGGCAACCGCGCCAACGCCGCGAACTGGCGGGCGCCGCCGTTCAACCGGTTGGCGTTCCACAACGTCCAGAAGGTGCTGGGCACACAGCAGGTCGCTGGCGGCCTACGCGCCGCGGCGCTGCCCGTTGCATTGCGAAAGAAGCGTGGCCTGCTGCTGAACGGGCTGTTCCTCCGCGCCATCGGGACCGATGCCGTGGTCGCACTTCTCGACGGCCGGATCGCCTACGAATGGTATGCAAACGGCAACACGAAGAACACGCCGCACATCCTGATGTCGTCGACGAAGGCGGTCATCGGTCTGCTGGCGGGCGTCCTGCAGGCCCAGGGGAGACTGCGATTGTCGGTCCCGGTCTCCGACTACCTGACGGAGATCGTCGGCACACTCTATGAGGGCGTGACGCTGCATGACCTGCTCGACATGCGGGTGGACGTGTCATTCGACGCCGCCCAGCAACGCGCTTACGACGAGGCGACAAACTGGGGTGACGAACCCCGATCCGCCGCCGGTGCGGACCTGCGGGCGTTCTTCAAAGCCTTGCAGGCGCCCGCTGCCAAACATGGCGGTCCTTTCCGTTACGTCTCGGCCAACACCGACCTCGCCGGATGGGCAATCGAGCGTGCCACCGGCCAGACGGTGGCGGAGTTGCTGACCACGTATCTCTGGAAACCGATGGGTGCGGAGAGCGCGGCCCCCCCACCAGGGGGGCCCCCCCGGGGGGGCCCCCCCCCCGGC
>CAXUGD010000014.1:0-7506 GCA_964250355.1 uncultured Acetobacteraceae bacterium | reverse complement strand
CTCTCCCCTCCCCCGGTCGGGGGCGGCCGCCCGCCCCCCCCCCCCGGGGCCCCCGCGCGGGGCTGGCCCGCTCGAGCGGCGGCCTCTGCGCCACAGCGAGGGACTTTGCCCGATTGGGCCAGCTGATCGTCGACGGCGGTTTGGTCGACGGCAAGCCCGTGGTGCCGAGAGGGGTCATCGACGACATTTACGGCAACGGAGATGCGGAGGCCTGGCGGACAGGGGAATGGGGCCAGCAGTTCTCCGCCATCGGCAAGAAGATGAGGTATCGCGCTGGCTGGTACACCGTCGATGACGACCCGCAAGTCCTCTTCGCCATGGGCATCCACGGCCAGAACCTGTTCATCGACCGCAAGCGCCGGCTCGTGGTGGCCAAGCTGTCCTCCTGGAGCAAGCCGATAGAACGGCTCCCTTTATTTTTCACGCACAGGGCGTTCAGCCGGCTGCAGCGGTCGACTCGCGATCCGACACCCTAGCGGCCTGCCGGCCAGCCAAAGGTCGGCGCCGCAATCGCCATCAGCCACGAACAAAGGTGCAAAAGTGGAACACCTGGCCGGACGGGGTATGGTCACCCATGACGTGATCACGGGCGGACCCATAAACGCACTGCTTTCCATGACCGGCTTGCCTGCTGTAGAGCCGGTCGAGGGCGTTGCCGCGCCGCCGCTGACGCACTGGCTGTTCTGCCGGGACGAACCGCCGATGCAGGCGCTTGGCACGGATGGCCATCGTTCCATGGGCGGCCTGCTTCCGACACCTGCGCTGCATCGCCGCATGTGGGCGGGCGGGCATTTGGAGTTTTTTCGGCCGATACGCCTGGGTGCGGCTGTCACGCGGCGCTCGCAGGTTGTCACTTCCGAGGAGCGTGAGGGCCGGACTGGCAAGCTCACGATCGTCCAGCTCAACCACGAGCTTTCCGACGGCTCCGGTCCGCTTCTGCGAGAACGCCAGGACATCGTTTTTCGCGAAGCTGCGATCTCTCAGCAATCGACCCCCACTCCGGCGCCAGCACCTGCGCGCGCTCATTGGGAGGTCCAGATCGATCCGACTCCGGTCATGTTGTTTCGCTATTCCGCGCTTACCTTCAACTCCCATCGTATTCACTACGATCGCGACTACGCCATAAGGGTCGAGGGCTACCCTGGCCTTGTCGTTCAAGGTCCGTTGACCGCAACGTTCCTGCTGCATGCGGCAGTAACTCGCAATGGAGGCTCTGAGGCCGCCAGCTTCAGCTTCCGCGCTGTCAGCCCGATGTTCGATGACAGCCCGTTTTATGCTTGCGGCTCACCAGCAGCCGACGGCTCCGCTCACCTGTTCGCCAGAAACGCAAGCGGCGGCCTGTGCATGGACGGGTCGGTGACGTTCAGACGATGAGTGGAGGTGACCAGAGTGCTCATGTTTGAAGCCGAAGGGGATCCTTACGCCCAGATCAGACGCGCTGTGCGCGCTCTCTGCTCTGTGTTTCCGCCGAGCTATTTCCGGGATCTCGACACCGCGCGGGCATACCCGGAGGAATTCGTCGCGGCTTTGACGAAGGCAGGATGGCTAGCAGCCCTCATACCGGAGGCTTACGGCGGAACCGGCCTGGGCCTGGCGGAGGCCTCCGTAATTATGGAAGAGATCAACCGCAGCGGTGCCAACGCTGGTGCCTGCCACGGGCAAATGTACAACATGAGCACGCTCGTCAGGCATGGCTCTGACGTTCAGAAGCAGCTCTATTTGCCCCGTATCGCCAGCGGCGAGCTGCGCTTGCAATCCATGGCGGTCACTGAACCGACCACGGGCACGGACACGGTGAACCTCAAAACGCGGGCCGTGCGCAAGGCGGACCGGTTTGTGGTGAACGGTCAGAAAGTCTGGATCAGCCGCGTCCAGCATTCAGACCTGATGATACTGCTGGCGCGCACGACGCCGCTCGACCAAGTGAAGAAGCGCTCGCATGGTTTGTCAATATTCATAGTGGACATTGCAGAAGCCTTGCGCGGCGGCATGGAACTGCGGCCGATCGCCAACATGGTGAACCATGAGACGAACGAGGTGTTCTTTGAACAGCTCGAAATACCCGCGGAGAACCTAATTGGCGAGGAGGGGCACGGCTTCCGTTATATCTTGGATGGCTTGAACGCGGAACGCGCGCTGATCGCCGCAGAATGTATCGGCGATGGTTACTGGTTCGTGGAACGCGCAACGGCATACGCGAATGACCGCGTGGTGTTCGACCGCCCGATTGGCAAGAACCAGGGCGTACAGTTTCCGATCGCCGCAGCCTACATGCAAGTGCGCGCCGCTGATCTCATGCGGTTCAAGGCTTGCAACCTGTTCGACGGCGGCAAACCATGCGGGGAAGAAAGCAACATCGCGAAATACTTGGCTGCCAAGGCCTCGTGGGAAGCCGCCAATACCTGTCTTCAGACACATGGCGGTTTCGGTTTCGCGCATGAATACGACGTGGAGCGCAAGTTTCGCGAAACCCGCCTCTATCAGGTGGCGCCAATCAGCACGAACCTGATCATGTCCTACGTCGCCGAGCATGTGCTCGGCCTGCCACGCTCCTACTGATGCAGCCGCTCGCCGGCATCACGGTCGTCAGTCTGGAGCAGGCCGTCGCAGCGCCCTTCGCAACGCGGCAGCTCGCCGACCTTGGCGCCAGGGTGATCAAGGTCGAGCGTCCCGGAGACGGCGATTTCGCCCGCGGCTATGACGGGCGCGTAAATGGGCTGTCCTCATATTTCGCGTGGTGCAACAGGTCAAAGGAAAGCATGGCGCTCGACCTGAAGTCGGCGCGTGGACGCGACATACTCGACCGCCTCGTCGGGCGCGCAGACGTTCTCGTACAAAACCTGACACCCGGCGCCACCGCGCGCATGGGGCTGGATTACGACACGCTTAGCTCCAGATTTCCCAGCCTGATTGTCTGCGACATCTCGGGTTACGGCGGCAGCGGGCCGGATTGCGACCGCAAGGCTTATGACCTGCTGATACAGGCAGAGGCCGGCTTCCTTTCGGTAACCGGAACGCCCGACGAAATGGTGAAAGCCGCCATCTCGCTGGCCGACATCGCCGCAGCGATGTATGCGTATTCCACCATCCTCGCCGCCCTGATCGAGCGCAACCGCACCGGCAAGGGAACCCACATCGACATCTCGATGCTGGAGGCTATGGCGGAGTGGATGAGCTTCCCGCTGTATTACACGTACGGCGGCGCAGCGCCGCCAGGGCGGACCGCCGCTTCACACGCCACCATCTATCCCTACGGTCCGTTCGCGACGGCTGACGGCAGCGTGCTGTTCGGCATCCAAAATGAGCGCGAGTGGGACGCATTCTGTAACAGCGTGCTCGGCCAGGCGCCGCTGGCGCGCGAGAAGCGATTTGCCGGCAATGCCGAACGCTCCGCTAATCGCGTCGAGCTGCGGGGCATCATCGAGGGCGCGTTCGCCCATCAGCTTTCGGCGACTATCGTCGAACGTCTCAACGAGGCAGGCGTAGCCAACGCGGTGGTGAACGGTATGGCGGAGCTATGGACGCACCGCCAACTGGCGGCGCGGGGACGCTGGACGGAGGTGAATTCCCCGGCCGGTCCGATTCCGGCCATGCTGCCGCCCGGCCTCGCGGCGGCGCGCATGGGCGCGATACCTGCGGTCGGAGAACACACCAGGCAGATACTTGCGGAACTCGGATATGACGACGGCGAGGCAGGTAGGCATGCAAGCTGACCATCGGGCCCCGGTCGGCCCCGGCTCCGAGTTGGCGGCCTTCGCGGCGGAGTTGCGACCGGACGCCATTCCCTCCGGCGTCATGGCCCGCGCGCTGGATCTGTTTGTTGATTGGGCAGGGTCTGCTTTGGCTGGAAGGCAGCACCACGTCGTGCAAGCAATCCATAGCCTTGCGGAGGCAATGGGGCCGGCCGAGGGCGTCGCGGAGAATGCGGTATCCGGCAGGTCCAGCAGTCCCTATTTCGCCGCGATGGTGAACGCAGCTGCCAGCCACGTCGTCGAGCAGGACGACGTGCATAACGGCTCCGTGTTCCACCCGGCCACTGTGGTGTTTCCGGCCGCCTTGGCAACGGCGCAGGCCCTGAGCGCGACCGGGCAGGAGTTCCTGGCCGCTTCGGTAGCCGGATACGAAGTGGGCATTCGCGTGGGCGAGTTCCTCGGGCGCTCCCACTACAAGGTGTTCCATACCACGGGGACGGCCGGCACCCTGGCCGCGGCGGCTGGCGCCGGCCGGCTCCTGCGCCTGTCGCCGAGCTTGATGACACACGCCTTTGGCTCCGCTGGCACGCAGGCTGCAGGCTTGTGGGAGTTCCTCCGCGACGGGGCTGACTCCAAGCCGCTGCACGCCGCTCATGCTGCCAGCACTGGGCTAGCAGCCGCGTGGCTTGCAAAAGGTGGCCTCAAGGGCGCTGCCGCCGTGCTGGAGGGCCGGCAGGGGCTGGCCGCCGGCATGTCCCAGGACGCCGATCCCGCCCGGCTGACGGACCGGCTTGGATCCCGCTGGGCTCTCGCTGAGACATCGTTCAAAGTCCACGCGTCCTGCCGCCACACGCACCCGGCGGCCGACGCTCTGTTGCAGGCTATGCGCGCGCACGCTTTGGCCGGGGACGACGTGGCGGCGGTGACCGCGCATGTGCATCAGGCGGCGGTCGACGTGCTGGGCATGGTCGATATACCCGCCAGCGTCCACCAGGCGAAGTTCTCCATGGGCAGCGTACTCGGCCTGATCGCTTACGGAGCCAGGGCCGACCTGCCGTCATTCGAGACCGTGTTGGACCGCGAGGACGTGGCGCGCTTCCGCAAAAAAGTCACGATGGTGGTGGATCCGGAGATAGATGGGGCATATCCGGTTCGCTGGATCGGCAAAGTCACCATACAGACCCAGGACGGCCGTCGGATCGCGTGCCGGGTTGAGGAGCCCAAGGGAGACCCGGGCAATTCGCTAAGTCGCGACGAAATCACCGACAAGGCGGTTGCCTTGGCGGCCTCGGGCGGCGCGCACACCGAGCTGGAAGCGAAGAAGCTATTTGGACGGCTCTGGCATATTGCGGATGCCAAGAGCATGAAGGACCTGTTCTGGTAACGGCCGAAATGCACTCGGCACGAACTTTCCTTTTCGTGCCCGGCAATCGGCCGGAGCGCTTCGACAAGGCGGTCGCTAGCGGCGCTGACATGGTGATCGTGGACCTTGAGGATCCAGTTCCCGAGAGTGAGAAAATTCTAGCACGGGCTGCGGTCGCGGATTGGCTCTGCCCGGACCGACAAGTCGTCTTGCGAATTAATGGTGCGGGGACATCCTGGTTCGAGGGCGATCTGGCACTTGCCGAGCACCCGGCCGTGGCCGCAGTCGTTTTTCCGAAGGCTGAGCCCGGCTCGGCGCTCTCGCGCGTTGCCAGAATGTCGCCCGTCTTGGCACTTATTGAAATAGCGGCCGGGGCGCTGAAAGTCGCGGCTATCGCCGCCACGCCGGGTGTCAGGCGGCTTGCCATCGGGACGATTGATCTTGCATTGGATGTCGCACTTTCGGGTCAGATGCCGTTTTCGACCCCATCCGGCTAACCATGTCATTGGTGTCGCGGGTCTCTGGTCTTCCAGCTCCTGTCGAGGGTGTCACCATAAACTTCGATGATCCGGCAGCCGTCGAAGCTCATGCCGCGCGTGCGCGCGCGCTAGGCCTTACGGGGAAGCTGTGCGTTCATCCTGCACAACTTGCACCCAATCTGCGAGGCTTGCTCCCAGCCGACGAGGAGTTGGAACAGGCAAGACGCGTTCTCGCTGCACATGCGCACGCGCGTCCGGGGCAGCCTCGGCGCTTGATGGATAGATGGTTGACCAGCCGCTTTACAAACAGGCAAAACGCTTGCTGTCTGGAGCGCTAAAGTTGGATTGAGAACGTGCCAAGGGCAACGCGCAGGTGTTGACATCGCTAATCATTCGCATCGGTGTTCAAGTAAGTAACTTTCAACGTCCAGACCGTTTGGCAGTAGGTGTCAACGAGACATGGCATAAGCCGAAGGCGCCACCCAGACCTGACGGGTCGGACCAAACCGAACGGCGAGTTTCGGGAACCGCGCCAATCCGCGACATCGACGCTGAGCAGACCCTTCCAGTGCGGTGAGCTTGCGTGGTCAGTTTCCTCGCGCTAACGTCGAATATGACCACTCGTGAGCGAAGTCGCACAGCTATCGCCGCCGCCAGCCTACGCGCCGCCTATCAAGTGTTCGAGAGTGGACGCGTTTTCAGCGACCCACTCGCTCTTCGCATACTCGGCATAGACGACCAGCATATTCGGGCGACAGAAGAGCTTCAGCGGTCGCTGAGGGACATTCGTTTCTTCGTGGCTGCCCGCTCAAGGTTGGCCGAGGATGAGCTTAGGCGGGCTGTGGAGACTCGGCAGGTTGGCCAACTCGTTATTCTGGGGGCGGGCCTTGATACCTTCGGGTACCGCAACCCCTACGGCGACAGGTTAAAGGTGTTCGAAGTCGATCATCCAGCGACTCAAGCCTGGAAGAAAAAGCAGTTGAGCAAGGTTGGGATTGAGGTTCCATCGACAGTTACATTTGTCCCCGTAGATTTCGAGCACGAAAGCTTGGCTGACTGCCTCCGCAACGCCGGATTTAGCCGGGAGATACGCACATACTTCATGTGGCTAGGAGTCGTACCCTATTTGACCCAACAATCGATCAAGACCACTCTATCGTTCATTGCTGGTCATCCGGGAGGATCAGAAGTCATTTTCGACTACGGAGAACCGGCAAACGCCACTGAGCCTGAACTGCGGGAACAATACGAAGAGCTGGCTAAGAGGGCGGCCGCTGCTGGAGAGCCTTTTCTCAGTTATTTCTTGCCAGAAGAGCTTCGCGATCAGCTTCTCAGCCTAGGCTTCGACCATATCGAAGATCTCGATATTGCCACGATTCAAACCCGTCTTCTTGGGCATGACATGACTACATCCCGTGGACTGGGCCACGTCATCTTCGCTTCGTTGAACGTATCACAGACCACCACCTCCTAAGACGGCTCCCGACCCATCTCCCCCGTTGGGAACGTCGGCTATCGGGCAGCGTTTGTGAGGGCAATTTGATGGGAAAACCTCCGCATCCGCTCCCCGCTCACGTGTAGCGCAATTCAGAAGACATCCGTGGCGATGGCCTTATCATATGAACGGGTCAGAAACACCGGCTATGCGGCCATGGTGCCCCGGCCCAGATTGAGAGGCCGGCGCCGGTCCGCGGTGGCGGCGGCGCGGTTCCACAGGACTGTCGCCGGAGAAGCCGATGTGCTCCCAGGTGAGCGGCGGAGGTGTGGGCGGGCAGCGTGTTCGGCACGGGCCTGCCCTGGCTTCGCAGATGCTGCACGGCGTCGGCCAGGTAGGTCGAGTTCCAGAACACGATGGCCGCGATCACCAGGTTCAGACCGGACGCCCGGAACTGCTGCGCATCCTGGCCGCGGTCGGCTTCGACGCGCTCACGCAGGGTGTCATTGCCCTATGACCGCGTGCTCTACCGCCAGC
>CAXUGD010000013.1:0-22624 GCA_964250355.1 uncultured Acetobacteraceae bacterium | reverse complement strand
GTCCACAACACCAGCAGCAGCGCGAAGCCGCGGTCCGCCGGCTCACGCGACGGGCGCGCGCCGGCCTCCGTCATCGGCGCGCCAGCACCAGCAGCGCCCCGTTATCGTCGTCGGTCATCAGCACGGCCGCGCCACTCTGCGCCAGGCCGGCCAGCCCTGCCAGCGGCAGGTGCCTGGACGGGTCGCTCCATCCCGACACCAGCGTGGCGGGCAGCCCGCCGGGCTTGCCGGAGGCGCCGATGGGCACGGCCACCAGCCGGTGCCCGGCCGAACGATAACCGTGATAGGCGATCAGCAGCCGGCCCGACAGGCCAGGCAGCCCGTCGCCGGCATAGATCAGCAGGCCGAGCGGCGCGGCATGGGGCGGCAGCAGCAGCGTGGGCCGGTGCACCGCGCCGCAATCGTGGCCGGCATATTCAGGGTTCGGCCGTGCGCCGTCGAAGCAGTAGGGCCAGCCGTAATCGGCGCCGGGCTCCACGGCATCCAGCGTGTCGTTCGGCAGCAGGGCGTCGGACAGGGTCTTGTCGGCACGGTCGATGTAGTCCCGCTCGTTCACCCCGGCCAGCAGCGTGCCGGTCCCTGTCACGGCCAGCGCCATGCTGTTGCGCAGGCCGGTGGCGACCGGGCGCATCCCGGCCGCATCCGCAACCCGGCCGGGCGGGATGCGCAGGATGCTGGCGCGCGGCGGGCTGGCCGCCAGCTCGGGACAGGATGCGTGCGGGTCGGGCGGCTTGCCGCCGGCCTCGCAATGATCGGAAGCCGACCCGACGTTGACGTAGAGCGAACCGTCTGGCGCTACCGCCATCGCCGTCAGCGGGTGCCGGCCCGTTCCGGGCAGCCCGGTGACCACGTCGTGCAGGGTGGCGCCCCCGCCCGAAATCTCCACCCGCGAAACCCGGCCCAGCAGGCCTATGTACAGGCTGCCGTCCTGCGCCGCGAGCAGGCCGCTCGGCTCGTCCAGGCCGGACAGCACGGCCTGCGGCGCTCCGTGACCGCCTTGGCCCAGCCGCAGCAGGCGCCCCCGCCCCGGCCGCCAGCCGCCCATATCGGCCACATAGACCGCATCGCCCACCACGGCCACGCCACGCGGATGGCCCAGATGCTCGGCCACCAGCCCCACGCACAGCCCCGGCGCCGTTTGCAGCGGCACGGCCGCAAACCCGCCGCACTGGCCGCCGGTGGGATAGGGGGCGGCTAAGGCCGGGCTGCCCGCCAGCAACGCGGCAATGCCCGCCGCGATCAGCCAGGCCGGGCAGTGTTCATGGCGCGTTGCGCGTAGCGTCATCGTACGGGTCCCACAGCCGACGGTCGGCCCGTGACGAACCTACCGTCGGCGGGGCCGGACGGCTACCCCGGCAGGGCGATCGCATTGCGAACGATCGCCCTGCGCGGTTGACCCCACATCATACCGACGTGGTTGACATGCGTGGTAACGAACATGGCCGGCGACGCGGTGAGAAGCGCCGAGTCTGCCAGCTGGTTAGAAGGCGGGACTCACACGTGCCGCGTGACGGCTGCGGGAGTGCTTCGGACCCTGTGGCCCGGTGCCGGGACACGTGTCTGAGTTGGACACCACCTGCGCGATCGTGTTCAGAAATGTATTGGTGGACGTGCTGTCCAGAGTTGACCCTTGACCAACCAGCACGCCGACGCAGGCACCGTTGCCCTTGTTGCTGTTCACCATTGCATCGCTCGGAAAGGAGCATTCGCCATCGACATGCACGGCGGACTCATCCGAACCGTTGATGACGTTGCCCGTGATGCTACCACCGCTAGAACCGCAAACGTCGATGCCGTCGTAGGTGTGGGTCGAGACGATGGTGTTCTTAGTAATGGTGGGGTTGTCCGAAGCTGTGGCCGCATCCGCATAGACGAAGATACCGCTTTGCGTGTTGGTCACGACGTTGCCCGAGACGGTGGAGCTTAGAGAATCGTACACCAGGATGCCGGTTGCCGCCGCATTAGCAGGGTCCGCGTAATCGACGTCGGCCACGTAATTGCCGGTTATCTTTCCCGTTGCGCCGAAGCCGACCTGGATGCCGTTTTCGGCCGCGCCAGAGGTCAGTCCCTGTCCGGTAACGGTGTTGCCGGAGATGGTGCCGGACTGCCCGGTCCCGTTGACGGTAATACCGTTCTTCTGAAAGTTTTCGACCTGGTTGCCGGTGATCTTGATACCGTAGGTATTGCCGTTGCTGACTTGAGTGTAGATCGCGTCCCCGCTCTGACAACCGTTAAGATTGCTGGCCAGTGCCTGGTTGACGACCTGGTTATTCTGAATGGTGCCTGACGTGTTCTGAAACAGGATGCCGACCAACGCGGGGCCGCAGCCACCGATGTTGTTGTTCGTCCCGTCCACCGTCAGGTTGCTGATCGTGACTGTCCCCGCGCCGGTGACGGCGATCTGCGCCGCATAGCTTGCGCCGTTTCCCGAAGCGCTCGTCGGGTTTTGAACAAGGCCGCCAGCGGGAGGAACAATCGTCGGAGCGGAGGAGTTGCTGTCAGACGCGCCAATCAGGCTTACGCTCTTCGTGATTGTCAGCTGCTCGGCATAGGTGCCGGGGCAGACATAGACGGTGGCGCCGGGCGGAACGGCACTGAGCGCGGCGCCTATCGTGGCGAACTGGGTAATATCTTGTTCGCAAGTCCCGACTTGCGCCACCCGCTTGGGGGACGTGTTGGCCGCCCGAGCTGATGCGTGTAGGGCGACAAATGAGAATCCCGCCAGCAACAAGGCACGTCTCATGGTTTTCTCCCGATGGTTCGCCAGCACCGATCGGCTGGTGAAGCATCGGCTAACATGACCCTACTAAATTAACCACACTCGCACTTCGGACAAAATCTATTCAACCGCTAGTATGAGACTTTACAACTTCAGGTTGTATAAAACTTTCTCGAACCATGTAGTTTGGCGCTTACAGTATCTGCTCACCCTCCGCGTAACGGCCGTTCCGGCATGAGCAGCATCACGGCAAAGCCGAGCGCGCTGACGCAGGCGGCGGCCAGGAAGGTGGTGGCCAGGGCCTGCCCGTAGGCGCCCAGCACTGCCGCCCGCTCGGCCACGGGCAAGCCGCCGATCTGCGACAGCCCGAGGTTGGACATGGCATGACCGGCCTGCGGCGGCAGTGCCGCGTGCAGGGTGGCGGCCAGGATCATGCCAGAGGCGGCAACGCCGAAGGCGCCGCCGAGCGAGCGGAAGAAGCCAAGCGTCGCCGTGGCTACGCCAAGGTCCGTCCGCGCCACCGCGTTCTGCACCGCGGTCGTCATGTTGGGCATCACCAGGCCCATGCCCAGGCCCAGCATGGCCAGCAACGTATCCAGCGCGTTGGCGCCCACGCCGTGCAGGGTGGCCCAGGCCAGAGCGAGGTAGCACAGCACGGCCAAGGCCAGGCCGGCCACCGGAAACGCCTTGTAGCGGCCGGTGCGCGACACGGCGCGGCCGCCGATGATGGAGCTGACGATCAGCCCGCCCATCAGGGGGGCCATGCGCAACCCGGCCTCCGTAGCCGACAGCCCGAGCACGGCCTGGAAGAACAGCGGCACAAAGACCAGGCTGCCGAACAGCGCCGTCACGGTCAGGGTGATGCCGACCACCCCGGTGGCGAACACCCGATCTTTAAACAGGCGCGGCGGCAGGGCCGGCTCGGGCGCTGCACGCTCCACCGGCCAGAGCAGGGCCAGAAGCACCGCCGTGATCGACCCGAGCGCCACGATGGGCGCCGAGCGCCAGGGATAGACCACGCCGCCCCAGCTGAGCAGCAGCAGCCCCGTGCAGGTGGCGGCAATGATCAGGGCGAAGCCCGCGAAGTCGATCCGTCCGGTGCGACGTGTCACGTTGGCCGGCAGCGACAGGCTGAGGATGACCAGCGCGGCCGCGCCAAGCGGCAGGTTGATGTAGAAGATCCACGGCCAGGACAGCTGATCGGTGATCACGCCGCCCAGCAACGGGCCCGCCACGCTGCACAGCGCGAACACCGCCGCGACCATTCCCTGGTAGCGGCCACGCTCGCGCGGCGAGACCAGGTCGCCGATGGTGGCCTGCGACAGCACGATCAGGCCGCCGGCGCCCAGGCCCTGCATCGCCCGCGCGCCGATCAGCATGGCCATGCTGCGGGCCGCGCCGCACAGCGACGACCCTAGCAGGAATATGCCGATGGACACGAAGAATGCCGGCCGCCGGCCGAACTGGTCCGACAGCTTGCCGTAGAGCGGGGTGGTGGCGGTAGAGGCAACCGCAAAGGCGGTGACCACCCAGGACAGGTGGGCCAGCCCGCCCAGATCGCTGACGATACGCGGCAGGGCGGGACCTACGATGTTGCCGTCCAGCGAGGCCAGCGCCAGCACCAGCATGAGGCCGGAGATGGCGCGGACGACCTCACGCGGGCTGGCGTAGGGGGTGCGAAGTGCCGGCTCCGGCTGCTGGACGACGTCGCTCACGCCACACCGTGCGCCTTGAACCAGGCGAGCGCCTCGGCCCAGCCCTGTTCGGCCGCCCCCCTGTTGTAGGAGGCGCGGTAGTCGGCGTGGAAGCCATGCCCCGCCTCGGGAAAGATGTGGATCTGCACGTCGTGGCCGGCGTCTCGGGCCAGCTGCGCCGCGGTGTTCACGTCCTTGGGGTGGATGCTGTCATCCCGGCCGCCATAGAGGCCCAGCAGGGGGCAGCGCAGGGCAGCGGCCTCGTCGGTAGGCGTATGCGGCTGGATGACGGAGACGGGGCCGAGCACCGGACCATACCAGGCAACCGCCGCCTTCAGCGTCGGGTTGTGCTCGGCGTAAAGCCAGGTGTCGCGCCCGCCGCGGCAGAATCCGGTGACGCCCATGCGGTTCGCATCGCCCTTGTTGGCCGCGGCCCAGGCGGCCGTGCTGTCGAGGTCGGACAGCATCGTGGCATCGGGCGCCTTCAGGATGATCTTGGCAAAGATTTCGTGCGGGTCGGTGTAGTGCGACGGGTCGCCGATGCGAGCGTAGAGTTCAGGGGCCACGGCCAGATAGCCGAGCCTGGCGAAGCGGCGGCAGACGTCCTGGATGTACTCGTGAACGCCGAAGATCTCCTCGATCACCAGGACGACGGGGAACGGACCGGCCCCGGCGGGCCGGGCGTAGTAGGCCGGCAGGCGGCCGTCGGCGACAGGAACCTGCGTTTCGCCAGCCTCCAGCCCGGTGCCGTCGGTGTGGATGGGTGCTGTCTGCGCACGGGCGACGGCCGCGGTAAACCCGGTCATCAGCGTGGACATCAGGAAGGTGCGGCGGTGCAGGGCGGTCATCGGGCGTGTCCCTACTCTGCCGAAACGGGGTGGAGGGCCGGCGAGCGGGCCATGGCCGCCTGCAAGTTCTCGTCGATCCTGGCCAGGAAGTTCTGCGTGTTCATCCAGGGCGCCTCCGGGTCGATCAGGATTGCCAGGTCCTTTGTCATCGCCCCGCTCTCCACCGTTTCGATACACACGCGTTCCAGCGTTTCGGCGAACGCGGTGACGTCGGGCGTGTTGTCGAACCGCCCCCGGTAGATCAGCCCGCGCGTCCAGGCGAAGATGGAGGCGATGGGGTTGGTGCTGGTCTCGCGGCCCTTCTGGTGTTCCCGGTAGTGGCGGGTGACGGTGCCGTGGGCGGCCTCGCTTTCCACCGTACGGCCGTCGGGGCTCATCAGCACGCTCGTCATCAGGCCGAGCGAGCCGAAGCCCTGGGCCACGATGTCGCTCTGCACGTCGCCGTCGTAGTTCTTGCAGGCCCACAGATAGCCGCCGGACCATTTGAGCGCGCTGGCCACCATGTCGTCAATCAGCCGGTGCTCGTATGTCAGACCGTGTTTGTCGAATTTCGTGCGGAACTCCGCGTCGAACACCTCCTGGAACACGTCCTTGAACATGCCGTCATAGGCCTTGAGGATGGTGTTCTTGGTGGAAAGATAGACCGGATAGTCGCGCAGCAGGCCGTAGTTGAAGCTGGCGCGCGCGAAGCCCTCGATGCTGGCGCGGGTGTTGTGCTGCGCCATGGCCACGCCGGGGCCGCGGAACTCGTGCAGCTCGTAGATGTGCGGCTCGCCGCCATCGGCGGGCTGGAACACCATGGTGACCAGGCCGGGGCCGGGGATCTTGGTCTCGGCGGCGCGGTAGATGTCGCCATAGGCGTGGCGGCCGATGACGATCGGGCGGGTCCAATGCGGCACCAGGCGCGGCACGTTGGCGCAGATGATCGGCTCGCGGAAGATGGTGCCGTCCAGGATGTTGCGGATGGTGCCGTTGGGGCTGCGCCACATGCGCTTCAGGCCGAATTCCTGGACCCGCGCCTCGTCCGGCGTGATGGTGGCGCACTTTACGCCCACGCCGTACAGCTTGATGGCGTTGGCGGCATCGACGGTGACGTGGTCGTCGGTCTGGTCGCGGTACTGGATGCCGAGGTCGTAGTATTTCAGGTCGATATCGAGGTAGGGGAGGATCAGCTTGTCCTTGATGAACCCCCAGATGATGCGGGTCATCTCGTCGCCGTCCAACTCGACAACAGGCGTCTTCACCTTGATCTTGGCCACGGAGCCTCCTTGCCAGCCACCACGTCAGTGGGCGTGATGTGCCCCTGCTGGCGGCTGCGGGCAAGCGCGCCGGGGGAAAGCAGCCATGCGGGCCACTTCCTATCCGGCCTCCCCGCTCGCAAGAGGGCCTAGGGCAATCTCACGCAGACTGGAACAGTCGAAGTGAGAAAATTGCCCGTTAAACAAAGACTAGAGCGCGCTGACCGTTTACGGTCAGGCTGAACGCGCTCTAGTGGTTGCGACCCCTGCCCGTCTTGGCCTGCAACGCGTCAATCTGCTTGGACGCTTCGGCCTTGGTCAGGGTGTCGTCGAACGCCTCCCCCGCCTCCTCGCACAGGGTTTTCAGGTACGAGGCCTGGGCGCCCGTCATGGTCTCCCCGCCGGTGGTCCAGTCGTCGGGATCTTTCTCGGCGTTGGACGGCAAACTGTCCGCGTCTGCCCCGCTGGTGCGCTGCTTGGGGTTGTGCGGATGGCCGGTGGTGTGCGGGGACGACGGCTTCGCCTGCTCGTCCGCTTCGCTGGTCTTGGGTGTGTTGCTCATGGCCCTACAACGCTACTGTTTTCGCTTCGTTCCTTTCTGACGCTGGTGTGAAGTTGTGTGCGTGACCGCTGTCAGCGGTGATCGCGGGCACAAGCTGCTCGCGTCACCGCTGGTAAGGGAGCGGCAGCAAGTAGGAGAGCGGCACCCGCACCAGCCCTGCTGGCCCGGGCACGATCACGTGGGCACCGGGATCGAAGTCCGTCAGCATCTCGCGGCAGGCGCCACAGGGCGGCACCACGGCGATCTCTCGCGAGTCCTCGTGCTCCTTGGGATGCCGCACGGCCACGGCGCAGTCGATAGTGCCGTCACCCTCCAGGATCACGCGCCCGACCGCCACCGCCTCGGCGCAGATCTGCATGCGGCCTACGGTGGCGCCCAGGTGGATGCCGGTCCAGATGCGGCCGTCGCGGGAACGCAGGGCGGCCGCGACCATGTGCCAGAACGGGCGGTAATGGCGGGTGATGACGGCCCGGGCCGCCTCCACCAGCGCCTGGTCTGGCACGGACAGCGGCGATCCTGCCCCGGGCGGACTGCCAGTTCGACCTTCTGCAGACTGGAAGCTGACGGCTGACCCCTGCCCCTCAGTCGGCGGCATCAGCCTCCTCGCCCTCGTCCGGGCCGACCAGCATCTTTTCGGCGACGGCACCGGCCTGCTCGCGGATGCGGCGTTCGATCGCCTCAGCGGCATCCTTATGGTCGCGCAGGAACTGCTTGGCATTTTCGCGCCCCTGGCCGATGCGCGTGCTGTCGAAGCTGAACCAGCTGCCGGACTTCTCGACAATGCCGGCCTTCACGCCCAGATCGATCAGTTCGCCCACCTTGCTGATGCCCTCGCCGAACATGATGTCGAACTCCACTTCCCGGAACGGCGGCGCCAGCTTGTTCTTGGCCACCTTCACGCGGGTAGAGTTGCCGACGACGTTCTCGCGGTCTTTGATCGAGCCGGTGCGGCGTATCTCCATGCGGACCGACGCGTAGAATTTCAGCGCGTTGCCGCCGGTCGTCGTCTCCGGGTTGCCGAACATGACGCCGATCTTGAGCCGTATCTGGTTGAGAAAGATCAGCATGGTGTGGCTCTTGCTGACCGACCCCGTCAGCTTGCGCAGGGCCTGGCTCATCAGGCGGGCGTGCAGGCCCACATGCGTGTCGCCCATCTCGCCTTCGAGCTCGGCGCGCGGCACCAGGGCGGCCACGCTGTCCACCACAAGCACGTCGATCGCGCCGGAGCGCACGAGCGTGTCGCAGATCTCCAGCGCCTGCTCGCCGGCATCGGGCTGGCTTATCAGCAGGTTGTCCACATCAACGCCCAACTTGCGGGCGTAGATCGGATCAAGCGCGTGCTCGGCATCGATAAAGGCGCAGGTGCCGCCCCGCTTCTGGGCTTCGGCAATGGCGTGCAGGGCCAAGGTGGTCTTGCCCGAGCTTTCCGGACCGTAAACCTCAATGATGCGGCCGCGCGGCAGGCCACCCACGCCCAGCGCGATGTCCAGCCCCAGCGATCCGGACGGTATGACCTCGATCTGCTCGTCTTGCGTGCGGGCGCCCATACGCATGATGGACCCCTTGCCGAAAGCCCGCTCGATCTGCGTGACCGCCGCGTCAAGCGCCTTGCTTCTGTCTGCCAAATGGCCGCTCCTTGATCATCGCCCACCCGAGCGGGCCATCTTAGCCCGCGCAACTGGGACGCGAACGCCGTATTTCGTTTCGCTTACCGCGTGTCAGGCCACTGTGTCACAGGTGCGAACGAAGCCGCAACCCTGGCGCGGACCTTACCAAGCATATTTGTTCGATATTTGTTCCTTCAAGCCTCCTTGCTCATCCCCGCGAATAGCGGGGCGTGGCTATGCTGCCTGGTCGGCACCCAGGCGCGCCAGCGCTCCCGTCAGCTGGGCCATCGCAAACGGCTTGTGCAGGAAAAAGATGTCGGCCGCGTTAAGCGATTGGCGCAGGTTGGTGTCCGCGTAGCCCGACATGAGAATGGCGGGCAGGCCCGGCCAGATCCGGCGCAGATGGCCGACCAGATCGGGGCCGTGCATGCCAGGCATCACCACGTCAGAGACGACGCAGCCTAGCACCGATCCCAGTTCGCCGCTTTCCACGAGCTCCAGGGCGTCCTCGGCGCTTGGTGCCGCGATCACGTTCCAGCCGGCGCGTGTCAGCACGCGTTCGGCGAGGCGGCGCACCGCAGCCTCGTCATCGACCAGCAGTAACGTGCGGCTAACCGGCGGGTGCACAGCAGGTACGGGCACCTCGGCCGGCTCGGGCTGCCACAGGGCCGGGTGTTCGTGGCGGGGTAGAAGGATGTCGAACCGCGTACCCTGCCCCGGCGCGCTTTCGACCGCCATGAAGCCGCCGGATTGCCGCACGATGCCGTGCACCGTGGATAGCCCAAGCCCGGTGCCGCCGGTTTCGCGGCGCGTGGTGAAAAACGGCTCGAAGATGCGGGGAAGTATGTCGGCCGGGATGCCCGAACCGGTGTCGGCGACGCTCAGCGTCGCATAACGCCCGGCCGGCACCAGGTCGCCGCCGAACGCTTCGGGCCGCAGCATCAGGCGATGGCCGCTGCCGATTGTCAGGCGCCCGCCGCCCGCCATGGCGTTACGGGCGTTCACCGCCAGGTTCATCAGCACCTGGGCGAGCTGCGTAGGGTCGATCCTCACCTCGCGCCCCGGCTCCTCAAGCTCCAGGACAAGGTTCACGCCGGAACCCAGCAGGCGATGCAGCAGGCTGTAGGTGTCGCGCACCGCGTCGTTCAGCTTGACGATGCGCGGTTGGAGAGTCTGCTGGCGGCTGAAGGCCAGCAGGTGCCGGACCAGCGTCGCACCCCGCTCGGCGCTTTCCCGAATCTGGACCAGATCCTCGCGGTCGGCAGCCCTGTCGGACCGTGTCCGCAAGTCATCCGCCGCCCCCAAGATTGCGGTGAGCAGGTTGTTGAAGTCGTGGGCGATTCCGCCGGCCAGCTCTCCCACGGCCTGCAGGCGCTGCGACTGACACAGCTGCTCCTCCAGGTCTTGCTCATGCGTATAGTCGCTCACCCGTAGCAGCCCGCCATGGCCAGGCATCGGCAACAGGGACAGCCGGAGCACCCGACGGATGCCGGCCTGGGTCACCGTTGCCGTGACGGTGGCCGGGCGTTCCCCGCGCAATGCCACCCGCAGCGTTCCGGCCACCGCGTTGGGCAGCGCGGTCCAGGCCGGCTGCGTGTCGCGTGCGCCCGACAGCACGCCGAAGCGGGCATTGGCGCGCTCGACCCGCCCCTCACCATCCAGCAGAGCGATGCCGTCGGTCTCGTCGGCAAACAGGCATTCGGCGACCGCGCTGGCCTGCACGCCGCGCGACCAAAGGTCGGGCAGCCTCATTGGCGCATAGCCTGCGCACGCATGCGCCATACATAGGCAATGATCTCGGCCACCGCCCGAAAATGCTCCGCTGGTATCTCCGTGTCGAGTTCGACACGATACAGCGACCGTGCCAAGGGGGGATTTGCCACGATCGGCACCCGATGCTCGCGCGCCAGCTCGCGTATCTTGGCCGCCACGTCATCGGCTCCCTTCGCCACCAGCCGCGGCGCCCCTTGGGCACCGCGCTCATACGTCAGTGCCACCGCATAGTGGGTTGGATTGGTTATCACCACCGCAGCCTTGGGCACCTGCTGCATCATGCGCCGGCCGGCGCGCGCGCGGGCCAACTGGCGCAGCTTTTGTTTAATCTGGGGGTTGCCCTCGCTCTCCTTGTGCTCGTCACGCAGGTCCTGGTGGCTCATGCGCAGCTTGCGGTTCAGGCTCACCCGCTCCCACAAGACGTCGGCACCCGCTATGGCGGCTTGCGAGCCGAGCAGGAGCAGGAGCAGGTGCCAGCTGTGGGACAGTACCTGCTGATACAGGCGCTGGGGCAGGTCGAACGGCGCCGATGGCAGGGTTGGCAACACGCGCTGTACCGCGAAATAGAGGCAGGTTCCCAACACTGCGAGCTTTGCCAGCGCCTTGATGACCTGCACCAGGCCCTGTATTCCGAACATGCGCTTCAGCCCGGCGAGCGGGCTGATCCGCGAAAGGTCGGGCTGAAGTGCCGCCGCGCGCAGCAGGAAGCCCGTCTGCAACAGCGTTGCCGCCGCGTAACCGCCGACCGCGGCCGCAGCCGCCGGCAACACACCCAGTTCGAGGCTGTGCGCGACGCTTGCCCAGGTTTGCGCGCCCTGGAAACGTGTTTGCTGAAGAGAGGCCGCGAACCAGTGTGCGACGGCTGCGCCGTTGCCTTGCGCGGCCACAACCATCGTGCCTGCTGACAGGCTCGCCAGCATCGACAACTCGCGTGAGATCGCGACTTGCCCGTCCTCGCGCGCCTTTTGCAGCCGGCGCCCTGTTGGCGACTGGGTTTTTTCGTCAGACACGCAATGCGGCCCACCCCATTGCTACAGGCCCGGCAACACGGCAAACCGGTCGCCCAGCGCGCTCAGCCAGGCGTGCACGATTGCAGGCCCGAGCAGCGCCAACAGTAACAAGCCGCCCAGCACCTGGCCGGGCAGGGCCAGGAAATAGACCTGGATCTGGGGAACCAGCCGCGACAGCATGCCCAGGGCAAACTGCCAAAGAGCCGAGAGAAGCACGAACGGCGCGGCCAAACGAAGCGCCAAGGCGAAACTGGCGCCTACCGCGCGCACGGCGATTTCGGCCAGGTCACCGGAGGCCAGCATGCCTCCCGCCGGGAAGGCCTGGTAGCTGCCGGCTAGGGCACCGAGCGGCAAGGCGTAAAGGCCGGTGGAGAGGATCAGGACCGGTGCCAGCATGTTGAACAGCTTGCCGACCGCCGCCGACTGCGCGCCCAGCATAGCGTCTGGCTGCAGGACGCTGGACAGGCCTGTCGTTAACGAAATGATCTGCCCGGCAGCCGGTAACGCCAGGGCCAGCAACCGGGCAAGCCAGCCCAGCACGCCACCCGCCAACAGCTCGCCGGTGATCATGCAAGCCAGGCGCAGGAAGCTGGCAGGCTCGTGGGGCAGAGACGGGCCAACAATGGGGACCAGAAGCACGGTTATCCCTATGGCCAGCCCCGCCCTCAGCATGGCCGGTGGCTCGCTTTCCCCTAACCCGGGCAGCAGCATGACGGCAGCCGCCGTCCGGCAGAGCACCAGGGCGAAGGCCCAGGCCAGTGCCAATAAGCCCTGTGATGTGGCAATCGCCTCCATGCTGGGGTTTGACCTTCCGGCTACTGTCCACCGACAGCCACGATCTTGTCGGCCATATCGCGCGTGAAATCGGCAAGAACATGGAAGAGAAACGGCCCAGCTATCCAAACGGACACACCGGTGGCAATCAGCTTGGGCAGGAACGATATCGTGGAGTCGCTGATCTGCGTTACCGCCTGCAGGATTGCGATGATCAAGCCAGCGACGAGCGGCGCCAGCAGCAGCGGTGAGCACATTTTCAGAGTGGCCAGCATGCCCCCGTGCAGGACCGCTGCAACGTCTAGTTCTTGCACGCTGTCTTCCTTCAGATCGGCATTTTTATAATGTCTTGGTAGGCCTGTAGAACGCGGTCTCGCACGGCTACCGTTGTTTGCAGCGCCAGCTCGGCGCGCGAGACGGCCGTGACAACGGACGTCAGGTCGCCACCCCCGTTGATGGCCGATATGGCCTGTGTTTCAGCCTGCTTTCCTGTATCGATTGCCGTGCCCAGGCTGTGGGTGAGGAGGCTCGCGAAGTCGCTTCCACCTCCGGTGGGAATGGCGGTGGCCTGCGTGCCTGCGTCGATCCGCTGATAGGCCGAGAGCGCGCGGGCGGCATCCAGGGCGGGCACCGTCGTCATTTCAGCAGGTCGATTACGCGGTTCAGCATCGAGCGCGACGCTTGCATCACGTTGAGATTCGCGCTGTACGACCGCTCGGCCTCACGCATGTCCATCATCTCGACAAAGCTGTTTACGTTCGGCATGCGCACGTAACCGTTGGCGTCGGCGGCCGGATTCGAGGGATCGTATTTTTGCGGAAACGCCGTCTTGTCGCCAACGATGGACTTGACCCGCACCGCCTCTGCGCCCGACGAACTGTCGAGCATAGTTTCGAAAACCGTTGTCTTGCGACGGTATGGTGTGGCACCGGGATAGGACCCGGTGCTGTCCTGGTTGGCAAGGTTTTCGGCAATCACGCGGAGGCGTTTCGTTTGGGCATCCATGCCGGCGGCGGAGACGCTGAGCGCTTGCGACAGATCCATGCCCGTCAGCCCGCGTGGCCAAGGGCGGTCATGAACATACCCATGTAACTGTGCCAGAGATTGCCGACCATCGCCTGCGACGTCTCGTCATCGGCGACCTTGGTCATCTGGTCTTCCAGCCCCACCGCGTTGCCATCGGGTGCGCGTTCAGCGACCGCATCCTGGTCATCCCCAGGCGGCCGCGAGAAACCTGCCAGATGGAGCGGGCTGGTCAGAACAGGCTCGATCGCGGACTTGCCGAGCAGTTGCGAGAACGGTGTAATGTCGCGCGCCCGATAATTCGGCGTGTCGGCATTGGCGATGTTCTGCGCCAGCACGCGCTGCCGCGCATCGATCCACCCCAGCTTGCGTTCAGCCAGCGCGAAGAGCCCAGTTTGAGAAACGTCAATCGTCATATGCCGGAGCCTTGGCCGATGCTGTTCGATGGCTGGCAGGATGAAGCGGCAAGGTTGCAAAAGCGTAAACACGACCGGTGAGGATTTCCTAACCATTGCGCTGCAGTATCGGGACATGACGCAAACGGCATTCTCGACCCGAACTGAGAGCGCAGCCTGTCTGCTGCCGCCCGAGACAGCGAGCCCCACCCGCCCGCAACGCCTGTCGGACCTGGCCAGCCGCCTTGCGCGCACCATCGGGCTGGCACGCGCGCTGGTGCAGGGCGGCCGCCAACTCGACCTGACCGGCATAGATGACGGTATCGGCGTGCTCTGTGCGCAAACTTTGGATCTGCCTCCCGACCAGGCGCAGATGATGCTGCCGCTGCTCTGGGACATGCGCACCCAGATCGACTCGCTTACCGCGGCCCTGCGCGGTGGCGCGTCGCCCTCGGGGCATCGGCCATGCTAGGCGGGCTGGCCGTGGGACAGGGGCTGATGGCAGCGTTCTGGCTAGGCGTCGTTCTCCTGCTCATCCTTGGCGTCTCGCGCGCGGCACGGTTGCTGCCCGCAGTCAGACAGGCCGGGCAGCCAGCCGGCGCCTTGGCCCTTCAGGCGTCGATGGTGTTGGACACGCGCAGGCGCCTTTACCTTGTCGGCGTGAACGGTCGGCAGGCATTGATTCTTGCTGGCGGCCCGACCGATGTCATGCTCAGCCTTCCGGCCGAGGGCAGCAACTGATGCGGCGCATGATGGCGGCCGTGCTTATTCTGCTCTGCCTGCTACCAGGCCTGGCCATGACGCAATCGGTCAACATCGACCTTGGCCATGCCGGCGACGCTGGCGCCACCGGCCGGCTGGTGCAGATCACCGCGCTGTTCACCGTTTTGTCGCTGGCACCCAGCCTTCTGGTCATGGTCACGGCTTTTACCCGCATCGTGGTCGTGCTCTCGCTCCTGCGCGGCGCCTTGGGTGCGCAGGGCACGCCGCCCAACGTCGTGCTGATCGGCCTAGCACTGTTCCTCACGTATTTCGTCATGCAGCCGACGCTGGATGCGGCTTGGCTGCATGCCATCCAACCCATGACCGAGGGCAAGATTGCCGAGCTGGACGGGCTGCGTCTTGCCGCAGAACCATTCCGCCATTTCATGGTCAACAATGTGCGTCCGCCGGACGTGGCACTGTTCGAGCAGATCGGCCACATGCCGCCTGCGCCCGACCTCGATCATGTCGCCTGGCGAACCCTGATCCCCGCCTTCCTGATCGGCGAACTGCGCCGTGCCTTCGAGATGGGGTTCCTCCTTTACCTGCCGTTCACCATCATCGACCTCGTCGTGTCCAGCGTGTTGATGTCGCTCGGCATGATGATGCTGCCGCCCAGCGGCGTGTCGCTGCCTTTCAAGCTGATCTTCTTCGTCACCGTCGATGGCTGGCGTCTGGTCGCGGGCAGCCTCACGCAAAGCTTTTCGCCTGGATGACCGATCCCGGCGCGGAGTCCTGCGTTACTGAAACAGGCGAGGCGGAGAAACGAGGATGAAGCAGCCACATACGGAAACTGCGGTGGACCATACCGATGGCGAGCAGGACACGGGCAACCATCGCGCCCCCAACGCCACGCCACCCACGCCGGGCGGCACACGCATCGGTGCAGAAAATGTGGAACCGATCGCCGATGGGAGCACGGCCGCCGATGCCGCCGCGCTGGACGACGACCTGGACGACTCTCTCAGCGTCAACGGCCCGACCGAGCGTGAGGCTGCGCGAGACGAACGCGGCAGGCTGTAGGCTTCCCGGCACCGCGCTTAGCCGCGCAGCCAGCCGCAGAAATGGAGCGGACCGCCATCCGTAAGCGGCACCTAGGCCGGTATCCCCGCTCTCGTCTCATTACTCTTGAGAGCTGCCACAGGATGTCGGTCGCAGTCCGATAGTGGGGTGACTGGCTACCCGGTCTCGACGAGTGCACTGACCCGAGCGTCCACAGACACCTTCGCGACAGAGTAACCCATTATGCGGCCGAGAAGACTCGAACTTCCACGAGGTTGCCCCCACAAGCACCTCAAGCTTGCGCGTCTACCATTCCGCCACGGCCGCAGGTAGGCGCTGGGCTATAGCCGATGCCCATGCCGGTTTCAACCGTCCCCGAATGGCTGACCAGCGCCGACCCGGTACCATATCCGGCTGCCATGTCGGCGATGCGGAACCGTATCGCCGACATCCGTGCGGGCCAGGCCGGCGAACAGGTCTGGCTGCTGGAGCACCCGCCGTTATACACCGCCGGCACCTCGGCCAAACCGGCGGACTTGGCGGAGCCAGGGCGGTTCGAAACGTTTGCTGCCGGGCGGGGTGGACAATGGACCTATCACGGACCTGGCCAACTCGTGGCCTATGTCATGCTCGACCTGCTTGCCGCCCACGGCCGAGTGCCGCCGCGCGACACCCACGCCTACGTCTCGGCGCTGGAGACCGTGCTCATCAACACGCTGTCAACCTTTGGCGTGCAAGGGAGCCGGCGGCTCGGCCGGGTGGGCGTTTGGGTCGGTGACGCCACAACGGGGGCGGAGAACAAAATCGCCGCGATCGGGGTGCGGATCACACGCTGGGTCAGCTGGCATGGCGTCTCGCTCAACATCTGTCCCAACCTCGAGCATTTCTCCGGCATCGTGCCGTGCGGCATACGCGAGCACGGGGTAACGAGCCTGCACGCCCTGGGGTTGCCCACCACCATGGACCAGGCGCGCGATGCTTTCCGGACCCAATTCCTTGAGGTTTTCGGCCCTGTCAGCTTCGCCGCTGCTTCGTCCGCGGCGCCCCTTGCGACAGCGCGGTAAACGCGCCGCCGATGCAGATGAGGCCTAGACAGACAGGGATCATCCAGACCGGCCGAATCAGCAGCGGCACGGCAACCCGGTCCCAGAAACCGTGACCCATACTTGCCACGATGGCTTGCTGGATGCGGTTTGCCCCGGCAACGTCGATGGCGTGCACGGCCTGCCGCAGGCTTGTATCGGCCGGCAGAAGAGAAGCCAGAGCCACCGAGCCCACCAGCAACACGGCTGCCAGAACGGCAAAAATGCGGGGCGCCAGGGGAAGGCCGGATGTGGCAGCCGGGCGGCCGATGCGGGGCCGTTTCACTGCTTGAAGCTTTTCGACAAGTTTTTGCGACCCTGCTGAACCATACACCGAAGGCAAACGCCCCGCCGGTCTGCTCATAATGGCGAAGTCGCCGCCCAGTGTCACCACGTCGATGGCGACGTTCCGGCCTGTTTGCCTACACAAGCGCGAATGCTGCCGACCTCCACGCCGCTCCAGTTCTTCAGCACGGGCCCGGCCAGCCGTTCAAGCACCGCGGTCGGCCCGCATAGGCGGCCGATCAACGCCGCTGTGGCCGCCTCGGCTGCGCGTACGCCGCCATCGTCGCATTTCAGGGCCAGGCCGAGCCCCAGCGCTGGGATAGCAGCGCAATATACGCCTTCGGCACCTACCTTGACGAAAACCGCCTCGCCCAGCGCCGCAGTGACCTCCGTGTCGAACCGCCCGGCGCCGGCCAGCATGTCTGGGTGGGCCGCAACGGCCTGCCGCAAGCACGCGGCGGCCGCCGCGAACCCCTCGGGCAGATGCTGCCCCGTGGCGAAACGGGCAAACCCGGTAGCCAGCGCGCATAAAGGGATCCGAAACGCCGGGATGGAACACCCATCGACGGCCGGCACCTGCCGGTCCAGCGCGGCACCGGTTACGGCCGCCACCGATGCGGTCACCTCCCGCATCGTCGGATGGTCGGGCAAGACGTAGCCGCCCAGGGTGTGCCCGGCCGCAACCGCGGTGCACACGAACCCGGCATGCTTGCCCGAGCAGTTGTTATGCAGCGCATTGGGCGATTTCCCTGCGGCGGCCAATGCCCGGGCTGCGCCATGGCTGCTGGGCCACTGGGTGCCGCACTCCAAACACCCGACATCCTGCCCCACGCGCGCCAGCATGCGGGCGGCCGTCTCGGCATGGGCCGGCGCTCCGGCATGCGACGCACAAGCCAGCGCCAGCTCGGCCCCTGTCAGGCCGAAGTGCTGTGCCGCACCCGAGGCGACGAGCGGCAGCGCCTGCAGTGCCTTGACCGCGGAACGTGGGAATATGGCCCGGTCGGGATCGCCGCCGGACAGGGCCAGGCCGCCCTGGGCATCCGCCACGGCAAACGCGCCGCTATGCCGCGATTCGACATGGCCGCCCCGAATGACTTCAGCCAGCAGGATGGAGCTCATCGCCCTACATCGGCGGCAAGGGCGCGCTGCCGTCAAGACTCTCGCAGCCAGCGCCTTTCCTGCCTGTGCGAGAACGCCTATGCAGGCCGCATGATCGACATCGCCGATTTCGAAAAGCTCGACATTCGCGTCGGCACCGTGGCCGACGCTCGCCCCTTTCCCGAGGCGAGGCGCCCGGCCGTGCGGCTTTGGATCGATTTCGGGCCGGAGATCGGCATCAAGCAATCAAGCGCGCAGATCACCGTGCATTACAAGGTGGACCAGCTGATCGGCCGGCAAGTTTGCGCCGTGGTCAACCTGCCGCCGCGCCAGATCGGGCCCGTGCTCAGCGAGGTGCTCACGCTGGGCCTGCCGGACGAGAACGGCGAGGTCGTGCTGATCAAGCCGGATTTCAAACTGCCGGATGGCGGCCGGCTGTTCTAGCGCCGGCGCGTGAGCAGCGCCGCCGCCTACGCCACCATAGGCTGGGACCGGCTGCACCAGGATGCCCGCACCTTGGCGGCCAAGCTGATAAAGGCGGGGCAGTTCCGCGGGGTGGTGGCCATCAGCCGCGGCGGCCTGATTCCGGCGGCCGTGGTTGCCCGCGAGTTGGAATGCCGGCTGGTCGAAACGGTGTCGGTCGCGACCTATGCCGGAGAGACGGGCACGCGCGGCTCGCCCACCGTGCTGAAGCCGCCTGTGGCCGCGGGGGACGGCACCGGTTTCGTGATCGTCGATGACCTCGTCGATACCGGCGTCACCGCGCGCCTGGTACGGTCGATGCTGCCGCGGGCGCCGTTGGCCTGCCTGTATGCCAAGCCGGCCGGCAGGCCATACGCCGACATGTTCGTGGCTGAAGTACCGCAAGACACCTGGATCCTGTTTCCGTGGGATACCGCGCCGGCCTTCGTTCCGCCGCTGGCCCACCAGCCCTAGCCGATGATCCCCATCCCGGCCTGGCTGCCTATCCTGCTCGGCTTCCTGCAGGCGGTGGGACCGATCTCGACCGACATGTATCTCCCCGCGTTTCCGGCCATCGAGGCCAGCTTCCACGCGCCGGCCGGCAGTGCGCAGGTCACTCTGGGCACCTGGGTGATGGGCTTGTCGGTGGGGCAGCTGGTGCAGGGTGCGCTGGCGGACCGGTTCGGGCGCCGGCGGCCGCTGTTGGCCGGCACTCTTATATATACGCTGGGTTCTGCCGGTTGCGCGGTTTCGGGCGGCATCGCAGCCCTGTCGGCCTGGCGGTTCGTGACCGCGTTCGGCGCTTCGGCCAGCATGGTGGTGCCGCGCGCCATCGTGCGCGACATTTCCGAAGGCCACGACTCCGCGCGTCTGCTCTCGCGGTTGATCCTGGTGCTGGGTGCCGCCCCCATCCTCGCGCCGTCGTTGGGCAGCCTGGTGCTGCAGTCGGCCAGCTGGCGGGGCATCTTCTGGATCAACGTGGGCTACGGTGGGCTCGCTCTGTTGGCAGCATGGGCAGCCCTGCCCGACACGCTGCCGGCAGGCGGCCGCGTGGCGCTGCAGCCGGTGGCCATGCTGGGCCGCTACCGGCACATCCTGACCGAAAGCGGCTTCCTAACGCATGCGGTCATGATGTCGTTCTATGCCTTTGCCCTGTTCGCCTACCTGGGCGGCTCACCGACCGTGTTCATCCAGCACTACCGCTTCACCCCGGCGCAGTACGCCCTGGTGTTCGGCAGCGTGGCGGCAAGCTTCATCGCGGCCTCGCAGCTCAACATGCGGGTGATCCGGCGGCTGGACCTGCACGGTACGCTGCGCCGGGCCAGCACGCTTTATCTGGCTCTGGCGGTGGTCGTGCTCGGCTTGGCACTGGCCGATGTGCGGGCGCTTTGGTTGGGCCTGTTCCTGGCCCTGACACAGGGGCTGACCGGGTTTCTCAACCCTACGGCCACGGTGGGCGCGTTGCGGCACCATGGCGCGCACGCCGGAAGTGCTTCGGCGGTGCTGGGCACCATGCAGTTTGCCATCGGCGCAGGCGGCGGTTTTCTGGTCGGCTGGCTGACAAACGGGACGGCTGTGCCGATGGCGGCGTTGATGCTGCTGGGCGCCTGCGCCGCAAAGGCGGCCGACCTGGCGCGTCCCCTGGGCTAACCGCCGACCGACCAGACGAAACTACCCCTCCTCCACCCCAGTCTGGGCGATTTGCGTGGCACCGCCGTTGAGGCGGGCGGCCAAGCCGTGCCCGGCGGCCACCGCCGCGATGCACAGCACGACGGAGACGCCGATGTTGACCAGGGCACGCCCGGACGCACCGGCACGGATCAGGTCCAGAGTTTGCAGGCTGAACGATGAAAACGTGGTAAACCCGCCGCAGAAACCGACCATGAAGAAGATGCGCGCGGGTTCCGGTGCGGGATAACGTCCGGATGCCAGCGTGAGCGTGCCGAAGAAGCCGATGGCGAACGACCCGGCAATGTTGATCAGCACCGTGCCCCAGGGCAGGCTGCGGCTGAACGGCACCGCCCATTGCGCTACCCAGTAACGCGCAACGCCGCCCACGGCACTGCCCAGGGCCACCAGCGCCGTCTGCATCATCCCTACGCCTCCGCCAGCTTCTCGCGGCTGGCCCGCACCTTCACCACGCGCCGGCCATCCATTTCCAGAACCTCGAACAGCCAGCCGCCGAACACGATACGGTCGCCAGGCTGCGGCACGCGCCGTAGCAGCGCCAGCAGCAGCCCGGCCAGTGTGTGATAGCTGCCTTCGGCCGGCAGGTCGGGCAACAGCAGGCGCGCCTTCAGCTCATCCACCGGCGTCATGCCGTCTAGCGACAGCTCGCCGGCACCCTGGTCTGCGGCCTGGGCCGGCGTGCCGTATCCGGGCTCGGTCGTGTCGCCGATGATCGCCTCCAGAACATCGGCCGCAGTTACCACGCCCTCGAAACTGCCGTACTCGTCCATGACCAGGGCCAGCCCGAGCGCATCGCCCTTCAGGCGTTCCAGCGCATCCAGCGCGGTCACCGTGTCCGGAATCACCATTGGCTGGCGCAGGACGGCGGCGATGGACAGGTCGCGGCCGTCCAGGATGCGGTCGAGCATGTCCTTGGCCTGCACCACCCCCACCACGTTATCCACCGAACCGTCGCACACCACGAAGCGGCTGTGCCGCGCCGCCTTCAGCGTGTCGGCGATCTCCCGCCGGGGATCGGTCCGGTCGATCCACACCAGTTCGGTGCGCGGGGTCATGATGGCACGCACCGGCTTGTCGGCCAGGCGCAGCACGCGCTCGATCATATCCCGCTCGCCCGTCTCTAGCACGCCGGTCTCGGTGCCCTCGTGCAGCAGGGCGCGCAGCTCGTCTTCCGTTACGTCCTCACGCGTGTGCTTGCCGTGGCCGATCAGGCGCAGCACCAAGTCGGAGGAGCGGCCCAGCAGCCAGACGAGCGGGGCGGTGACCCGCGCGAGCATGGCGACCGAGGGGGCCAGGCGCGCGGCGATCAGTTCCGGCGAGCGCAGGGCGAGTTGCTTGGGCACCAGCTCGCCCAGCACGAGTGTAAGATAGGTGATCCCGAAGACGACGATGGCCAGCGATACGCCGGTGGCTGCGTGACCGACATAGGGGATGCGGGCGATGGTGGGCGCCAAGGCACTGGCGATGCGCGCGCCGCCGAAGGTGCCGGACAGGATACCCACCAGCGTCACGCCGACCTGGACTGTGGGCAGAAAGCGCTGCGGATCTTCGGCCAGCGCGCGCGCCTTGGCCGCGCCGCGGACGTGCTTGCCCTCCAGCACGGACAGCCGTGCCCGGCGGGCCGAGACCAATGCCATCTCGCCCATGGCGAACGCGCCGTTCAGCAACGCGAGCAGGACGATCAGAGCGATGAGCAGCGCGGTGGTCATGCCGAGTGCTTAGGGGCAGCTTCGTGCGGGGGCAACGTAGCCGGTGGCTCCGGCCCGGTGATGCAGGGCACACTTCAAAGTAGTAAAAGCTATAAATTGCACCGTGGCTCAGGTGCACTTAATAATGCAATATCGAAACGGATTTAGGCGTAATACAACCGACGCAGTGTGCTTGTTTCAGGCTACAACTTTGAGTAATCAATTTCGCTAATTCAGCATACTGTTTCGGTTTGTGATCGAAGTAGTGTTTTGTATTCTTCAACTGTTTGTGTACTGGTGGCCTATTAACGTGACATAAACCGTTGGCCTTGCGATACAGCGTCCGGAAGATGAGCCGTTTTGCCCATCTTGATCCATTAAGGAGACAAGCCATGCATTTGAAGTTCGCTGCCGCTGTGACTTTGGCAGCATCGCTGCTGGGGTCGGCGGCGTATGCCGGCCCTACCAACCTCGTCCAGAACGGCGATTTCGAGCAGACGTCCTACACGCAGAACAATCAGTTTGGTACCGGGTACGGCGGCCAGGGCGTGACCGATTGGACGGGCAATGGCGGCTACAACCTGTATTTCTTCGGCGGAACGGCTACCTCCGTTTCGGCGAACTCGCAGTATCCCGGCGGCCGTGAAGATTTGTGGGCGGTCAGCAACAGCCCGACCGGTGGCAACTTCGTCGCGATCGATGGCGATCCGGGCGTGCAGGGCGCCATCTCCCAGAGCGTTTCCGGCTTGAAGGTGGGCGACACCTACCAGCTTTCCTTCTCCTGGGGTGCAGGCCAGATCCAGAGCCGCACGGGCATTACGACCGAGCAGTTCAAAGTTTCGCTCGGGAATCAGTCGTTCCTGACCAACGTGGTTTCCAACCCGTCGAAGGGCTTTACCGGCTGGTTCACGAC
>CAXUGD010000012.1:0-22712 GCA_964250355.1 uncultured Acetobacteraceae bacterium | reverse complement strand
GTTCCTCGGAGACTTTCGTACGCCTTCGGCGCCCGAAACTCTTCACGAAAGCGGACTGGCCGCTTCGGAGCGCACAGGCTGGAAAAGCGGACAGCGGTCAAGCAGAGCCGGATCACTTCAGTCGCGTTACGTCAACTACCAAGCCGCCTTTCCATAGACCTGATCGTGCTGCTCCAAAATCTTCATAGCTAGGTGCTGTGCCAGTCGAACTGCGCGGTTCGCGCGATGGACGTCGGCCGGACGATTTTCATCCTCAATGTTCAACATGGCCTCTCTCTTCAAATCGACTAGCGCGCCTGCAATCTTGAACTTGGGTTGCAGGCGCTCCATCAGTGCCAGCCGATAAGTCAAAGCATCGAAGTCGGCTTGAAGAGTTTCGAGGGAAGTCTCGGAATCTTTGTCCTTTCCAGGACGTCGCAACACCTTCGAAGTCTCCCGCCCGATCCGCTCCAGGATCGCCAAACAATCTTGTACGCGCTTGAAGAACTCGTCGCGATGTTGCCGGCGAACACTAAGAAAATGGACTACTCCGAACCCGGATACGGCGATCAGCGATGACACCGCTGCCCCAGCCCCGGAGATAATCGGTGCGAGACGATCCGGCGGCGGCTTCTTAGACAGCAGCACATCGATACGGCCCTGTTGGGCCGCTAGCTGGCTCTGCAAGGCCTTGGCTTCGAGCTCAAGTTCGGCAATGCGCGCGTCGCTGTCCGGCACTGCTGCGGGCCTGAGCGGAAGCACTTCAGGAATTCCCTTGCTAGAGCTCACAGGGGGCTATTGCCGACGCTATTGCGCGTAGAATGCTCCATTGCTTCGAGCATGTAACCGCGTATCTCTTCAGCGTAAGAGGGGACTTTCGTGGAGATGAAACTTATATGGGCAATCAGCGCTCGCGCATCTTGGCCTTGAGCAACGACCTCACGGATCAACCCTCCGAATGCCTCTTCCACAAAAGACGACGCTAAGCCAACAACACTGTCCAGATCGAATACAACGTTCCCGCCATGCGCCAGCACCGGCCCAACGATCTGCTCTCTAAAAGCTTGGCCGCTGTAAGGGCCTTGCTGTGAAAATCGCCCGCCCGGAAAACGGCTGAAATCCTTGCCGACATCGATGACCAACGGCTTACTCATCGCGGCACCCTGCATGGCCGGTGAGCGGGACAGAGAAGGAAATAGCAGTGCCAGACACTGGTAGCACGTTCTGCATCCTTCCCTCAGGCTGGTCCGTACTTAGGGAAAGCAAGTGCCCAGCAGTTAGAATTCCCAGCCTGTAGCCTTCACGCTGACGAATTTTGTCGGCCATACCGGAAAGGCCTCGACCGCGGCAGGCGTCGCCCGGCGATCCTACCTGTTTGGTCACCGCAAAGCGGATCAGATCAGTATGGGACAGGTCGTTCGCCCCTAAACGCAAGCGGATCGAGGCGGGGATGCCGACACCTGCGTCACGGACCTCAAACACTACCCGACGTAGGAAAGTGTCCATGCTGACCGTCGCATCCCAGCTCTGCCAAGCGGAAAGACGAACAGAGCTGGGATAGGCATGGTCGATGACGTTGCAGACGGTCTCGCATAGGAAGGTATAGGCCGTGCGTGCTGCATCTGGGTCGATGCCGTTTGTGCGCTTGACAAGTTCCCAGAGCGCTTTGGCGTCGATTCCCCTACCAACATCGCCTTCAACGCGGTGCCGAGGAGTGGCCACATAGATCCCGTCACGGGCCGGCCGGTCGAATTCCGAAGCTTGCTTCTCGCGTAGCAACGATTTCCCGTCCTTGAAAAAGATTGGTTGCTATTATCGGAGTGTATATCGTAGTTCGCAGGGCCGTCCACGCCTCCAGTTATGGAGTCCGCTTGAGCAGAACGGTTCCCAGCACTACCTCGGCTTTGTCGGCTGGCCACTATCTATGACTTGGTGCGGAGGAGGTGGCGATGGCGGGCGGGTACCGCAGCGCGGGTGATCGGGACGTGTAGCTCGCGCCGGTCCTGAACGCGCTGGGTCGAAAAGTGAGGGGCACCTGAGTGCTGCTCTTTCCGCGCGGGCTGGTCGGCCTGGGCGATCGCAAGAGCCTGCAACTGGGGCCACACGGCTTGGGCTGACTGGTCATGGCCGAAAGCCGACCGTCGGCTTCGGAGCGAGTCAGGACGAGGAGCGGACGCTCGATACCTTCTGTTTGAAGGTAGTAGGCTGCCTCCTTGCTGAGGGCAGCTGCATCCGAAAAGGCGGAACGGCGAATGACTTAGGGCTGGCTGTTTTCGGCGATGAGTCGTACCTCCTGCGACGCCGACCGGCCATGGCTGTTTATCACCGTCAGGTGCGAAAAGCCGGGCCCGTCAAGTGATCAGAGCGGCGCCACACCGAGTAGTCCCGCCAATCCGTCAACCATCCAGTTGTAGGGGGCGGGTCCCGTCGGGGGCGTCTGACGATCCTGGTCGACGGGCTTACGGCGACTCCGGCTCATTACGTTCTGGCAGCCCTCGTACGTCCAGACGTCATAGGCCCCGCACGAGTATGATCGAGACGTTGTCTACCCCGCCCGCGTCGAGAGCCTCGTCGAGCAGCCTGCCGACGCACTCCCCGGGTTCCTCGCAGGCCAGCATCGCGGCGCGCAGGTCTGCGTCGCTGACCATATCCGTGAGACCGTCGCTGCACAGCAGCAGCGCCTCTCCGCGGGCGAGGGGTTCCGTGGCGTTTACGTGCGGCCTGACCGCTGTCCGGGATGTCCGCCCGCCGAGCGCCTGCGTCACCATGTGAGTACGGAAGGCGCCGGCCGCTTGGGTCGTCCGGGGAGTGTCGTCGTGTGTAACCTGCAGCAGGGATCCGGACGTCAACCTATAAGCGCGGCTGTCGCCGACGTTGAAGTGGATCAGCAGGTCGGCATCGAATGCGGCGCCGACGATCGTCGTCCCCATCCCAAGTAGGCCGGTTTGCTCGCCCATCAGGTCGTAGATTCGGTCGTTCGCCGCCTGCAGCGCGCGAGCCCAGCCATGGACGTCCCGCCTCTCCTCCCAACCCGCCGCGAGATGGCCGAGAGCCGCCGCACTGGCTACCTGGCCGGATGAGTGTCCCCCCATACCGTCCGCTAACAGGGCCACGTGGAAGCCAGGGACCAGGGACAGCGGGGAGGTAACGATCCCGGTCTTGCCCAGAAGACGTCCGTCGAACCATATCGCGTCCTCGTTCCTCTCGCGGACCTTCCCGCGGTGCGTGACCGCAGCGGCGCGGAAGGTGCAGCTGCCTCTGCGCCAGGCGGGCTCGGCGTTCACCGCTGCGCCTCAATGCCCATCCGGCCGCCCCGGACAATCGCGGGCTGGACCTTGCGGGCGAAAGCCCTGACAAGCTCCGTCGACTGTATGAGGTAGCCCGACACGTGCTCGAACGTGCGCACTTTGCCGCTGTTCCCGAGAAACGGCCGGTTGCAGACGACGGCGAACTTCTCGTCGCAGACGAGGTGCTGGACCGATCCCGTCCTGCCGGAGGTAAGCTCAAGTTTGGGATGGCGGTTCCGCAGCCGTTCGAGCTGCACCGCGGGCCCCTTCGGGTCGGGACTCGGCGCGTCCGAAAGCGCGATGGTGACCTGGACGCCCCGCTTGAGCGCCGCCTCGACCCGTCGCACCAGGGTCCCGTTCAGGACACTGTCGACGATGTCGCGGCTGGTCACGAGGAGCATGGTCTCGCATTCGTCCAGTGCCTTGCCAAGCAGCTCGACTAGTTCGTAGGGCGCGACCGGCCTGGCCGCGAAAGCCCTCAGGTCGCTCTCCGCGGCCCCGAGCGAAGCGACCAACGCCTGCACCTCGGGCAACGGCTCGCTGCCCTCCCCGGGGCCGCCCTCGCGTTCCTGGCGAGCCAGTGCGGCTTGGAGCTTCACCCGGGCTACCGATACGGCAAGCCGTCGTTCGTTCAGGGCGGCGGCGTCCGGCAGCAGCCTCTGGACCTCCAGACCCAAATACCGCCGCAGGTCCGCCGCCACGTTCGACTCGTTAACTGAGCGCACGAACCCCATCTTCTTGGGACCGCCGCGCTCCGCGAAGGTGTTCTCGAGAGCCTCATCTCGGACGTCGTCCACGGCGAAGGCGATTTGTACCTCGGAGCCGCGCGATTTTTTGTAGACCATGGCCACCCCAGGCCGGTAGAGGCGCGTCCGACGCACGATGCGCTTGATTTTCAGCAAGTCGCGGGCGAAGGCGGCAAATCCCCCGACCTGTTTTGCGAGCACCTGCGAGACCTCTGCCAGAGGCAGTGCCGCGACGTCCGGACCCTCCGCAGGATAGGGCCTGATCTCGACGACCGCGGCGGGATCGACGGCCGACGGGGCGAGCAGATTCTGCGGGGCGACCCGGACCGGCTTGCAGAGCAGGCGATCGTATAGCAGCACGAGCATTTCGTCCTGGGGTGACGACTCGCGGGCCTGCGCGAGTGCCTTCGTCCCTCGCTCGCTGAGGGCGGCGTGGCCGTCCGTGTCGAGCGTAGCGTAACGCTCCGAGGAGAGCTGCTGGAAGACCGCCGAGGCCACGGCCTCGTCGAGGCCCAGGAAGCCAGCGACCTCCCCTTCGGTCACGAGGCCCGCCGCTATCGAGCGCATGACGAATTCCTTGATCGGCGGAATCGGTCGGTGGGCCATCGTTACCACGTCGATTACGAGACGATAGAGCGGCAACGCCACCGGAGCGTAGTCGATCAGGTCGTAGCCTTGGCGCCGCTCGAAGCGGCGCGCAGTGTCTTCGGGGGAGGTCACGCGCGACGTCGAGCGCAGTTTTCCTGATGGCCGTCGATGTGGTCAAGCACCCTTCGGAACGGGTTCTCGCCTTCCGCGGCTCGGCAGAACTCGTCGTCACCGACGATCACGAGCGCGCTGCGGCCACGCGAAAGGGCGACGTTGAGACGTTCGCGGGCCTGCAGAAATCCCAGCCTGCCCTCCTCGTTCGACCGCGTGACACTGTAGATGCAGACTTCCGCCTCGCTACCCTGGAAGGAGTCGACGGTGCTGCACCTCACTCGTAGGCCGGACCACTCGTGCAAGCCGTCCCGGATGCCGTCCTCAATAGCCTTCACCTGCGCGACGTAGCCCGCGATGACGGCGACGTCGTAGACCTTCTTCCGTCCACGGGCTACGAAGTCGACCTTGCGAAGCGCGTCCCTCACCACCTGGCACTCCGCCTCGTTGAAGAAGCTGCGACCACGGCGGGACTCGCGCCGGTTCGGCAGCTCGGACGTGGATAGCCACGTCACCGGCTTTGGAAGGTATCCCGGGAACGTCACGTCCGGCTTCTTCTTGGGGCTTTTGAGCATTCCCTTGTAGAAGACATGGCTTATCAGGTCGCCGATGCCCTCAACCATTCTGTGCTGCTGTCTAAGTATGGACTTGGAATGCTGCGGCAGCTGCTCCAGCAGCCGATCGAGTAGAGTGCCCCGGACCTCCTGCTCGTCGTAGTCCTCCAGCCGGGTTATCGAACCGTCCTCAAAAAAGGGGGGCAGTTGAGCGGGGTCTCCCACGACGATCCACTTACGGCTCCTAGCCATCGGGACCAGGATTTCTGTCGCGGTCGCCTTCGACGCCTCGTCCACGATGCACAGGTCGAAGGTGACCTGCTCGATGCCCCGGATACCTGCAAGCCCGATACAAGTGCCCGCGACTATCTGCGCTGACGCAAGCATCGCCGCATGGAAGTCGGAGGAGCGCCCGACCCGGAGCATCCACTGCTCCTGGATTTCGAGCAGTTCGCGGCAACGTCGTTCATCGGGACCGCTTCCCAGAAACACCTCGGACCAGACGCGCAGATCCTCCTCGCTCCCGTCCGCAAGCTCGACGCCGAAGGTCCCGGCACCGCGGAGCCGCGATTCCAGGGCCGCGATCTCGGAGCGCAGCCTGTCCAGGGTGGACCCCGCCTCACCCACCGCCTGTTCGGCCTCGACGGCGTCCGACTCGAGCTCGGCCGAATCGGCGGACCCCGTGTCCGATAGCTTGCGCTCCGTGCGCTCCTCGACGGCGCGCATCCTCTCGTCTGCCTCCCGCAAGCCTCTTCGCAGCTCCCGCACCTGACCCTTGAGCAGGATCAAGCGCTCGGCGACCATACCGAGTTCGATGTGAGAGCGGCTGATCCCCCGGTCAGAGGCCCAGTCGGTGATGTAGCCCTTCGCTCGGGACCTCACACCGTGCGACCAGGCCTCGGCCTTCCTGTCGAGCAGCAGGTCGCGGCAGGCGGGACTCACCTTCGCGTCGTCGGTCCGGCCGACCCTGACGATCTCCAGGGCCGCCTGCCTGGCGTTGATGCGCTCGATGACGTTGTCGAGCGCGACGTGCGTCTGGGACGAAAGGATCACGCGGTGCTTCGGGTTCCGGTGAAGATACTGGACGACAATCTCCTCGATGAGCCTGGTTTTGCCCGTTCCCGGCGGCCCCTCGATCGCCAGGACGTCCTGCAGGCCCACGGCGTGGCGCAGGATCTCGACCTTCTCGTCGTCGAAGGCGCGACGGTCGACCCTCGGGACCGCTACCGTGAGGGGCGCTCGGGCCGAGCGCGGATCAACGATGAGGGCCCTCAAGCGTGGGTTCGGGGCGCGGTCGTAGTAAACGGAGTCGAGCGCGCGCCGCTGCCGCTCTATCGACTTCTCCGCGGCAATGGTGTTCACCTCTAGACGACCTGCGCGCGGCAGCCTGCCCGAATCGCCCGACGAGATGCTTACCACAATCTCGTCCAGGTTCAGGTCAGTGACGTCGCAGAAAACGTGCCCTCCGGTCCCTAGGCGGACCACGCGGGACTGGCCGAGCAGCTCGACGGGCGCCTGGGCCTCCGTCGTAAGCGATACGGTCTCGCCCTGTACCTTGCGGTCGATAAAGGGGATCGCGTTTTCCCTCTTGGCCTCGAAGTCCGCCTTCGAACGCAGGAACGCATACCAGAGCCGGAAAATGCGCTCGCGACGCATCTCCGCTGCGACCTCGCGCTTGCTAGTCTCGAATGCGTCGAGCTCAAGCAACAGCTCGGAAATCGCGTCCCTCGACGCGACCGGGTCGAGCGGCGCCATGAAGGTGAAGCTTGCGTCCGGCCGGAAGGACGCCTCGCGGTGCCTCTCCAACTCTAGCGCCCTGGAAGGCCATGCTTTGCGGACGAAAAGTCGTCCGTTCTCCACCGTAACCTCGAACGTCAACGTGACGGCGAAGATGCGCAGTCGCGGACTCGGCGCCGGGTCGTCGACCCGCCTCCATCCGGCCTGCACCTCCCGCAGCTCGTCCAGGATCGAGGCCTGGACGGCGTCCGCGTCGTCCGCGCCAAAGTTGTCGACCAGCCGCCTGAGGTAGTCCGGCGCGACCGCGAGGTGGCAGGCGATGGGCGCGTCGTTTTTCGCCGCCGTAGCCGTTAAGGCGTCGAGGTCCGCCATCAGCGCGCTCGCCGACACCGGGCGGACCGCAGGACTGTGCGACAAAGCGGACCCCAACAGGTCGACCGGGACTTCCACGACATCGAGGGCGTCGGCGAGCTCGGCCAGGTGTCCGTAGTCAGAAGGGACGATGGCGGTCAGGCAGTAAACGGCGACGGCTGCCCAGGAGAAGCAGTCACGCGAGAAGCTGGTGCCGCCGTCGTCGGGCTCGGGCGGCGTGAAGGGGGCTGACTGGAATTGGGCGAACGTGAACCCGAGCGAAGGCCTCTCCACCCGCTTGGCGATCCCATAGTCGGCAATTCGAGGCTCGCCGCCCTCGGTCATCAATATGTTGGCAGGCTTGATGTCCCGGTGTGTCCATCCCCGACCTTGAGCGTGAACGATGGCGTCAAGTAGCGGTCGACCGACCCTGGCCCAGAAGTCCGGCCACGCCATTTGGCCGTTCCGCGCGATGAATTCCGCGAGGTTGGAGGGCACCCACTCCAGGACGAGGTAGAAGCCCTGCTCGTCTTTCCCAACATCGTAGAGCGTGACGATACCGGAATGGCCGGAGAGATCCTGCAGCGCCTCGTGCTCTCGATGGAAGCTCTCGACCAGGATTTGATCATCCGGCAGCAGCTTCATGCGCTTGACCGCGCAGCGGCGCATCTCGACCAAGTCCTGGGCTAGATGGACCGTCGACATGCCTCCCTCGCGCGGAGCCGCTTGTGCCAGCGCATATCGCTCGGCGACAACACGGACCTTGGCTATGTCTTCGACAACCGCCTCCCCTCGGCAGGTCCGGGCGACCGCACCCTCACGGCACGGGCCTGCCCGGCCCGGCATGAGATAGCACGGCGAGCGGGACGCCGATAAGCCCGGTGGCTCCGGGCGACGGAGTTGGGCCGGAGGGGACCGGTCCCGACCTCGGCGGGCCAAGTCGCGTGAGCACGAGACCTTGCAGACCAACTTGGCATAAGCCCTAACTCGCCTTGCGCTTCGCATAAACGGACGTCTGCCATCGCCTGTGCGCACCCGAAAGTAGCCAGAATGCATCCATCAATCCTATTCGACGCCGTCACCTGAACGAACGTCTGCTTTAAGGGCTCACGGCTGGCTCGGTGAACGACCGGGTTGGGGCGCGAAGCAGACTCGAGACGTTGCCTATCGTTGTTCTGCGGCCCACGACGTCGGCACCCCGCCCATCAACATCGGCAGGCTAAGCTCGTCAGATCGCCCGCCTGCCAACACCCCCTCGACCACGTGCGGCGCCAACAGGGTCAGCTGCAGCATCTTCCCCAGATACCCCCGCTCGATTTTCTCCGCCCGCGCCAGCTCGCTGATCGACCCATACCGCCCGTCGTCCAGCATCCGCTGCCACCGGAACGCCCGTGCCAACGCCTTGACCAGCGCCGGGTCAGCCCGAACCCGCACCGGCGCACCCTCCTCGCCCCCGGGTGTCACTACCGTCTTGCGCCCCGGCCGACGCCGGATGGCTAGCGGCACCCGAACCGTGATGCTGCCCGCCTCGCTCAAGCCGCCACCCGCAACGGCGCAGCACCCAGGTCACGCACCAGGCTCGCCAGCCCCTCAACCCGCAGCCGGATGTCAGCCCCACCTGGCCCGACCTCGACCCGCTCCACCAGGAGCCGGACGATGCGCGCCTGCTCGGCCGGGAACAGCTCGTCCCACAGCGGGTCCAACTCGCACAGCGCGTCCCGCACCTCGGCCTCAGCCAGCCCAGGCGACTCGGCCCGTGCCGCCAGCCAGGTGCCAACAACCACCTCCGGCTGGCGCAGCAGCGCCCGTACCTGGCCGGTGACGGCCGCCTCGATCTCGGCCGCCGACACCCTTGCCACGGTGTCCTTGCCCGCCTCCTGCCCCTTCAGCACGCGCTGCGCCACGTAGTAGCGATACTGTCGCCCGCGCCGCCGCGTATGGGTGGGCGACAGCGCCCGGCCATCCACCCCGAAGATCAAGCCCTTCAGCAGAGCAGGCGATTGCGCCCGGTGCTTGTTACCCCGCGCCCGCGGGCTCTCCTGCAACAGCGCATGCACCTCGTCCCACAGCGCCCGGCTGACGATTGCCTCGTGCTGGCCGGCATAGACCTGCCCTTTGTGGGTGACCTCGCCCACGTAGGTCCGGTTGTTGAGCAGCTTGTAGACGTCGCCCTTGTCGAGCAGCCGGCCGGTCTTGCTGGTCAGGCCCTCCTGCTGCAGTTGCCTGGCCAGCGCCGTGCCGGAGCCGGTCTCGACGATGCCCTCGAACACGCGCCGGACCACGGTGGCCTCGCTGAGGTTCACCACCAGCTTGCGGTCGAGGACGTCGTAGCCGAGCGGCACGCGGCCCCCCATCCACATGCCGCGCGCTCGGGAGGCGGTGAACTTGTCGCGGATGCGCTCGCCGATCACCTCGCGCTCGAACTGGGCGAAGCTGAGCAGGATGTTGAGGGTCAGCCGGCCCATGCTGGTTGTGGTGTTGAACGACTGGGTCACCGAGACGAACGTCACCCCGTGGGCGTCAAAGGCCTCCACCAGCTTGGCGAAGTCCATCAGCGAGCGGGACAGACGGTCGATCTTGTAGACGACCACCACGTCGGCCGCGCCACGCTGGATGTCGCCCAGCAGGCGCTGCAGGGCAGGCCGGTCGAGGTTGCCGCCGGTGAACCCGCCGTCGTCGTAGTGGTCCGGCACCAGCACCCAGCCCTCGGCGCGCTGGCTGGCGACATAGGCCTCACACGCGTCGCGCTGGGCATCCAGGGTGTTGAACTCGCGGTCGAGCCCTTCCTCGGTGCTTTTGCGCGTGTAGACGGCACAGCGCCGCTTCAGAATGGGCGCGGGGGCAACCGGCCCAGGCAGCGACCGCCGGCTCACAGGCCACCCCGCACGCTCTTGAGGCCGAAGAACGTCCACCCGTTCCACCGCGTGCCGGTAATGGCGCGGGCGATGGCGGACAGCGACTGGTAGGGCCTGCCCTCCCATTCGAAGCCGTCGGCCAGCACGGTGACGACGTGCTCGACACCCTTCCACTCCCGCAGCAGGCGGGTGCCGGGGAGCGGGCGGCTGTCGGCCCGGATGCGGCGGAGCACGATGTTGCCGCCGTCCAGCTGCTCACCAAGCGCCTCCAGCCTGGCCCGGGTCTCGGGCTTCAGTCCGCCGTAGGCAAGTTCCTGGATGCGGTAGGCCAGCCGGCTTTCTAAATATGCTCGGTTGAACGGTGGCGGTTCCTTGCCGAACAGTTCGCGCCATTGCTGCTTCAGGTCGGCGGTGAGCGTGGTTTTGAGCGCGGCGACTCGGCCCAGAACGTCCGCTTGTGGGATGGCGGGGATTGAAGCCGTCGTTGGCTGTCCTGGGCTGGCTCCGGCCTTCATGCGTGTCTCCGACTTGGTGTGTCGGCATGACCGCTCTGGTGGGCAGGGAAGTGTAGCGAAGTCTCTCCGTCAGGCCCGAGCTGGGCGGCATCCCCGGCGCGTTCCTCGGCAGTGCGGCACCGAAGCCGCACGATGCCGGCGGCCAGGATGGAGCAGAGCTCGCGTAGATGGGGCGCGAGGTGGGGATTGTCGCATTGAGGCGGGTGGTAGTGGCTCACCCCCTTTATCTACCCAACTCGTAGTCGGACCGTTCCACGCGCGAGCACACGACACTGGAGTCGTGCTCGGCTTGCAAATGGAGTTGGCCGACTTGAAGACTGACACGACACCCGCAATCCACCGCACCTACACGACGCTTGCGGATGCCGCATTATACTGGGGTGAACCCGACCTCCTGCTCGTTTTGAAAGACCTCGTTGCGAAAGGCTACAACGAGATCACTATGGATCGTCTCAGCCCGCAACAACGGCCAGAAAGCAGGCTCCAAGAAAGGCTGCGAGACCCCTACTGCAGAGTTCTGGATCACCTTCGCGCCACACTGATCGATAAGCTGAAAACAGAGAAACTTGTGGCTTTTGCGTTTCATGCGGGAAGCTTACCTGGAGCACCCAGGAGTTCGGTTTATTCGGGCCGGTGGCGTGTCTTAGAGCCCAACTTCCAGACGAACACCGCCAGTGGAAGCGGTCTAGATCTATTCGACGTCCTTGTGTCGACGCCAGAGAGTGGGCCTACGATAGCCTCAGGTTCAGTTCTAGTGTTCGACGATCGAGCGAAAGCCGTCCGGTTCGAGGGCAGAGAAGTTTCGCTGCAGCCGAGAAACTATCAGTTGCTCTCCGAGCTCGCAAAGAGGGTCAAGTCAGGCTGTCCGCTGATATCGAAAGAACAACTTCACAAAGCTATTTTCTCCGATGCCGCGAGCGACAACACGCTCACTAAGCTCATAAGCACGTTGCGGCAGGAGCTCGAGACGCTTCGAGTGCCGCTGTCTACGGGAGACGAGCTCATCCAGAACCGATCGAGACGAGGTTACATGCTGAATCTCCCGGCTCATCAGATCGTCATGGCTCAAGAAAATTCGCCGCCACAATCGTCCCACAATCCTCCCACACCTGTGGGATAGTCTGATCGCCAAGATCGGGTTCGTCATCGAGAACGGACCCGATCATGCATCTCCAACCACCCGAAACATTGCGGCTTATCACCGCTGCTGAGCGTGCAGCGCGGAAGCTCTATCGCAGGCAGACGAGCAGCTGGCTCGACGCCGAGGACGTGCGGCAGGACCTCCTCGCCGACCTGCTGGCGCGCCTCAAGAACTACGACCCGGCACGGGGCGCGCTGGCGACATACGCCTCATTCTGCTTTCAGCATCGTGCCACCAGGATCGGTGGCCGGACGAGGCAGGGCAGGCAACACCGCCAAACGGTTTCGCTGCATGCGCCGCTTTCCAACAGCTCGAACCTGACGCTCGCAGACACGCTTGCTGAGAGCGACAGCTACAGCCACCAGGTCGGTGCCGATCGGGACGTCCTGACGCGGGCCGAGCTTCTGCTCGACCTCGACCGGGCGTTCTCCTCGTTGCCCGACGAGGCGCTTGCGTTGTGCGCTCTGCTTGTCTTGGACGAGCACGACCCCGTCAGCGCGTCCGGCCTGCCCCGGACGACGTTCTACCGACGTGTTGCAGAGCTCCGCTGCCACCTCCTTGCTGCCGGCATCCACCGGCCCCGCGCAGTCGATGTGGGGGCTCGGTAGACATGAGCCGTCGAACGACAACGACCCTGCCCGACCTCACCGAAGAGGCCCTGTGCGCCTGGCTGGGCAGCGCAGCCCCGGGTGACTCGATCGTCTACTATCGCGGCTTCCTCGCGATCGACAGCGCGCCTGAGGGTGGCGCCGCGACGCTACAGCGCACCAGGCTGCTGTGTGTCGCGCGTCGGGCCATGCGTCTCAGCCAGCAGGGCCTCGTGCACCTCCTGCAGCGGCGCGAGGCGGCCGGAGACTTCACCTACCTCGCCTTCGCCCGACCCCGCGCGTTGTCTAGCCTCGGTGCGCTCGGCACGCTCATGGCAGCGGCCTACCCGGACGATCATGCCGCGCCGAGCGACGGCGGCAAGCAGCAGCGGCGCCGGAGGTCGGCATGATCGACGCTGCCCGCGCCGCCGCGATGTCGGACCCCGAGCAGAACCGCTGGTTCCGGCGACGCTGGATCGATGTCGATCCGCCCTGTCCTGCACCAGCCGAGCAAGCCGGTCTGTGTCACGCCAGCCTCGACACCACGGACAGCTTCGACAGGCTCGGGCGTGAACTGCTGGCCGCGTGGCGACGCGAGCGCGCGGCTCAGGCGGGCCAGGCCGGTGGCAACCGTGAGGCGGCGCGGGGCGTGTGGTGACCAACGTCACGGCTCTCCAGAACACTGAACTCGGGCCGGTCACGCTTGCCAGCTTGGCTACGACCAGATGCTGGGTTGCATGGCAGGTCGAGCTCCGCGAAGGGGGCAAGAAAGAGACCAAAATCCCCTACGATCCGAACACGCGCAACCGCGCCAAAGCGGACGCGCCGGAGACCTGGGGCACACGAGTCGCCGCGGAACGGTGCGCTGCCGCGTTGTCTATGCCATACGGCGTCGGTGGCGTCGGCCTGGAGCTTACACGGCTGAACGAGCAGCTAAGCCTGGGCGGCGTCGACCTGGACAGCTGCCGAGATCGCCAGACCGGGGAGATCGCAGACTGGGCACAGACCGTCATCGACCGGCTGCGGGCCTACACGGAGGTCAGCCCCTCGGGCACCGGGGTCAAGGCGTTCTTCACCTACAGCACCAGAGACGCCACTACCCTCAGGACTGCGCTGGGCACCGGCGTCGGCGGTGACCCCAAATGGTCGACGACCTGGTCGCGCCCAAACGGAAAGGACCATCCGCCGGCTATCGAGGTCCACTTCGGCCGACGCTACTTCACCGTGACCGGCCGTGCGCTTCCGGGCAGCAGCGTCGAACTGCGAACCGTGCCGCTCGCCGACCTGCTACACGTGATCCAGCACGACGGGCCGCGCTTTGCTCAGGGTGTTCAGCCATTAAGCAGCACAGCGAAAGCTGGCCGAGCATCGTCGTTCGAAACGCACCAGTCTCAGCCCAAGCACACCGTCGCCGGCCAAGATCAATCGCGCAGCGTCGCCGCCTTCCGCATCGGCGCGGCCGCGCGGCGTCAAGGCGCCGACTACGCGGCCATGTGCGATGCCATCCGCACAGACCCCCAATCGGCCGAGTGGTATGCGGAGAAAGGTGTCGCCGATAACGCACGCGAGCTTCGCCGCATCTGGGACAAAGTCGAGCCTACCTGGCTTGCAAATGCGCAGCGCAACGAACGGGGCGAGCTTGTGGGGAACGTGGCGAATGCCATGCTGGCTTTACGCCACGATTCTAAGCTGGTCGACGCGTTCGCGTACGACCTGATGCAACGAGCTGGATACATCGTTGGGCCTCTGCCCGGCACCGACTGCTCGGAATCACGAGGCTTCCGACCCATTCGCGACGTGGACGTGTCCAAGGTGCAGGAATACATGCAGCTGGCTGGCTTGAGGCGCTTGGGCAAAGACACGGCGCACCAAGCCGTCGACCTCCGCGCGATCGAGCGGGCCTTCCACCCAGTGCGCAACTACCTGGACAGCCTACGCTGGGACGGCAAGAAGCGGCTCGGCTCTTGGCTGGTCACGTATTTAGGTGCCAATGACAGCCCATACGTGCGCGGCATCGGCGTCATGTTCTTGATTTGCATGGTCGCCCGGATCCTCGATCCAGGTTGCAAAGCCGACTACATGCTGATCCTCGAAGGCCCTCAGGGGCTTCGCAAATCGACCGCCTGCTCCATCCTGGGTGGCAAGTGGTTCTTCGATAGCCTTCCCGACATCCGCGCGGCGGGCAAAGACGTCAGTCAGCATTTGAACGGCAAGTGGCTGATCGAGGTTGCCGAGATGTCGGCGCTGGACAAGGCGGAAGCGGCAGCTCTGAAAGCGTTCATCACTCGGACTGTCGAGCGTTACCGGCCAAGCTTTGGGCGCAAAGAAGTCATCGAGCCGCGGCAATGTGTATTCATCGGGACCACCAACAAGGAAGCCTACCTGCGCGACGAGACCGGCGGTCGACGGTTTTGGCCAGTCAAGGTGACCAACATCAACACCGACGCCCTCACGGCAGACCGCGACCAGTTGTTTGCTGAAGCGCTCGTTCTGTACGAGGCCGGTCAGCCATGGTGGCCCAACCAAGAGTTCGAGGCAAAGCATATCAAGCCGCAGCAGGAAGCACGATACGAAGTCGACGCTTGGGAGGGAAAGATCGGCACGTTCCTGGCTGCTCGAGGCGGAGACGTACAGGTGATCGACGTCGCCAAAGAGGCATTGTTCATAGACACGCCGAAGTTGGGCACGGCAGATCAGCGGCGCATCACGGCCGCCATGGAACGCTTGGGGTGGGAACGCGGAAAGCGGGGTAGCAACGGCGAACGGTTCTGGCGGCCCTCGGAGGGGAACGAAGGACAGCTTGCATGACCGGGAGCGGTTTTGGTTGGACGATCAGCCCATCGAAACAAACCTGTGCCGCGCGTGCGATCGGCTTGCCTGCGAGTGGTGCATTATTCATTCCGCTGACACACTGACGCGTCTGACACACTTCTCTTATGCAGGGGCAACACGCGCGCGCCTGATAGGGCTTATATAGAAAAATGCGTCAGGTGCGTCGGGTGCGTCAGCGCAACGACAAATAACCTACTGACGCGGTTGCGTGGAACACATCGCAAAGCCCTCGGGTATGAGGAGGTATGCCCACAAGTGCCGCCATTTGAGACGTCAATTGGGCACGGAGTCGCCGATGCCTCAGGCCTTCCCCGTCTACAAGCCGATGCCAGTCGCAGCGCTGGTCCCGTACGCTCGCAACGCGCGTACGCATTCGGATGCCCAGGTGGCGCAGATCGCCGCCAGCATTCGAGAGTTCGGCTTCACCAACCCGGTGCTGGTCGACGCCGATCGCGGCGTCATCGCTGGCCACGGCCGCCTTCTGGCCGCCCGCCTGCTGGGCATGGCGGAGGTGCCGACCATCGAGCTCGGCCACCTCACGCCTGCGCAACGCCGCGCCTACGTGCTGGCCGACAACCGGCTGGCTCTCTCCGCTGGTTGGGACGAGGACCTGCTTCGCATAGAGCTGGGCGAGTTGCAGGCCGACGGGTTCGACCTGGCCCTGACCGGCTTCGACCCCGACGAGATCGCAAGCTTCCTCGCAGACCCGACTATCGGGCTGCCTGACCCCGACGATGTGCCTGCTATGCGGGAGGCGCCGGTGAGCCGCCTGGACGACGTGTGGCTACTCGGGCGTCACCGCCTGGTCTGCGGCGACAGCACCGACCCGGCCACCGTCGAACGCGTGCTCGACGGCGTGCGCCCGCATCTGATGGTGACAGATCCACCTTACGGCGTCGCCTACGACCCCGCGTGGCGCAACCGTGCCGGCCTGGGCAGCACGCAGCGCGTGGGCAAGGTCGAGAATGACCACCGGGCGGACTGGCGTGAAGCCTGGGCCCTGTTCCCCGGCGACGTCGCCTACGTTTGGCACGGTGCGTTGCACGCCACCACGGTGGCCGAAAGCCTAACAGCATGCGGCTTTCAAATCCGGGCGCAGGTGATCTGGGCGAAGGACCGGCTGGTGCTCGGCCGTGGTAACTACCATTGGCAGCACGAACCCTGCTGGTATTGCGTGCGTGGCCAGGGCCATTGGACGGGGGACCGCAAGCAGACAACGCTGTGGCAGATACCCAGCCGGGCGCAAGACGCCGAGACGGTGCACGGCACGCAAAAACCCGTCGAGTGCATGCGCAGGCCGATCGAGAACAACAGCACCCCCGGCCAGGCGGTGTACGAGCCGTTCAGCGGCTCAGGCACCACGCTGATCGCGACCGAGACCACGGGCCGGGTGTGCCACGCGGTCGAGCTCTCCCCGGCCTACGTGGACGTCGCCGTGCTGCGCTGGCAGGCGTTCACCGGCCAGCAAGCGGTGTTGGATGGCAGCACGACCACGTTCGCGGACGTGGCGGCTGAGCGCGCTGGCGAGGCCGTAGCATGAGCCAAGGTGTTCGCCTCGAACCAACTGACGAGCAGCGCCGGCTGGCCAAAGCGATGGCCGGCTACGGCGTCCCGCATGAGGGGATAGCCGTTATGTTGGACATGGACCCCAAAACGCTGCGGAAGTACTTTGCCCACGAACTGGAGCGTGGATCGATCGAGGCAACGGCCAAGGTGGGGCAAAGCCTGTTCCGTATGGCCACCGAGGGCAACAACGTCGCCGCCGCAATCTTCTGGATGAAGGCCCGGGCGGGCTGGCGCGAGAAGCACGAACTGGTCCTCTCGACCCGGCCGTCCGACCAGCTGACCGACGCCGAACTGATGGACGAGATCGCCCGCGCCCGCACTGCACGGCTGACGATCGACAGTGACTGACGCTGCCTGGGAGCTCGGACAACGGCGCGCCATTCGCCGCGATCTGGGCCTCTGGTGCGAACACGCGCTGGCGCCACAGGGCCTGGCTCCGGCAGCCCACCATCGCCTACTGATCCGCGAGCTGCAAGCGGTGGCCGACGGCGTGCACGACCGCCTGGCCGTGTTCATGCCGCCGGGTTCGGCCAAGTCCACCTACGCGTCCGATCTGTTCCCGGCCTGGTTCTTTGCGCAGGGATGCGACCGGCGCATCATCGCAACCAGCAACACGGCTGATTTGGCTGGCGCGTTCTCGCGGCGGGTGAGGGGGCGCATCCGGACCCGAGGCCTGACACTCGGGTATCAACTGGAGCGGGAGGCCGAGGACCTGTGGACCACGACCAACGGCGGCGAGTATCGCGCAGCCGGCATCGGCGGCGTCATCACCGGTTTGCGGGCAGACCTGGCGTTGATCGACGACCCAGTGAAGTCGCGTGAGGAGGCCGACAGCGCGGTCCGCCGTAATCGCGTGTGGGAATGGTTTCAGGATGACCTCCGCACCCGCCTGCGGCCTGGTGCCGCCATCGTGGTGGTGCAGACGCGCTGGCATGAGGACGACTTGGCAGGACGGCTGCTGGAGGCGCAGCCTGGCCAGTGGCGTGTCGTCTCGCTGCCAGCCGAGGCGGAATCGGACGACCCACTCCACCGTGCCCCAGGTGAACTGCTGTGGAGCGACGACACCTACAGCTACGCAGCCTCGCTGGCCCGGATGAAAACCGAGGCGAACACGCGCAGCTGGTCGGCGCTCTACCAGCAACGTCCGATCCCGGACACCGGCGATTACTTTCGGAGCGAGTGGCTGCACCTGGCCGACACCCTGCCGGACCGTTCGACGCTGCGGGTTTATGGCGGTTCGGACTACGCGGTGACGGCGAACGGCGGCGACTACACCGTGCATGTGGTGGTTGGCATGGACCCGGGCGGAAAGCTCTGGCTGCTGGACCTGTGGCGGGGGCAGGCCGCGGCGGACAAGTGGATCGAGGCGTTCTGCGACCTGATACGCCAATGGCGTCCAATTGGCTGGGCCGAGGAGACGGGGCAGATCAGGTCGGGCCTTGGTCCGTTCCTCGAACGCCGGATGCGCGAGCGCCAGGCCTACGTGGCACGGCACGCCTTTCCGACGCGCGGCGACAAGGCGGTGCGGGCCCAGTCGATCCGCGGCCGCATGGCGCTGGACGGGCTGCACGTCTCGCGGCTTGCACCGTGGCGGCAAGCGTTCGAGGCGGAGCTCCTGACGTTCCCCGCCGGGCGGCACGACGATCAGGTCGATGCGCTCGGGCTGGTCGGGCAGTTGCTCAACCAGATGCTGTGCGGGCCAGCGGCGAGTAACAAGAAGCCGATGCTGCGGGATGGCTACGCGCGCGCGTTCGATGAGCTCGAGACCGGCGAAGCTTCATGCTGGCGAACGGTGTGACGCGCGACCCTGTTCAACACCCACCAACGACCGTTGGTCGGTGTTGAACAACCGAGGCGATCTCTTGCGTGTACAATTCAACCGGTCTCCTGAGGAGAATCACGTAGACAGGGCACGGCTTAACACGCGCTCGAACAGTGCTGCTTGGGATGTAAACGATTCGAGCACCGACAAGGATGCCTTGTCCAAGACGTGCCAGGTGCCTCCTCGCTCCTGGACGAAAAGATCGTCGCCCGTCTCGCCGTAAAGCACGTAATATGGGACGCTGCCGCGTTCGAATGCCTCGTTGGTCTCTCTAAAGCCGAGTAGCACTCCGACACCCGGTATTGGCCGCTGCGCGGTCGCGTAGATAACGCATCCGTTGAAGTCCATCCCGTCCACCTTCGACAGGATTTCCGTGTACGGTTCAGCCAGTTCGACGCTGTGGCGTTCGCTGGCGTAGGTGCGCAGAGCCTGTATGTCTGCGCTGTCGGCGGGAGGCTGGACGTGTTCCCCAGCGTCGTGCTGCTCCGCGCAAATCAGCCTGAGCGTGCTTTGGATACTGTCCTGCATGGGTTAATCACTCCGGTTTCACGGGTGCGGCACCGCGCCCCGGGGCGTCGGGCCAGACGTCCGAGGGCCGTTCCGGCATTGGCCATTGAACTTGGCGCGTCTGCCCAGCCGTGAGGCCTTGCGTGACGGACCTCTGGTGGTTTGTCACCAGCATGTGGTCGGGATCGTTGCGCATCACAACAAGATTGTCGAACGCGTTCGTGCCGCCGTCATCCAAGGGCAGTCGATGGTGGACCTGAGCGGCACGAGTTCTTGCTGATGGAGCGTGCCGAGGGCCGGGTTCTCTCTCCGACATGGCCTGCGCTGTGCGGGACGACGAGGCTTGTAACATTCTCTGCGCCACGGCTGCGCGGATGAGCGGGGTTTCGACCTCGCCAACATTTTCTGCAATCCCGACTTGTCGCTCGCCGCCGAGCCTAGCCGCTTCGTACGCCGCCTCGAGGTTGTCGCCACAGCAACAGGGCTGGAGCGCAAGCGGCTGCTGCTTTGGATTCTCGCCTGGTGCGGTCTGTCTGCTGCTTTTTTTCGCTGGAGGACGGTGACGAGCGGTCGCTCGATGCGCTGCGGATTGCCGAACGAGCAGCCGCAGAGCTCGACCGATAACCCCGCTGCATGCGCACTCAGGGCAGACCTTGTTCGACTTGTCGTCGCTAGTCGAGAAACAACCAGGCCGGGTTGATCTCCACCGCCGCCCCGGCCGGCGCTACGTCCACCGCCGGCGCCAGCAGGTGCGACGCGTATTTGGCCGCACTGGATTTTCCTGGGATACTGCGAGATGTGCACGCGGCGGTGTAAGCGGGCGCGCGGTCTTAATCGAAAATGATGAGACGGTCCGGGGTGCGACTACGGCCTCAATAGGCGTAGTTGGGGGGATGGTCCGCGCTACTTTCCGTGCCGGATAATCTCTCGATGGAATTACCGGCTCCGCGTGCCGGACGAGGATAGGCCGACATATGTTCGCTCAAACGGGAGGCCTAAGACTGTTCGGCCAGCACGATTGCATCCATTGGCAACGGGTCTTGCTGCCAATGGATGCGCGGCGGACCGAATCTAGGCGTCACTTCGACGGCGGTCGTTTTATTGAGGGACGAACCTGAACAGCGTCCCGCGGTCGTCGGTGTTTGCGTCAGTGGTGCTGCCGTAGAGCGCGCCTTTGTAGGCGAAGAGACCAGCGTCGGGGCTGTCGCCGCCGCCTCCGCCGGAGAAGCTATGAACGACGGCTTCGCTGCCGGTCACAGGGTCGAAGCTGTAGATAGTGCCCGAGCCGGACGAGCCGCCGTTCTGCGTGACGCCGTAGAGCAGTCCGTTTAACAAAGTCAGCCCGGATCCCGGGTTGGCGCCATCGCCGGCGCCACCGAACGTGTGCATCAGGGTGTATTGCTTCGAGGCAAGAGCGACCTTGAAAAGGGTTCCTGGTCCGGCGCCGCCTGAGCCGCCGTCCTCACCAGTCGTCCCGTAGAGCGCGCCGTCATGGACGAGCAACGCGCGGGCGCCGGCCGTGCCCTGGTTGTTGGAATCGAAGATGTGCAACACCGAGGCTTGGCTCGTCTTCAAGTTAAAGGAGAAGACGGTCCCGGTGCCCGCGCCGCAAGCCGAGGTCGTGCCATACAGGATAGTGCCGACCAAGACGACGCCCGCTTGCGGGCTGCAGCCAATCGTGGTGTCAGGGAAGGCATACAGCAGCGTGAGCTTGCCGGACGAGTCGAGCTTGAACAGCGTGCCGGTCTCGTTCGGGCCGCCGATGTCGGTCGCACCGTAAAAAACACCGCCTGCAGGGGTAACGCCCGAGAGGGGGAAGCCTCCGCGCTTGTCGTCGAAGGCGTGGAACACATGCTCCTGTTCGCTGACCTCATTGAGCTTCCAGACGATGCCAAGGCCTTCGCCGTGCGTGCCATCGCCTTTGCCCCCCACGATCGCGGATCCGTAGACGGTGGAGCCTACGATCGAGAGCGGGCCGGAGCCGGCCTGTCCTGGGTTGGTGCCACTCGTCCCGGTGAAGTCGACGAGCGTGGTCTCCTTGCCTGAGGCAAGGTCGAACTTGAAGATCGTGCCGTCGCCGGCACCGCCAGTGCCGCCCAAATCTGTTGAACCGTACAGGACGTTGTCGAGCACAACCGGCGTGCTCACGATGTTGCCCTCACCGTTCGCGCTCGATGCAAAGTTGTAGAGGGTGGTGAACGATGCAGCGCGACCCATCGGCGCAGTGGCGACCAGGCCGGACAAGGAGGCTAGAGCCGTGCAGGCAGCATATAGAAATGTCTTGGACATTGAGCTATCTCCGTTGCGGCCGTTGCAGGTGCCGCAATAAAGCAGACGTGTGAGCGCGGGGCTTTATTCCGGTATTTTTGTCAGATTTCCAATGCAATCCTTGCCATAGGATCGTTAGGCGCTAAGGGCGGTCAGCGCGGCCAGATGACCGTGCCGAGCCCGACAAGACGGCCGGGGGAGTGCAGAGATGGACGGTGAATTCTCAACTGGTCCCTCGCTCGTCAGTGCGAGGCACGACCGCCGGCTGTCCGACAAAGTCCTAGCGGCCTTTCATGCTGCGTGTGATGCCAATGAGTTCGACATAGCTAGACAGCTGATCGAGATACTCGAAGGCATCTTCAACAAGCAGGCTGTGTTCGACGGCAGTGCCGGCGAGCGCCGGTCTCTCGACGGGCTTGTCGATGCTCACCAGCGGCTGTGGTTGATGAGAAACCGTATGAACTACTCTTGATGGAGAGCGGCGTTGAAGGCGTGCTCGTTGCACATCGATCAGCTTTACATCGCCTGCCAGCGCAGCACCTGCCGCAGCACCGCCGCATACCCTGGCCCGCCCAGCCGCGTGAGGTAGTCCACCGGCGCCGAGCCGCCGAACAGCGGTGCTGCGTTCGACTGGACCATCCACTCGCCCACCGATCCCAAGGCGATACCCTGCATGGCGGCGTCGATCGCCAGCAGCGCATCGACGCGGGCCACCTGCTCGGCCGAGAGAGCACCGGCCCGATGCCCAAGGCCGGTCAGCATGCGCCAGGCCCGGGCAGACGGCATCCGCCAGGCCGCGATCAGGCCCAGGAACGCCTGGATAGCGGTCTCGCTGGTCAGAGGATCTGTGCGGTCCGCTGGCGGCACCAGCTCCCGCTTGACCTCCGCCAGCGGGCGCAGGGGCAGGGTGCGCCGCTTGGGCGGCTGGGCGCGGACGATACGGGCGGGGCGGTCGGGCATCCATGCCGAACGACCGCAGCCCGGAACGGACCCACAACGACTTAGGCGCTGCGGCTCCAGCCGGGACTCGAGCCGGGGACGCACTGGCCTAGGCCGGTTGAGGAAGTTCGGCCGGCAGAAGCGGCGCAGACGCCAACCGCCTCGCGGCAGTTTGATCAGGCCGGGTTGATGTCCACTACCGCTTCACCCGGCGTGAGCGGCGCCACGTCCACCGCCGGCGCCAACAGGTGCGGCCCGTCGTTGCGCACGCTGTTGACCGCCCTGGACACGGGCCAGAACCGTACGATCCCGAGCGCGGCCGGGCGT
>CAXUGD010000011.1:0-23194 GCA_964250355.1 uncultured Acetobacteraceae bacterium | reverse complement strand
GGTCGATGCCGAAGGCCGGGAACTCGATGGGACGATCGCCTGAAGCCACCCCCATCAGCAAACGGCCGCCGCTCAGCTGATCGACGCTGGTCGCCTGCTTCGCGACATGCAGCGGGTTGCGGATCGGCAGTATGATCGACCCGGTGCCAAGCGCAATTTCGCTCGTCTGTGCGGCTAGATAGCCGAGATAGACGAACGGGTCGTAGACCTGCCCGACGTCGCCGAAATTGGGATCCAGCAGCGGAATGTCCCGTAACCACACCGCTGCAAAGCCCATTATCTCCGCCAGACGAACGCGCTCGACCTGCTGCTCCATCGACGGCACGGTTCCAGCAAAGGTCTCGATGGGCAGAAACAGGCCGAGCGTCAGCCGATCGATGCTGAAGGTGCGCGAAAATCCGGGTTGCGAACGGTAAGACAGCGTTGAAGGCGTCAGCACATCGAGGCTGGTGACGGAGTTACGCATCGAGGTGGACTCCCCAATGCGGGTGCTGATCAACGCGGCGCTGCATGTCCTTCAGTGCGCGCAGCGACCGTTCGAGCTTCACGAACGGATCGCCGCCCTCGTGCCAGCCATTGTAGCCGAGCGGCCCGTGGTAGCCCAGATGGGTAAGCCGGGCGAGGATGGCGAAGTTGTCGAGTTCGCCCGTATCGAGCGGCTCGATCGTCGCAACCTGGAAGAAGCCCAGGGCGCTGCGGCGGCTGCCCGAGAAATTGGCGCGGCGTATCCACGGAACCGCACGTTTCAGCAATCCGCCAATGTCGCGGCCATCGGCGGCATACCATTGGAAGCTGGAAAAGGTCAGTCCGAGATTGGGGTGGTCGATCTTTCCACAGAGCCGGATTGCGTCATCGTGCTTGTCAACCCAGAACTGTAGATGGATGTAGATCAATACCTGGATGCTCCGGCGCTCCGCTATCGCTAGCGCCTGTGAGTGCCAGGCGACGACGCGGGCGTCGCCGCGCGGATCGGACGGTGGGACGCCGGTGCCGGCGCTCTTGATCGCGAGCTCGACCATCGATCCTTCCGGCATGGTCTCGATCATGCGCAGCAGGCCGCTGTTGCGTGGATCATCCTCGCCAAGCGCCAGATCGAGCACCGTATAGACGCCCGAGACGGTCAGACCGAACCGGTCCTCCACCGTCGCCAGTTCCAGCCCCTGTTCCCAGCCGCTGCCGTCCCAGATGACCGTCTGGATCGCATCATACCCCGCTGCGCGGGTGATCTCGCACCGGTCGGCGAAGCTATAAGTACCGGTCGAACTGAAGAATGCGAAATCCATCGCATAGTTACTGGTTTTCATCTGCAACGCGTCCGCTTCTGTTGGCAGTCGACATTTGCGAGCGGGCCGCTACAAAATCCAACAAGCAGTTTTGATAGCGGATACAAGATGAACCGGGCATCACGCCTCAGCATCAAACAGCTCCGCATCTTCGCGGGGCTGCTCCGGGACGGCAATCTCAGCCGCGTCGCGAGCGACATCGGGCTCACGCAGCAGGCCGTCAGCGCCAACCTGTCCAGCCTGCGACACATATTTGACGATCCCTTGTTCCTGAGGACCGGGCGCGGCGTCACGCCGACCGATCTGGCGCGCGAGCTCGGGCCTGAGGTCGAAGCGATCCTCGATGCGCTCGAGCGGTTGGTCGGACGCGCCCCGTTCGACCCGGCCGCGGTACGCGCCACCGTAACGATCTCGGCTGCGGATTACGCGCACGCCGTCGCTGTTATGCCGGCTCTGGCGGCGATCCGGGCGAAGGCACCGGTCCTGAAGCTGGTCCTTACCGAACTCGAAGTGGAGGCGCTCGCTTCACGCATGGCTTCCGGCGAGATCGATCTGGTTTTGGCCGTTCCGGACTATGTGCCCGCGTACTTCCCTCGCCGTACGCTGTTCCACGAACATTACGTCTGTGTCGCAGGGTGCGATTCACAGCTGGCCGGCCGCCGGCTCAGCCGACGGGAGCTGGCGTCGGAGCCGCAAATCATCGTCTCGCCGCAGCGCCCCAATCTAACAGGATCGGTCGACACCTGGTTCGATCAGGAAGGACTGGAGCGAGACGTGATCCTGTCCGTGCCCCACTTCCTCCTGATGCCGCAGATGGTCGCTGCAACGCGGTCCGTGGCGTTTTTACCGTCGCGACTATTGCCGGATGATGGACTGACGATCCTGGAGATGGAAGACGATATCGCGCCCCCGGGTTTCGAGCTGATTGCAGCGTGGCATCCGCGATCTAACGACAGCCAGCTGTTGAATTGGCTGGTGCGGATGCTTGCGTCCAATTTGTAGGCTGAAGGGATGCAGCTGAGCAAAGCGGAAGCGCCGACTCCAGTCATAACTAGTAGAGCTTCGGGAAGCACGTCAGTACGCACATGAAGGTTAGTGAGGGTAGATGGCGGTGACCGACTATCTGGCCGGCCAAATCGCTCGGGGTAGCGTGTTCGATGCAACGCGACGGTCGCGCCAGGTGTTGGTCCATTTGACGGGCAAGTGCAGCGTGCTGATCCTGATCGCCCTGCGCGAGGGCACGATGCGGTTTGCCGAGTTGCGCCGGACGGTGAACGGGGTGAGCGAGCGGATGCTGGCGAAAACCCTTCAGCAGCTCGAAGCGCATCGGCTGCTCACCCGGACAAGGTATCCGGTGGTGCCGCTCCACGTCGGATATGCGCTCTCGCTGCTCGGGCGCGAGGCGGCCGAGCGCATCGCCGGGCTGACGGACTGAATCGAGAAGAACGTCCACATCCTGTTGGACGATAATGGGCCCGATACTTGCTGAATCCCCTGCTGCACCTGCAGCGCCAGCCCGAACATGCCCCAGCGCATGTTCGTGTGACTGGTCGCGAGCCAGATCCGCACGCCCGTGGGCACGGAGATCATCGCCGCAGCGACCGCACCACCGCCGATACCAGCGCAGGCGGCGCGTCCGCCGCGATCCGCAGCACCGCCCCGCCAAGCTCGACCACGATCGCCGGCTGCTCGGCCGCGGGCAGCGGCTCCGGGCTCACCGTCACCGCCGCGAACGCCGTCCCTGCCGGCGCAGCCAGATCGCGCCGCCACCGGTAGAGCTGGCTCGGCCGCAGGTCCGCGCGTCGCGCGATCTCCGCTACGCTCGCACCCGGCTCGCACGCTGCCGCCACCAGCGCCCGCTTCTCCTCGTCCGACCAGACCCGCGCCGCTCCACGCCCGAGATCACCGTCACCTGGCTCATCGCACCATCGCTAGCACTGGTGCAAACACCGTCGCTTGCACCAATGCTACGTCATTGGACCGCCCTCGCGCGGCAAGGCGGCTCCCACCGGAGGCTTACGATGACGCTTCAACTTGCCATCCTAATTGCATGGTCGATCGGTCGACTACGGCGAACCTGACGAGCCAAGCCTTGCATAGCTTCTCCGTTCCGTTGCGCCTCAAACCCAAAAGAAGCAAGAAACTTTCGCCTTTCCCGCATTTGCGCCGGCCAATTTCTTCCGGACCAATCGAGGCTGGTGATCTGCGCAGGGACAAAAGTTTTTTCTTCCTATCTTCGGCGCGCGCACCTCAAAGGTTCAACGCTACGTAAGCGCTGCTCGCCACGCGCATCATCTCGCCAGCGGACATCGGCGCGATGATAACCGCACCCACCACGTCATCCTGCCACACGCACACGCGGGCCGCGCCTGCCTTCAGCAGGTCGAACCGCACCGTGCCGTCCGACGGGCGCACGTAGATCGTCAATCGCCGGCCCGCCGCATCGCGATAATCCATCTGCGCCAAGCGCCTGTCGTTCACTTCCAATCGTGCAAGGTGGAAGCCAAAATGCGTGAGGTCCGGCGCACGCACCTTCAGCCCGAGTGCCTCGGCGAGCCGCTCGTTTTGCACGGCGGCCCCGGCGCCGGCCACTTGCAAGCCGGAACGCAAGCCCTCAGCACGCGCCGCCAGCGCATCCGTTAGAATGCCGTCGCCCTTTGGCCAAAGCAGCGCGGCGCCAGCGCCGGCCGCCAGAACGGCCGCCGCACCCGCAGCCATCGCCCGTCGGCGTGGCAAGGTGACGCGCTTTTGCGTGGCCGCCTCTATCCTGGCCGGCCAGGCTGGCGGCAGGGGTTTGCCCATGATACCGACCAGCGCCTGCCGCAGCGCGTCGCGGTCCGCGACATAGGCGGCAACGCGCGCCGCCAGCGCCGCCTCCCGGTGCAGCATCCCGGTGACCTCCTCGCGGCGCACCGGGTCGAGCGCGCCGTCGACATAGGCGTGGATCTCGTCCTCTGTCGGATAGGTCTTGTCCGTCATGACGGTCGCCTGAGCGGCACGGGGGCATGGGCAGGGACGCCCTGCTCCTTCAGCGTGCGCAGCTGGTCGCGCGCGCGGGCCAGGCGGGACATCACCGTGCCGACGGGCACGCCCATCTCGTCGGCTGCGTCGCGGTAACTCAGGCCCTCCACCCCGACCAGGATTAGCACCTGCCGATGCTGCGCGCTGAGCATCGATGTGGCACGCAGCGCTTCCTGCGCCTCATGCCGACGGTCCGGCGGCACGATGTTGCCTGGGCTGTTCTCCACCGCATCGAGTCGCACACCCTCGCCACGCTGTTTCATCTGCCTTCGGCCGTCGATGAACAGGTTATACAAAATGGAGCGCAGCCACCCCGCCATCTTCTCCTCGCTTTGCAGCGTCTCCATTCGTCGTAGCGCACGTTCGATGCAGTCCTGAACCAGGTCGTCCGCCGCCGGCACGGTGCCGGAGAGCCCCAGCGCATAGCGCCGCAGGGCTGGCAGGTGGGCGATCATGATCCGGCCGAGGCGCGCACTCCTTTCCATCGCCTTCTGGCCTGCTTAGCCATGGCACCGTGCAGCGACGCCATTTGTCCGGGCCTGGCTTCCGTTCGTCATCGCCTCTTGCCTTCCGCACGTCATCACGATCCTGAGACGGCCGGAAGCGACACTTATTCCAGCGCCTCTAAAACATGTCTCAGCTTGGCTCGACGCGTGGGTGTTCGTCCAAGAACATGTAGCTTCTGGTGAGGCGGTTGTGATCCGCCTGGCGGAAGCGCCCCACTCGGAGGAGCTTTCGATGCGGACCGACGAGAACCGCGGTCGTCACGACCGCAGCAAGCTGCGCTACTTGAGCGACTTGACCGACGAGGAGTGGGCGCTGGTCCGGCCGGAGATCCCTCGCGCCAAGCGGGGCGGCAACAAGTGCACCGTCGATGTGCGCGCGGTAGTCAACGGGCTGATGTATGTGCCGAGCAACGGGTGCCAGTGGCGTGCGGTGTCCAACGACCTGCCGCGTAGCACGATCAATCACTATTTCTGTCGCTGACACCTTGTCGTAGCTGGCCGCCTGCGGCGGAGCCGTCTTCGATTCGCAATAAGAATAAGGTTTGCGTTGGCGAGTAGCGGCGCCGCCACGTGATCGGAGACGCGGAACCAACCCAAGCCTGCACAGAGAAGATCCAACCGTCTTCCAAGCTCGACGAGGCGCCACGCGTTTGCGCTCATGACACCGTAGCTCGGTTTCCTTGGCCCGACTGGGCCGTGCAGCGACACGCGCGGATGTGACGAGCATGTCCAGCTCGTGTTGTCCGCTCCGTCCCCGCCCGACGACCGGTCTACAATTGCAATTTGCATACCGCGCTGAAGGCCTGTATCGACCACATTGGTTGCAATGGGTCGACCCTCGGTGTGGACGGCAGCGGTCTCCTGACAATCAACAAGCGATGGTGTTGGTCACCTCTGGAGTCGTCCATACTAAAGGCTCGCCGACCCGCGACCGGGAAATCGCGACTCTGTATTTGCGCCTGGCGAAGCGGAACCTGCTCGGACAGTCTCCGCTTCGTTTGTTGGCAAAAGGTTTACTTGGTTCCGAACGCCGCGGCGGCGTTGATGAAGTTCAAGCCGTCAGGCGTGCCGAAGCCTGTCGCGTTGTCCCAGCCCGGCGTGACCGTGAACGACGAATCGAGCCCGAAGCCCAAACTGACCGCCGCGGAAGACTGGGGCAGCGGATAGAGCGTCGCCAAGAACGACTGGTTGTGGTTGTAGGCACCGGCAAACAGCATCTTCGCCGTGTAGTCGGTTGTTCCGTTTGCGTCTGTGATCGATCCCGTGATGTTGTCTGGGCTGCTGGCCGGCAGAACATCGACCACGCCGGATTTCAGGCCGGCAATGGTCGGCGAGGCCTGGCCAAGCGGGTGGCCGGCCTTCTGCTGTGCGATGGCCCAGAAAGCGGTGAAGATCGGAGAGGACAGGCTGGTTCCACCGATCCCAAGCCCCACGACCTGCTGCGACCCGCTGGTGACGACGATAGGCACCCCGGTGAACGAGTCGGCCAATGCGGAAATGTCGGGTGTCTGCCGATGAACGCCGGGCAGGGCCGATTGCCAGGCCGGCTTCGGCCAGAACACGCTTTCGCCGCCACCGCCGCCCACAAGGAATCGCGGCGGCAACGGAGGATCGAAGATTGTGACGTTGTCGAGGACTACGTCGCTGTCGCCCCATCCCGTCGTGTAGTGTCCCTTGGAACCGGGGGTGTTGAAGATCGCCGTGCCCCCGACCGCCACGGCATGCGGCGAAACCGACGGCACGCCCGCGGCGCCCACCGGCGTGCCGAGGCCGCCATCGCCGCTGTCCCCGGTCGAGAACTGGAACGATATGCCCTTGGCCGCGGCGAGTATCAGGACGTTTTCGAACGACTCCTGCTCGCTCGGACCGGAAATGATGTCGATGTCGGTCTCCCAACTATCCGAGACCGCGTAGCCGACGTTGTTGTCGATGATGAACTGCATTGCCGCCTGGAAGTCTTCGTTGCCCTGTCCGTTGCTTGCAACGACAGCGATGCGGGCGCCGGGTGCGATACTGTGCGCCCAGTCGATGTCGAGCGCGATCTCGTCGTTCCAGCCCTCGATTATACCGGCCTTCGGATCGACCGGCTTGCCTTCGGGATAGATCACGCGAAAATTGGCTGCCGTGAGCGGAGGCAGCCCGGCCAGCTTGGAGAACCTGTTCGCGTCGGATTTGGCGGTCGGATAGCCGAACCCTTCAAGCAACACGATCGTCTGGCCCGTCCCGTCCAGCCCCTGCTTGTAGGCCTGGTCCAGGCCATAGACGCGCTGCAACTGGTGCGGCGTGTAATCAGGCACCAGTGCGCCTGTATCGCCGTAGACGACGCCTGTGTACGTGGCCGTCGGCAGGGGACTGCCGGGTGTGGTGAAGTTCACGGTCTGGGCGGGGCTGAGGATCTGGTCGGTGATCAACGAACGCAGGCCGCCGGCCTGCTCCACCGCGTCGGCCGGCGTGCTGGCGTAGGGCTTGCCGGTCGCGAGATTGATGCCGTGCGTCAGCATTGGCCGGACGGTGTGGCTTTCCAGACCTGCAACCGCCGCGACGTATGCCGCTGCCGGGCCGCTCAGGCTCGCATTTCTGGTATTGGCGCGAAACGTCTTGCCGTTCCTGCTGAAGGTATGGATTTCGGTGTTGAACGCCCGTGCGACGTCGCCCAACGCGCCTCGTGCCCGCAAGGAGAAGCCGTTCTTCTGAACGGAGATCACCGTCAGGCCCTGCCTTTCGAGTTCAGCCCGAACGGACGCCATCTGTTCGGCCGCAGGGGCGAAGCGCTTCAAGTCGGCGTCGGTGAGCCATTTGTGGAACGTGGGGGAGTATGGGTCGTAAAGCGCGTCCACCGTTTTCTTGAACAGGTCGGGGTCGGCAAGCTTCAGCTGCACCGTAATGGTGATCGTCTGTGCCGGATCGGCCACACCGCCGTCATGCGCAAGGCTTAGCCCCGGGGGCGTGTTGTCCGTTGCAGCTTGCGCCGCGCCAGTGGCGAGGGCCAGGAGCGAGGTTGCAACGAGAAGACCATGATGCCTGTTTTTCATGCTGTATCCTCTACGCGGTTGATGAACGACGAGCGCCGGTGGTGGCGTATTCAACTCGGGGGCGAACACATTCCCCTCGGGGCCTACTTGGTTCGACCCCATGCCAATGTTCGGAACCACCTCGTTCTGGTGCGGGATGGACGGCCGGATCGATCCGCCACAGCGCAGCGATGCCCCTCTGCCGCCACCTGCGACTGTGCCGGCCCAAGGCGCAGGAAAGTATGCAAATTCTGCTGCATTTAGCCCAGCTGGCGCATCACGGTTGCGCAGTTCCGGCTTATCTCGCTTCGGATTTGCACTGCGTCGCATGGCATCGCAAGACTAATGCATGATCGACGATCGGGACCGAAAGCTGCTCACGTTGTTGCAGAGTGACGCCAGCATGCCGATTTCGGCTCTCGCCGACCGTGTGGCGCTCTCGCCCTCGGCTTGCTCGCGCCGTGTCCAGCGGCTGCGTGAAGAGGGGTATATCTGCGCGCAGGTTGTCGTGCTGGACAGACGGCGCGCCGGTGTGCCGACGACCGTGTTCGTCCTCGTCCGAATCGGCCGCCATGGGCCGGAGCGCGGCGAATCGCTTCGCCAAGTCGTGGAGGACATCCCCGAAGTCGTGGAGGCACATCGGCTGACGGGGAACTTCGACTATTTGTTGAAGCTCGTCTTGCCCAACATCGAGTATTACGACGTCATCTATAAGCACATAACGCAGCGAATCGAGTTGTTCGAAGTGTCGGCCTTTGTCTCGATGGAGACGCTCAAGGTGAACACGCCGCTACCGACGAACTTCGCTACCTAGTCGCGTGGCGAAGTCCCAGGCTGTGTTCGACAGCACCGTGGTACGCGGCTATGTGTCGACGGCCGGCGCAAGGGGCAGCCAGGGATTTGTGCGACGATCGATGCGGGCCATTCGTTGATGCTGGAGGCACCCAACGCGGTGAATGAGGCGATTGACGCCTGGGTGCGCTGTACGACGTCAACTCTGTGACGAAGCCGCTCGCTATCGTCGGTTTCGCAGTCGCTGTCAGCGGATGGTCAAAGTGGGTGTCACTGGCCGGGTGAGGCGGTGTCGGCGTTCGCCAAGGCTTGGGGAAAAAGGGGAAAGCGTTCACTCGCATTCATCAAAGCTTCGGCGGGCTTGTTCGACCATCTGGTAGTTCTCGCTGGCCCACAGCTGTCGAGCAGATCGTCAACTTGAGCTACTGCCGTAAACGTGGGCGGCTTCGGCGTGAACCGCCGACATTCATTGGTGAGCCATATTCGGGACTAAACAGGCATGATGAGCCAAACCCCTGGCGGAAGGCAGCCCGGTCGTGAGATCGTCGTCGTTTCCGGTGCATCGACCGGCATCGGGGCCGCCACCGCGCGCGAACTTGCCAGGCGCGGCTTTCACGTTCTCGCCGGCATTCGACGAGACACGGACGCCGACGCGCTTCGGGCCACGAACATCGAGCCGATCATGCTCGACATCACCAACGAGGCCGAGATCGCCGCGCTTGTGAAGCGCATCACCGACGATCCCGAACGGCGTGCCCTTCGCGCCTTGGTCAACAATGCAGGGATCGGGATCAATGCGCCCGTAGAGGTGCTGCCGTTGTCGGAGTGGCGCAAGCTGTTCGACGTCAACCTGTTCGGCCATGTCGCGATGATGCAGGCGCTATTGCCTGTGCTCATCGAGAGCCGCGGGACGGTCGTCAACATCTCCTCCGTCGGCGGCAAGGTGGCAATGGCGACCTACGGCCCTATGGCAGCGCGAAGTTCGCCCTCGAAGCGGTCAGTGATGCCCTGCGCCGAGAGGTCGAGTCGCTCGGGGTCAAGGTCGTGGTGATCGAGCCGGGCGCCGTCACGACTGACATGCTCGGGCGGGTCGCTGGCGCTGGCGGGCGCGTCATCGGCGAGATGAACACCGAGCAGCGTGGGCGCTACCCCGCGCTCATGCGGGCGGTCATCGCGCAAGCCCAGGCGGCTATTCCCAAGGGCGTCCCCGCCAATGAAGCGGCTAGGGTCATCGCGGACGCGATTAGCAGCAAGCGGCCTCGTAGGGGAGCGGATGCCGCTCAGCCTTTTTCAACAGCCCCGACCGTTTTGTGAAGCTTGGCGAGGCTGCAGCGGGGATCGCCGCGCAGCGGTGACCCCAGCTACTTCCGGCGTATTAGGCTCCAAGGGCTGCCTCACCACGTCAGAACCTTGCCGCGACGAGGTTGCCAATCGCGGCTTCCACCGTCACGTCCGGCGAGGTCTGCGCGCGCCAAGCGATGACCCCGTCGGGCCGGACCAGCGTTGCTCCTGCGTCATCGACGCCGAAAATGGATGCGAACGACCGGTCGTCGGGGAAGGTGAAGTCTCGCCCGACCAGCACTGTGTCGACCGGCATGCGTCCACCCAGCTCGACCCACGCGGGATCGGCCGAGAGCAGCACGTAGCCTCGCCCGAACAGGTCCAGCGTCGAACGCGTTCTCACCGCGCCATCCTCCCAGACGTGCGGCGCCCGCGTGCCGGGTTGGCCCGCCCAGACCTGAGGCGTTGCCGCTGCCGGCAGGTCCGGGCCGGCTCCCACAATTGCGAGCGACCGGTTGAGCTGGCCGAACTCCATCGCGTCGTTCCCGAACAGCGGCTCGGGCTCGAACGTCGGGGGCGCCCATTGCGCATAATCGGGGCGCGAGAAGGTCTGCTGATGCCGCAGCCAGCCGATCGCCCGGCGCTCGGCATCGTAGGTATCGAGCAGATCGGGGGTTGCCGCCCCGCCCAGGACCGCAGCAAGCTTCCACGCCAGATTCCAGGCATCGTCGATGCCGGTGTTCGCGCCGAAGCCGCCGCGGGTCGGCGGAAGCTGGTGCGCAGCGTCGCCGGCCAGGAACACGCGGCCTTGCCGGTATCGATCGGCGATGCGGCCGGCCAGCTCCCATCGCCCCGTGGTGATGATCTCGAACGGCAGCTCGCGACCTAGCGCACGCAGCACTGCCGCTCGCAGATCCTCCGCGTCCCGTTCGCGATCATCGTCGAACATGAGCACCCACCGGCCATCGCCGTAGGTCGTCAGGAAGGCTCTGAAGTCAGGCTGCACGATCTGGAACTGCTGCGCGCCGCGGTCGAGCACGACGTCGGCGTTCGGACACCGGAACAGCACGCTGCGCAGCGTGCGCAGATGACCCACGCCGCTCCGGGTGATGCCGAGCCCTTCGCGAATCCCGCTGTCGGCACCGTCGCAGGCGATGACCCAATCGGCCGTGATCGTCTCCTCATGCCCGTCGGTTCGGTTGCGGACCGTCGCCGTGACACAAGCGCCGTTTTGCGTAAGGCTTAACAGCTCGACGCCCAACTTTATCTCCGCGCCGGCTTCGACCGCCGCGTCGCGCAGGATCGGCTCGAGCCTGTCTTGTGCGATCGCGGCGCCGGTGCAGGGCGACAGGTCGGCGGCGCGATTCGCCCGCTCTCCAGGCGTCCAGTCGGTCTCGGCGACCCAGTCGCCGAACAGGGTCCCGACCTGGACGCGGCGCAGCCGGGTGCCGGCATCAGCCTGCGGGATGCGATCGGCGATGCCGCAGGCGCGGTAGTGCTCCAGGGTCGTTTCGGTGAAGCCCATCGCGCGCGGGTGGGCAGCGCTGCCGAGATGTTTGTCGATCAGCAGATGCGTCACGTGATGATGGCGCAGGAAGAGGGAGGCGGAGAGGCCGACGAGGCTTCCGCCGACGATGAGAACAGGCAGGTGGCGCATGGTGAGCGTCCTTCCGTCACGATGCCGCGGGCACGGCGTGAGGACGCTTGCCGAATCAGCCCACAGGCTCTTGCCGACACAGCTGATGCTGCCGAACCGGACCTGCGGGATAGGCAAGCGTCCACCCCGTCGTGGTCCGCGGCCCTTTGGGCTGGAATTGAACCTCGCTTTTAGCGCGAGGCTGACCGGGGCTGACCTCGCCGGTCCACCTTTCTCGACGGCCGCTACCTAGAGCGAGCGGTCAGCCGGCGCAATGTCGGTGGCCGTGAAAGGCTGCGCTTACCCGCCTATTACACCGACCAGGAACGCGATCTGCGCCGAGAGGGTAACAATAGCGCTGACAAATCGTGCCAGTTAGCTCTTGAGATTGCCCGGTTATACATATGCCGTTCGCGGGCTGCTCGACGAAGCGGGCGGGCACGCATCAGCGGACGACGGATCGGGTCAATGCCTTCTGTGCGCACATGACCGGCGCGCCCTCGCGAGCAGGTCACGCCCGCAAGAGCTCCCCCCTTGTTTCTCAACCGAGAGGGTCGACGCCGACGCCCGTCTCGTGGCTGACCTCGAGGATTGTCCCATCGCGGGGCGCAACACGACAGTACTTGACATGTGAGTGAGTGATCACTAACCCATGGATGGGAGGTTCCATGCGCCAGCGTTGTCCAAGGCTGTCTACAACCGACCGCAAGGAAGCGATCCTGACCGCCGCAACGCCGATCTTTGCCCGCCACGGCCGAGCCGGCGCGACTACCAAGGCGATCGCCGACGCGGCGGGGGTATCGGAGGCCCTGCTGTTCAAGCATTTCCCGACCAAGGACGCGCTCTACGCGCAGCTCGAATGCCATTGCGTCGAAGCCAGCGCGGTCGGCACCTCCCTGCTCGATGGCGCCGCGCCTTCGACCGCCACGCTGGTGATGGGCGTGGCGGTGCTGGTGGAGGCCGTCTTCCCCGGCATCGGGGAGCGCCGGGCGCATGACGACACCAAGCGCCTCGTCACCGCCAGCCTCCTGGACGACGGACGGTTCGCCACCGTGTTCCTCGACCGGCATGTGCGGCCTTGGATCGACCTCTTCGCGGACTGCCTGGAGGCGGCGCGGGCGGCCGGCGACCTCGAAGACGGCGCGCACGCGGGCAAGGCCGAGTTGTGGTTCGTCCATCACCTGGCGAACACGCTGCACCTCGTCAGCCTCTCGGGGGCCAAGGTCGTGGACTATGGCAGGACCCGCGAGGAGCTGACGGCGAGCGCCGTGTTGTTTCTGCTACGTGGCCTGGGCCTCAAGGAGGCGGCAATCGACCGGCATCACGACCCCGGCAAGCTCAACAGCATCATCGCTCGAACCCTTCAGGACTGATCATGCACTCTATCGAAACAATAGCCGTCCTTGGCGCGACGGGCCGCCTCGGCGCGCCTGTCGCAACCGAGCTCGCCAAAACGTTCGCGGTGCGGGCGCTCGTCCGCTCGCCCGAAAAGGCCAAAGCCATGTTGCCGGCGGGCGTCGAAATCGTGAAAGCTGACCTGCGGGACGTGGATAGCCTGCGCGCCGCCCTTCAAGGCGTGGACGCGATCTACCTCAATCTCGCAACCGAAACGGCCGATCCGAACCTCCCCTTCTACGAGGAGCGGGAAGGGGTGGCCAACCTGCTGACCGCCGTGCGCGGCCTCGGCATCGGATATATCGCCAAGATCGGGGCGCTCGGCGCCTATCCGCCAGCCCTGCCGAGCATCGGGCGCAACATGGTGCCCAATCTGATCCGCATGCAAGGACACGCGATGATTGCGGCGTCCGGAATTCCGCATACCTTTTTCGCGCCGACCCATTTCATGGAGCTGCTGCCCAACATGATCCAGGGTCGGGCGCTGCAATGGATCGGCAATACCCAGGTTAAGATCTACTGGATCAGCGTCGCCGACTATGCGCGCCAGGTCGTCAAGGCCTTCCAGCACCCTGAGGCTGTATCGACGGACGTTCCGGTGCAGGGGCCGGAGGCCATCACGGTTCGTCAGGCGATGAGGCTGTTCGTCGCGAACTATGACCCGAACCTCAAGATCCGCGTTGCACCGCTCTGGATGATGCGGCTGGTCGGCCTGTTCAATCCCAGGATGCGGTTCGTCGCACATCTATTCGCCTATTTCGGCAACCATGAAGACCCGTTCTATGCCGAGCGCACCTGGCGGGAGCTGGGCAAGCCAACCGTAACGTTGGTGGAGTTTGCCAGGAGCCTGCGCAGCAAGGCCGCAGTGGCGGGGTGACGGCGCTCTGGCGTTGTCGTTCCGGCCGTCGATTTCCATCGCTGCGAGGGCAAGGACGCCGGTGTCGTCGTCTGCCCCTATGACGTGTTCGAGGTCCACACCTGAACCCGGTCGCCTATGTTCGTCGTACACGAGGGTTCCGGCGGCGCCTGGGGCTGGGACGGCCAGACGCAAGCGCACCTCAGCGCAGCCGACGGGGCCGGCTAGCCCGTCTCACGCCCGGAGCGGCCACGCCTGTCAGTCTGACAAGACCGCCGTCTCCGCCAGCCGCGCGCGCAACCAGGCCGCGGCCGGTCCCAGCGGCGCGCCGCGCTTGTGGACGACCGCCGTCCGCAGCCGCGGCGGGCCGTCGTAGCCGTCCCACTTTTCGAACCGCAGTTCCACCAGCCGGCCCGCGCTCAGGTCGTCCGCGACGAGGTGACGCGGCAGGCTGCCCCAGCCGGTGCCGCCGACCAGCAGAAGCCGCTTGAGATGGAGGTCTGCGAGCCGCCACGTGAAATCCGAATGAACACCTCGGTCGGACACGGCCGTGCGCCCGGTGCGGTCGGTCAGGACCAGCTGCAGGTGGTCCCGAGCGAGGCGAGGATCGAGAAATCCGTCCATGCCGTGCGCCGCGAGGGCAAGCGGATGATGGAGCGCCGCGACGGGAACGAGTTCGACGACCGACATCGCTTGCGGCTCGAGATGCTCGAACCGGTCCGCGAGCGCCACGAGGATGCCCAGAGCGGCCGAACCATCATGGACCGCGTCGGTCGCCGCCCCGAGCGGCTCTACGAACACCTTGAGCTGAACACGCGGGTACTGACGCGCGAACATGGCCAACGGGCCGGTCAGCTCAACCAACGGAAACAGCGCGTCCACGACCAACGCGACCTCCGCCTCCACCCCGCCAGCGAGGGCGTCCGCCGCGGCGACTAGGCCGGCTGCATCGTTCAGCAAGCGCTCCGCCTTGGGTAGCAACAAGCGACCGCCGTCGCTCAGCCGGGGTCGGTAGCCGTCCCGGTTGAACAAGCTCGTCGCCAACTCCTCCTCGAGTTCGCGGACGATGAAGCTGATGGCCGACTGCGCGCGCCCTAACCGCTTGGCAGCCGCGGAGAAGCTTCCCGTCTCGGCCACCGTGACGAACACGCGCAACGCCGTCAGATCGGGACTCGCATCCTTCATGGCTAATCCCAAGCGCATCCCGTCCTCGACGGTGCCGGGAGATTAACGGCGGAGCCGTTGGTGTCCAGCGGGATGGAAAGGCTGTTTTTTCGGTGCGATCGGACCGACGTAAAAGCGGTGGCGAAGCGCGAGAAGGCTGAAGATGGACCGACCTTCCGGGTCAATCGGCGGGACTTCGTCGCGATGACGGGTGCGACCGGCCTTCTCGCCATTACGGGACGCAGATCGGCCATATCGATTTCGCCAAAGTCGCCGAGGCCATGGGCGCGAAGGGCTTCAGCGTGAACTCCGTGGCGAGCCTGAAACCTGCGATTCAGGCGTGGCTGGCGACGTCCGGCATCGCGGTGCTCGACGTTCGAGTCGATCCCGAGGAGGAGGCCGCGACGCCCGACAAGGAGGTCGCGAGGCGCCCGGCCAGGCCAACAACGTTCTATTCAGGAGAAGCATCATGAGCTTGATCGCAGCACCCCACCACACCGGCGTGAGGGCATTCGACATGGACGAGTCACGCGCCTTCTACTGCGGCGTCCTCGGCATGGAGGCGAATCCCAAAAAGGGCAATTGGTTGGGCGTGCACGGAGTCGACCATCAGTTCGTCCACCTCATGCCCGCCAGCGGCGTCGATCGGCCGAGCGGGAGCTCGCGCGAGAACGCGCGCGACGGCGCCGACCACGTTGCGCTGGAGACGCACGATCTCCACGCCGTAATCGCCGCCCTGCTCGAGGCCGGGTTGAAGCCGTTCCAGACCGAGCTCGATTTCTCAAAGCGCCACGAGGTGACGTCGGCCGAAGATCCGCTCGATTTCGGCATCGGCACGGTGTTCGTGTTCGATCCGGCCGGCAACGTCGTCGAGTTCATCCAGCGCGACCGCGGCGTGTTCGCCAAGATTCCGAACTGACAAGACGTACGATGCGCCTTCCCGTCATTCCGCCCGCCGAGGTGTCGGCGGAGCAGAAGCCGCTATACGATCAGTTGCACGACAGCATCGCGCGCCTCCTCGGCGGTTTCGTCACGCACAAGCCAGACGGGACGCTGATCGGGCCGTTCAACGCGCTGCTGCATTTTCCCGACCTCGGTACGGCGGCCTGGAGCGTGTTCCTGGCGCTCAACAAGGAACCGACGTTGCCGCCGCTGGCGCGCGAAGTCGTCATCCTGCTGACGGGGTCGCGCTTCGCCTCGATCTACGAGATCTACAGCCACGAAGCGGTCGCGAAACGGAAGGGGTTGTCAGACCTGAAGATCAGAACGATCGCCGCTGGGCAACGCCCGACCGACCTGACCGAGGAGGAGATGCTGGCCTTCGACGTCACCGCCATCCTGCTGCGCGGCGCGCAAGTCCCCGAAACGCTCTACACGGCCGCGATGGAGCGCTTCGGCACGCGGGGCGTCGCCGAGATCGCCTACATCGCGGGCTGCTACACGATCATCTGCAACCTGCTGAACGTCTTCGACGTGGCCGTGCCGCTTACCGAGGGCGGATAGGCTCCCGCTGCGGCAAGCCGGTCAACCGAAGCGGGAGAACTCTATGATGGCGCTGGAACGACGTGACAGACTGTCGTCTAAGGCGGCGATCGCCCTGCCGCAGTGCTGGCGGCGGCGACTCCTTCCGTCGTCGCTCATCCGAAGACCGCGCCGCGGTCGAGCAACTCCGCCTGCTCACGCCGGTCGTCGAGGCGTTCCGGCTGCCCCTGGTCGCCAACGGCATCGTGACCACGCGCGACGGCCGCGCCTTCGCGCCGTTCCAGCGGCAAGGCGGCGCCGCCGCCGCCATCAGGAAGGCGACCTGACGCATGACATCAGCCATGGCCGCAAACCGAGGCTCGCGACCCGTCGACGGGATAGATGCTCTCGTCCTGAGTCGCTGGGGGTGGCCCGTCGTTACCTTGGTGCCCACGTCGCTAGACTTGGCGGCGGCGGTCATAGAGGTCGTAGACGTATCGACAGCGGTCGAGGAGCAACGGAAGGCGGGGCTGAAGGCGGCTTGACGGTGGGGGCGGAGGTCCTGAGGCACCGGTTCTGGAAGCTTAAGCAAAGCAAGCGGCGGACAGCTACCGAGTACGCCTTCTTCGAGCACCTCGGGATGATCGGCGGCCTGATCATGACCGGCATCGCCAGCAATCATAGTGGCCACCTGGTTTCAGGGCACGGGCGAGCAGTTCCTGGACATGACGGTCGAGGGCTATACTGCTGCTATGAAGACTCGCACGTTGAACAAACCGATTCGAGACAGACTCTCAGAGCGTTAACTCAGATTGCCAGTACAGATGTAAAATCGAAGCCGAAAATTGTTTGCCAGTTGCTGAGCTGCGTTGCGGGCCATGTCTTTGGGCGTTGCGGCATATCGTGATGCCAGGGGCGCGGCTCGAAACAGCCCAGCTCGGGCACGAACACGTCCATGTCGGCGTAGAATTCGATCAGGTTGCCTGTGGGGTCGAAATGATATGAGGCGTAGTTGTGTCCTGCCGTGTGCCGGGACGGACCCCAGACGATCGGCAGGCCGCTCAAGGCAAGCTGGTCGGCCGCGATGGTGAGGTGCGGGCTGTCCCGCATGCCGAAGGCCATGTGGTGGAGCATCGATGTCGGCACCGGTGCGCCTATCACATTCAGCACATGATGCTCGTGCGTGCAGGTCAGGAAGGTTGCCAGGTCTTCGATACGGTCGGTGATGTGAAAACCGAGTGTGTTCGACAAGAAACCAAGTAGGCCGGGCGCGTCGGGTGAGACGACGGCGACGTGACCGAGGCCGATAGGGACAACGCCGGTCTTCCGAATACCCGATGCGGTGAACGACATTTCGGGAAACAGGTGCAGCCGGCAGCCACCAGGCGCCTCAACCGACACCAGGGACGCGACACCTGGACGCGAATCGTGATGGATGTCTGCGGCACAACCTGCTTCCCGCACGCGCGCGAGAATGTCGCGGGCCTCCTCCGCCACCCAAAGGCCAATTGCGCGCAGTTCGCGTCGCTCGCTTGGGACCACGGCCACGTTGTGGTGGTCCAGCCCTAGGCTGTGATAGCTGGCGCCACTGGCGGACGCCGTCTCTGTAAGGCCGAGCACTTCACCCAGGTAGCGGCGCTGCTCCTCCGGTTTCGGGCCGCCCAGTTCCACGTAACCCAACCTGAACGCGCGCATGCCAACTTCTCCGTCGTCGTAAATGTCGTGCGGTCGTGCGGCGTGTCAGGCTGGCTGCAGGAAATCCATCAGCAGGTAAGCGGGGCCTTGCAGCGTGTTGTTGACCATCGGCCGTTGCTCGACGATGTGAAACCGCGCCACCCGAGAGAGAAGCGCTTCGAGCAGCACGGTCATTTCCAGCCTGGCGAGGTTCGCACCGGCGCAGAAATGCGTGCCGAAGCCGAAGGTGAGATGGTCGAGCGGCCGGCGCGTGATGTCGAATCGGTCGGGATCCGGAAAGCGCTGCTCGTCACGGTTGGCGGACGCATAGATCAGCAGCGCGCGCTCCCCGACCCGCAGTCGGACGCCCTCCATGACCGTGTCGCTCGTCACCACACGAGAAAAGGCGCGTATCGGTGCGGCAAGCCGCAGCGCCTCGTCGATGGCGCCCGGCAACAGCGAGGGCTCGTGCCGCAGCCTGTCCCACTGCTCGGGATGCTGCGCGAACAGCGCGAGCGCGCCGGCGGTGGCCAGAATCGTCGTGTCCAGCGAAGGACCGATGTAGTCGATCAGCATGCCGCGCGCCGCCTCCGGCGGGATTTCACCGCGGTCCGCGGCGGCGAACAGCGCCGCACCCCAGCCTTCCGGATCGAGTTCGTCGCGCGGAACGGTCATCGCGTAGGTCAGCGCGTCCACCGTCACCTGCAGGCCGGAGGCGGTGCGCGCGTGATCGTCCGGGCCGAACGCGTCGAAGACTCCGGCCGCCCATTCCAGCATGCGCGCCTTGCCCGCGTCGCTCAGCCCGACCAACCCGGTAACGACGGCGAGCGGCAGGAACTGGGCCAGATCGCTCACCACCTCCGCACGGCCATCCGTCACAATGGCGGCCACGCGTGCTTCCGCCATTTCGGCGAGCCGGGCACGCAACTTGCCCACAGCGGCGGGCAGCAGCGGACGCGCGAAGACGTTGCGCAACTGGCGGTGCACGGGATCGTCGGTGCACAGCATGTTGCGGCCGGCGGCCAGGCCGTTGGCTGCCGCGTTCATCATGCAACCTTGGGCGGAGGAGAAGATTTCCGGAGCCCGCAACGCGTCCCGCACCGTCTTGTGGCGGGTAAGCGCCCATGCGTTGTTGCGCGTCAGCCAGACGACGGGGCCGTTCCGGCGTAGTTCCGCGTAATGGCTGTTCGGGTCGGCGAGTGCTGCTTCCGACCACAGATCCACATCCGACCGCGGCGCGTGGCCGCCCTGGACCGATGATGGCGCATGAAGCATTGCGTCGGGATTCGCCATGCGACCTCGCTCCACAAAAATTGACTATACGGTCAACACTAGCTTCGGGCGGCAGCGCTGGCAATCTTTGTATTACGCCCGTTGGAGCGAGATGAGGTCGTGGATTGCCGCGGCGCTCAGCGATTCGGCTTCGCGAAACTCCACGCCCAGGCCGCGCAGCAGAAGCGCCGCCAGTTGCTGCGCCAGCGCCACCGTGTCCGCATCGCTACTGCCGTCAACGGCCGCCTGCATGGCCACCTCACAGGCGCCGATGACGAATAGCGCGCCGGCCGTGACGGAGGGCACCACGAAGCGCCCGGTGCGCAACCCGGCCGCTATATCGGCCAGGACGCCGCGGTTGAGCGGGTTCTCCGTCGAAGCAAGCCCCGTGCTGATCCGCCGCAGAACGCTGCCGCGTTGGGGCGAGGCCAGCATATAATTCACATAGACGGCCAAGGCGCGGCACACGCGCCGTGCCGGGTCGTCCACCGCTTTGTTGGCGAGGTCCACCCGCGCCTCGATCTCGCCCCGTATATCGCGCAGGATCGTGGAGGCGAAGGACGACTTGTCCTGGAAATGCGTGTAGAAGCTGCCTTTGGCTACGCCCGCCGCCTGCGTGATCTCGTCGATGGCCAGGGCGTCTATGGAGCGTTGCGCCAGCAGGCGGTGGCCTGCGGTCAGCAGCGCGGCACGCACGGCGCCACGCCGTTCGCCGCCGCGCTTGGTCTCGATCGTATCTGCTGCCACTGACACCGTCCTTCGTCGCTCCACACTCTTGACTGTTCAGTCAGCTTCGTGCGTGCTGGCCTCGGCAGCCATTCGGTCACAATGCCGAAGCGCCAGCAAGGGAGGTGGGGCGTGTCCCACGTCGAGCAGGGCCGCGTGGACGTGCACGCGCATTTCATCCCCGAAATCTATCGAGACGCCTTGCTGGCCGCAGGGCATGGGCGACCGGATGGCATGCCCGCCATTCCGCCGTGGTCGGCCGACGAGGCGCTCGCGGCCATGGATGCGCTTGGGATCGAGCGTGCCATGCTGTCCATCTCGTCGCCCGGTGTGCATTTCGGCGACGACGCGGCCTGCCGCGCGCTGGCCCGTGCGGTCAATGATGAGGGGATGCGGCTCAAGCGCGCCCACCCCGACCGGTTTGACTACCTGGCTTCCACCCCGCTGCCCGATGTGGACGGCGCGCTGGAGGAGGCGGAGCGCGTGCTGCGGCAAGAGGGCGCTGACGGCCTGATCATGGAGACCAACCATCGCGGCCTCTACCCTGGCGACTCGAGGCTCGAGCCATTCTGGGCGCAATTGGACGGGGACGGTGCCGTGGTGCTGATACACCCGACCTCGCCCGCCTGCTCCTGCTCGGCGCGGCTGGACTCACTTTACCCGCGGCCGATGCTGGAATTCATGTTCGAGACGACGCGGGCGGTGACCGACCTGGTCGTTGCGGGCGTGCATGAGCGTTTTCCGCGCGTGGCTTTCATCATCCCCCATGCCGGGGCGGCGTTGCCGGTGCTGGCCAGCCGGGTGGACGCGGTGACACGCTTTCTGATGCATGACGGCAAGCCGGTGCCGCGCCTGCGCGAGGCGATGCGCCACCTGCATTTTGACTTGGCCGGCGCGCCGCTGCCGGAACTGTTGCCGGCGCTGCTGTCGATGGCTGACCCGCACCGGATCCATTACGGCAGCGACTACCCTTTCACCCCCGTCGTGCTCTGCCGGTCGCTGCTGGACGCCCTGGTGCAGACGCCGGTGCTGGACGCGGCACAGCGCCGCGCGGTCATGGGCGACAACGCGCGCGCGTTGTTCGGTAACACCGGTAACGAAAGCTGAGGTCTTGTTCAACAAGCAAACACTTTGGCAACTGCTACGGCCTGAATAGACAAGAGTTTTTGGTCCTGTTTTCAAAAACGACTGCTTAGCTCAACAACGTCAGGCTCAAAGCGGGAAGATACAGTCTCAAGTTTCCCAAATACCGTCGTCCCTTCAAGCCAACGAGCGACGTTCGGCAAGTCGGCCCCTACCCTTACGCCCAAGCCCGGGAGACCTTTTAGCCGCGCGGCCAATGCGATGTCCGCAAAGGTAGGTTCGTCACCCACCAGCCAGTTCTTGCCTTGCAGGTGTTCGTCGATCTGCCTGAACCGGCCAGCCAGGATACTGCCGGCCCATTCGACGGAGGGCATGCCCGGCGGCGGCATCTCACCCCCCTTTGCCGCCTCCAGCGCGCGGACTTCCTTATGCATGCTCGTGTCGAAGGCGAGCCACTCGCGCACCTGCGTCTCCAGCCAGGCATCGTCGGGAAACAGGCGCGGCCCCGGCGCTTGCAGAAGGTCGATCACGTCGAGCGCAGCTGCAAGCTGGACGTAGCGGTCGTCGCCAAATCGGAGGCCGAATGCGCCAGGTGCGACGTGCAGTGGCGCCAGGCCGCGCCAGGCCAGTGCCGCTTGCACGATGCCGGCGCTGCCCGAGCCGGCAGGCGCTTCAAGTCGCTATGGCTGAGACGATGCGAGGTCGGCCATCGCGCGCGGTCCAGGATCCGCCGTCACTGGCGGGGCAGGTGCCGGCCGCAGCCAGGTAGCGGCTTGCTGTGTCGCCGCACGCTACTGGCGTTTCATGAACCAGCCCAGAGCGCCCAGCCCAAGCCTGTCCCACGGCGTGCGGCGATCCTCCGGCGTTTTCGTGACCCGGGCCACGAGCCGAAAGGCGGGTGACGTGACGAAGCCGACGAGTTTGCGCTCCATGGGATCTTGGGTCGTCATAAAGGAGGGCCGGCTGGCCAGGCGCTCCATCCAGGCGGCGGTCCGCCGGAATCGAGCGCCATCAAGGGCGATGCCCACCCACGGGTACATGGAAAGCCGAGGATAGACCGAGATTTCTGCCTGGCTGAAGGCATCGCCCAACAGCCAGTCGCTGGACCCCAGCGCCGTTTCGACCGTGTCTGCAAAGGCGAGCAGCTTGTCCAGCGCCTCATCCTGTTCTGCCGGGGTCAGCACCGCCAGGCGCCAGACCCGGTCTTCCCAAGCCAGGTCGGCAGGATCGGCCGTTGATCGAGAAGCGATTTCCATCGCCTCCTCATGCGTGCGGGTGGCTCGGATGAGCGGCCCCATCACCCGCTGATACATGAACGGCCGGAAGATTTTCGCCATCGCCAGTTCGCCCGCTTGCCACTTCTTGACCGCGAGCCGGTCGGCCGCTTTCGCCGGATACAGTGGAACGCCGGAAAACACGCGATCGAGGTACTCGGTGATGACGTTGGATTCCCATATCACCCTGCTGCCATGCGCCAGCGCCGGCACTAACCCATTGGGATTGACCGCAAGGAAACGCGGAGACCTCTGCTCCATGCGGGACAGATCAACGCGTTGCACGCGCCAGGACAGGTTTTTCTCGGCCATGGTGATCTTAACGCGACGCGAGCACGGCGAACCCGGGTGATCGTACAGGAGCAGATCGTCTGCATCGCTGCATTGACGGCTCATTCGACGTGCTCCTGGGTGCCGTGCGGGCAGAGGCAACGCAATCGGAGTGGAACTATGCGGCGTGCGCCAGCGCAGCACGCCAGGCGTGCTGCAACCCATCTGCTTCGCCTGTGCCGAACACCACACGATCCGGCCTGATCAGCGCGCCGGATGCGCCGATTCCGTCGAGCCAGGCATCCAGCATCGTGGCAAATGGCGCCAGCGCCGCCTCTTCCGTGCTGCGGACCGGGAGGTCGCCGCCGCGCGTCGCGGCAGGGCCGTTCTTGACGAGCAGGCAAGGCTCCGGCCCGAGCAGGTCGTCCAGGCGCTGCCCGTCGGCTGCAATGGGCTGTGGCAGCAGCGTTCCCGCGCCCGGCGTGTCGG
>CAXUGD010000010.1:0-23450 GCA_964250355.1 uncultured Acetobacteraceae bacterium | reverse complement strand
CCACCCGCCTGCCGCGTTCGGCCCCGCTCAGGCGGCGGCAGGTGCCGGGATAGACCGGCCCGCCATCCGGCCCGTGCGGCGCTGAGGCCGAGGCCGCGATCTCCGCACGGCTGCAAAAGCACGGATATACTAGGGAGCGGGCACGCAGTCCCTCCAGACAGCCGCGGTAGAGGGCCAGGCGCGTCGATTGCCGGGTGACAGGCCCGTCCCACTCCAGGCCGAGCCAGCGGAGGTCGTCGAGGATCGCGGCCGTGTACTCCGGACGGCACCGGTCGGGGTCGATATCCTCGATGCGGAGCAGGAAGCGGCCGCCTGCCTGCCGCGCCCGGCGCCAGGCGAGCTGTGCGGCGTAGGCGTGGCCGAGATGGAGATACCCCGTGGGCGAGGGTGCGAATCGCGTGGTGACCGGGCCTGGGGTGCAGCTGGGGCCTATCATGCCCCCGCCGAACCCGCGTGCGGGATCCGTGACAAACCCATGAACCGGGCCAGCGTGCCTTGCAGCACCGTGTGCCCTTTGCCATAACCCAGGTGTTCTTGGCGGCGCACCGATCCTGCGACTCGTCTGCGGCGAGCCTCCGGCCACGGTGCACCTCCTTGGTGAGGAGCGCATTTTGCCGGACGGCGGCCTGCACTATCCAGCCCTGGTGTTGAACGCGGATTTTCGTCCGCTGTCGTATTTCCCGCTCTCGGTCTGGTCATGGCAGGACACCATCAAGGCCGTGTTCCTCGACCGGGTGAGCGTGCTGTCCGAATACGATTTCGAGGTGCACTCCCCGAGCCAGGCGCTCCGCCTGCCCAGCGTGATCGCGCTGAAAGACTACATCCCGAGCGCACGCAAGCCGGCCTTCACCCGCTTCAACGTGTTCCTGCGCGATGCGTTCAGCTGCCAGTACTGTGGCGAGCGTTTCCCAACCCACGAGCTGACATTCGACCACGTGATCCCACGTAGCCGGGGCGGCCGCACGACCTGGGAAAACGTGGTGACCGCCTGCGCCAGCTGCAACTTGCGCAAGGGAAGCAAACTGCCGCGCGAGTGCCACATGACCCCCCGTCTAAAACCCTGCCAGCCCTCAACCTGGGAGTTGCAGGATAACGGACGCGCCTTTCCGCCGAACTACCTCCATGCCAGTTGGCGCGACTACCTCTACTGGGATTCCGAGCTGGAGAGCTGAGGGGAGGCGAGCAGCGCCTCGCCCGTCTCGGCGCTGAGTTCGGCCAGCGAGCATTGTTCCAGCACCAGGGCGACCGCATCGCGCGCGCGCCGCATCAGGTGGCGCACCCGGCAATCCTCGACCGCGACGCAGTCTCCGCAGGCGCTGAATGCCGTGGCGCTCGCACAGGGCGTCATGGCCAGCGGCCCGTCGATGGCGCGGATGACGTCGGCCACCGAGACCGCCTGGCCCTGCGCCACCAGCCGGTGCCCGCCCGACGGGCCGCGGCGGCTCTCCACCAGCCCGTGGTCGCGCAGCTGGGTCAGTATCGCTTCCAGGAACTTGCGCGGCACGTCGGCCGCCTCGGCCAGCGCCCCCGCGCTGCTCCAGCCGTTGGCGTCCTTGCGCTCGGCCAGGACCATGCAGGCGCGAAGGGCGTATTTGGCACGGCTCGTCAGCAACTGCGGTTCCCGTCGGTTTGCCCGTCCTGAGGGGGCGGAAGCGGTTGCATAGTCACGATCTATGAATCGGTCCACTCTGATGTTAGGGTTTCGTCAAGGGTACCGCGCGCATAGGCTCGGGTAACCAGCCGAAGGTGGCACACGGAGCACGCGATGAGCACGCCATTGCCGGACCCGCAGGCGTTGCCGGGCCAGCCCGCCGCCGCCCCCTTCAACGACCGTGTATTGACGCTGCCCCTGTTTCCGGAGCCGAGCAGCGGGCCGGCGCCACAGGCGGGCAAGCGGCCGATTGCCGTGATCGGCGCCGGCTTTTCGGGCACCATCGCGGCCCTGCAACTTCTGCGTCGCCTGCCGGCCGACCAGCCCGTGCTGCTGTGCGAGCGCTCGCCCGAGTTCGCGCGTGGCGTGGCCTACGCGGCGGGGGACAATGAGCACCTGCTGAACGTGCGCGCCGCCAACATGAGCGCGCTGAGCGACGAGCCGCTCCATTTCCAGGAGTGGCTGAAGCGACGGCTGGACGATCAGCCGTCGCTCGAAGGCCTGCATCAGACGGAGGCGGGCTTGTTCGCGTCGCGCCGTCTCTACGGCCAGTACCTGCGCTCGATCCTCGACTATGCCATGCGGGAGACGGCCGGCCACGCTCAGCTCCGGCTGCTGCCCGACGACGTGCTTGACGTGGTTTCGGCAGACGGCGGCGGCTACGAGCTGGTGTGTGCCGGTGGGCAGCATCTGGCCGTGTCCGGCGTGATCCTTGCCGTGGGCAACCTGCCGCCCGAGGAGAGCGACGACCCGCGGATCTGCCGCAACGCCTGGGGCGAGAAGGCCTGGCGACCCTTAGGCCCCCGCGAGCCCGTGCTGATCGTGGGCACGGGACTGACGATGGTCGATGTGGCCATCGCGCTGCGCCGGCGCGGCTTTGCCGGCGAAATCACCGCCATCTCGCGCGGCGGCCTGCTGCCCACGCGGCACGCGGCCATCTCCGGCAGTTGGGCCACGCCGCATTTCACCATGGCCGAAGAGGCCTCGCTTCCGTTGCTGATGGCCAGGTTGCGCGACGAGGTGTTCGCCGCCGCGCAAGCCGGCGTGGACTGGCGCGCCGTGATCGACAGCATGCGGCCCGTGACGGCCAGCATCTGGAGCCGCCTGCCTTTGGCCGAACGCGAGCGATTTCTGCGCCACGCCCGGCGCAGCTGGGACGTGCACCGTCACCGCATGGCGCCGCCCCATGCCGAGATGATCGATGCGATGGTGGCGGACGGCACGCTGAAAGTGCTGGCCGGCCGCATACGCGCTTTCGAGAGCGGCGGCGATGCCGTGCGCGTGCGCTACGCCCCGCGGACCGCAAGCGGCTCGGGCGAGGAGCATGCGCTGGAGGTGCAGCGTGTGATCATGGCCTCGGGCCTGGAACACATGTCGCGCACCCGGGACCCGCTGATGCAGCGCCTTCTGGACCGCGGTCTGGTGCGGATGGACCGGCAAGGCCTGGGGTTAGACGTGACCGACGGGCTGAACGTGATACGTCAGGACGGCACGATAACCGAGCGTATCTGGGCGCTGGGGCCCATCGTGCGGGGCGTGTTCTGGGAGTGTGTCGCAGTTCCCGACATACGCGTTCAGGCGGCGCACGCGGCGGTAAGCGTGGTGGCCCGTCTGCGCGAGGATGCGCCGCGCTGGAGCTTCATCATCTGAGGCGCCAGCGGTGCGCAGCGCCGGCAGTCCTGGACGGCTTCACCTGCCATTAACCTCGATGCCGTAACGTATGGGCCATGGCACATACCGAAGCAGCTGAGATTGAGGGCGGAGCGCCCAAAAAGAAGGGCAAGCTCCTGCTCTTGGCGATCCCCGTGTTGCTGGTTGCAGCCGGGGCAGGCGGCTGGTTCAGCGGTGTCATTCCATCCCTTCTAGGCCATAAATCCTCGGCCGGTGCCGGGGGAAAGCCGGAGCTGGCCGCGGCCGTACCGCCCACCTACGTCGATGTGCCCGAGATCGTCAGCAACCTGAACGTGGCAGGTAAGCGCCAAAGCTACCTCAAGCTCCATGCCAAGCTGGAGCTGTCGTCCAAGTCCGACGAAGCGGCGGTTGCCGCTGCAATGCCGCGCATACAGGACCTGTTTCAGACCTACCTTCGTGACATGCGACCGGAGGAGCTGCGTGGTTCGGAAGGCAGCTATCGCCTGCGGGAGGAGTTGATCAGCCGGGCCACCATTGCCGCCCCGCCCGCGCGCATTGCGGATGTGTTGTTCGTGGAAATGGTCATCGAATGAGCGGCGACCAGGAGGTGTTCGCCACCGCGTGGGGCGCCGCCGAAGGGGCCGGGCAGCCAAGCCCTGCGGAGCCGGCCCGTGTTCTCGACCAGGCCGAGATCAACAGCCTTCTCGGCTTGGAGGACGGGCCGAGCGGTGCCGAGACGATCGACGGCATGCGGCATATCATCAACTCCGGGTTGGTCTCTTTCGAGCGTCTCCCGATGCTGGAGATCGTGTTCGACCGTCTGGTGCGCATCATGTCCACGTCACTGCGCAATTTCACCAGCGACAACGTGGAAGTTTCGATCGACAACATCGGCTCGCTGCGCTTCGGCGACTATCTTAACGCCATCCCGCTGCCGGCAATGCTCGCCGTGTTTAAGGCGGAGGAGTGGGATAATTATGGCCTGATGATCATCGACAGCGCGATGATCTACTCCATCGTGGACGTGCTTTTGGGCGGGCGCCGGGGCACGGCCGCGATGCGCATCGAGGGCAGGCCCTACACGACGATCGAACGCAACCTGGTCGAACGCCTCGTGCACGTCGTTCTGGCTGACTTGTCGGCCAGCTTCGACCCGCTCTGTCCTGTGACCTTCCGGTTCGAACGTCTGGAAGTCAATCCCCGCTTTGCCGCGATCTCGCGCCTGTCCAACGCCGCCGTTCTCGGACGGCTGCGCGTCGAGATGGAAGATCGCGGCGGCTGCATCGAATTGCTTTTGCCCTACGCCACGCTGGAGCCGGTTCGCGAACTGCTTCTGCAGCAGTTTATGGGTGAGAAGTTCGGCCGCGACTCGATTTGGGAAACCCATTTGGCCGAGGCGCTGTGGAACACCAGGATCGCGCTCGACATCGTCCTGGACGAGCAGATGATGCGGCTTGCCGATGTGGTCGATCTGAAGACGGGCGACCGGATCGTGCTGAACACGTCCGTCGGTGCTCCGGTGGAGGTGCGTTGCGGCTCGGTTCGCCTGTTTCAGGCGCAAGTGGGCCGCCGCAAAAACCACGTCGCCATACGGATCGATGCACCGCTCGAACGCCCGCCTTTGGCCGGGCCAGACGTGTGAGCATATTTCGGCACCCTCCAACGTCGCGCGGAGCCGCCCCATTCCGTAGCCCGCTAGCCGTCCATTAACCCGGGAGACGCATGATGGGGGGAGCGCAATGGGTTCTGGAACTGGCGCTGCTGCTGTTGCTCGCGGCTACGCTGTTCCATGCCCTGCGGTTGGAGCGTGCGCTGGGCGTTCTGAAGCGCGACCGCGCGGTGTTGGAGGAGCTTGTGGCGGGTTTTAACGACAGTACTCGACAGGCGGAAACCGGGATCGAGAGGCTGAGGCACGCGGCCGAAGGTGCTGGACGCCAGATGTCGCGCCAGATCGAGTCGGCCCAGCTTCTGCGAGACGATTTGAGCTTCCTTGCCGATCGCAGCGACCGTCTTGCTGAACGGCTCGAGGCTGTTTTGCGGTCAGCTCGCATGTTCGCCGACAATACGGCCTTGGGCGGGGTGAACCTTCCGATCGCCTCTCCGCCGTCACAAGCGCAGCTGGCATCCGCGGCAGAGACGGGCAAACCGGCCCAGGCCGCACCCTCAAATCTAGCACTGCCGGCTGCGAGCGACCCGCTTCAGGAGCAGTTGCCGCGGCTCAGAAGCCAAGCCGAACGTGACCTGCTGCGCGTTCTGCGGTCTGGGCACTGATCATGCGACTTACGCCGCCCGGCCTGCCACACGGCCACCTCGGCCGGCCCCGCCTGCTCCCCGCGGCGATCGTGGCCATGTCGGCACTGCTGGCGGTCAAATGCGTGGTCATGGTTCAGGCGGTAGCCGGAGAAGCAACCACGCCTGTTCAGGCCGACGCAGCGCCGCCGCGAAACGCATCTCAGGGTGCGCCATCGCCATCGGCAGTGCCGCCGTCGCAACCGGCCGGCAAACCTTCCGGCGCAGCCTTGCAGCCGCCGATCAGCGAGGCCGAGCGTGCCATCCTGATGGATCTCCGGCAGCGCCGCGAGACGCTGGATAATCGTGCCCGGGAGCTCGACACGCGGGAAGCTGAGATTTCGGCCGCTGACCGCCGTCTTGCAGACAGGGTGCAGCAGCTCTCGAAGTTGCAGGACAAGCTCGAAAGTCTAGAGACCGCTCGCCAGCGCCACTCCGACGAGAATTGGACAGGCTTGGTGAAAGTCTATGAAGCAATGAAGCCGCGCGACGCAGCGGCGATCTTTGATTCCCTGGATATGCAGGTACTGCTTCAGGTGATCGATCGAATGCAGGACCGTCGAAGCGGCGCCCGTGCTGGCGGCCATGCAACCGGATCGCGCCCGCCTGGTAACGCAGATGCTGGCCGAGATGCGCACCCGCGCCATCACGCCGCAGGCAGTCCAGTAATGGGTGGGCGAGCCGCGTGTATTGGACGTATTCCGCCCGGCGTCTGCTGTCAGCAGTTGTGAGTCGCTTTTGGCATCGTAGCCTTCATCAATATCGCGGGCTGGGACACGGCAACAACGGGAGGTTTGGACGCGAGTGAGAGCAGGTATGGCCAACAAGCTCATGTTCGGAGCCACCTTAGGCGAAGTCGCAGCTGCGACGAGAGCCAAATGCTGCAGCTGATATTGACGTTGCTTGTTTTGCTGGCCTGGTTCTCTCCATCCGCGGCCAGCAGCACCAGCCTTGGTTCGACTGCTTCTGCTTCGCTGGATGCTGGAACTTCGGCGGCGAACTCGCGTCGCCTTCGAATCGTCGAACGCTGTGCCATACACGATAATTTCGACCGACTGGTGCTCAAAGGTTCGGGAAAGCTTGTTGTGGCGCCAGCGGGTGATGCGGCGTCGCTGGTGGTGAAGCTTCCCTCCACAGCTTTACTGCCGAACTTGGCTCATTGCGGGCGACGGCTCGTTGCGGTCGTGGGTGGTGCCGTCTCTGGCACCGTCTCGTTTGTTCCAGGCGCGCAGGTTCGGACCTGGCGCGATGGACAGGCGTTTGTCATAGACGTTTTCGACCCGGTGAAAACGAGACCGGCGGTCGGACCTTCAAGCGTGCCCCCGCCGGTAACGCCGCCTGTCCAGGACAGCCACAAAGCCCCTGCAGCCGTCGCAGCCAGTGCGATCCCGAAAACTGCTGTTCCGAGTGTCGTTGCAAAGCTTAGCGATGGGACAGGTACGGGTCGGACAGCCGAGGCGGGGGTTTCGCAACCGCCAGCGAAGTCCGCTGCGAGCGGCGGTGAAGCGGCAAGCTCGCCCGGACCTGCCGCGGTTTCACTGTTGAACGAACCAGATCTTCCCGGCCCGGCGATCCTCCTTCCCGTGACGGGCAAGACCGGTGCGGCCGCATACTCCCGCAATGGCGTTGTTCACGTCGTGTTAGACCAGCCTCAGGCGATGGACCTAAGCTTGCTCAAGGACAATCCTGTCTTCGGCAGTATCGCCCAGACCATCTTGCCCGATGGGACTGACCTTCGCTTCCGTGTCGCCCCGACGGCCCAGCCGCGTTTGCTTCGGCACGGGGGAAATTGGGCGGTCAGCCTGTCTGCGCTACCCGCGCCTAACCTCGCCGGCACCATAGCGGGCCGGTCGCGAAGCGGCGTCATGCTCTTTCAGACCAAAATGCCAGGGCGCATCGTCGTGCTGGACGACGAGGTGACGGGCGGACGTCTGCTGGTCGGCACGCAACGCGAGCAGGGGCAGCGTGTCGCGAGCCAGCACTCCGGCCCAGCGTTGAGCATTTTGCCGACGTGGCAGGGTCTGGTCGTACAGCCTGCCTCCGACCGGCTCGTACTGCGCGCGACGGGCGACGGCTTCGAGCTCTCAACCCCTGACGGGCCGACGCTGCTGGACGGATGGCCAGAACAGACGGTGGGCGCGTGGCCGGACGGACGAGCCATGACGCGCATGTTCGATTTCGGCGCACAGACCGTTGCCGGTCAGAACCGGCAATTGACCCAGGCCCTACAGGACGTCGCAGGCCTGCCAAAGACGGCTCGCTACGCGGCGAGAGTGAAGGTGGCGCAAGCTATGCTCGCCGAAGGTCTGGATGTCGAGGCGGTGTCTGTCGTGCAGACCGCTATCACCGACGATCCGCGGCACCGGGACGACCCGGTGGCCGCCAGGCTTTCCGCCGTTGCAGCTTGGCTCTCCGCTGAGGCGGGCGGAGACAAGCCGTTGTCATTGCCCGCAGACCCGAGCCTCTTCGACGGCAGCGATGAAGCCACACTCTGGCGCTCCCTGCTGTGGCCAGATCGTCCAAATGCCGCCCATCAAGCTGCTGCCTTGGCCGTAACATGGCCCTTGATACTTCGATATCCGTCCAACCTGCGGCGCCTCGTGTTGCGGCCAGCCTCCGCCCTTCTAGCGGCGGGCGGTCAGGACAAGGCCTGGGCCGCCCTCCTTGCGGCATTTCCAGATGCCGTTCTCGATGTGAGTCGTGCGTCTCATCTGCAGTTCCAGGGCAGGACTGACGAAAGCCTGGCCTTGCTGGACAAGGTGGCACGGCGGCCGGACAGGCTTGCTCGGGCCGAAGCGCTCACCCTTGCCGTGGAGGAGCAGATGAAAGCCGGCCGACTGACGCCGGCAGCAGCGGCTGAAAAGCTCGAAAGCCTGATATGCACCTGGCGTGGAGACAGCCGTGAGTTGCACCTACGGCAGCGCGTGGCGCAACTTCATGCGCAGACGGGAGCGTGGCGAAAGGCGTTTGCCGAACTCGGGGATGCTGAAGCCATATTCCCCGATGAGCGGGGAGCAATACGCCAGGCGCAAGTGGATATGATCGACGGCCTGATGCACAGCGACCAGGCGGCGAAGTTCAGCGCCCTGGATCTGGTCAATTTAGCGGAGCAGGCAGCCAGGCTGCCGGTCGAGATCGATCAGGGACGCTTCGCCCCCATGCTGGCCGAAAGACTGATGGCACTGGATCTGCCGACGCAAGCCGAGCCGATCATACGCAACTTGTTCTTGCGCGCCGGGGATGCCCAGTCCAAAGCCGAAATCGGGGTTCAACTGGCAGAACTGCAAGCCGGCCAAGCTGACGCCACCGGTGCCCTGGCCGTTCTGGACGCGTCGAGCGATACGGGGTTGACTCCGTCCGTCATCACCAACCGTGCTTTGCTGCGCGGCCGGTTGCTCGCCTCCCTGGGAAAGGCGAGTGATGCGCTAGCACTCTTGGCAGCCGAGCCCAGCCCAAAGGCCCGCGAACTTGAGGTGACCATTATGGAGGCTCGGCATGATTGGCGCGGAGCGGCCGACGTGCTTGGCCGCATGTTGAACGACGGTCAGTTCACCGCCTCGCCAACGGCAGCACAGCAGCAGCTCCTCCTCCACGTGGCGCGTGATCGGAGCGAGGCGGGCGATACGGCTGAATTGCGCCAGTTGCGAAAGCATTATGCCGCTCGTTTTCAATCCGGCCCGAACGCGGCGTTGTTTGCGGTTCTGACCGCCGAACCTGTACAGAGCCCTGCCGACCTGACTAGGTCGGCGAAGGAACTGGGAGCCATGCGCGCCCTTCCAGCCTCCCTTAGCCAGCCAGCCTCCTAGGCTTGGGCCAAAAACCCGTCTGCCATCAACATTTTGCTTGCAACGCAGGGGTTGGAACCCTATCTCACGCGTCCCGGCCCAAGGGGGCGAAAGCCCAACAGGTCATCTGCTGGTTTGGGGGTACGTGATGAACGCACTTGCTCAGCTGGGGATGGTCTCGGATTTCCCGAGCGATTGCCAGAAAAACGTCGTCTCTGTTCCGCATCACATCGGTGAGGAGCGGACGGACTACTTCGTCGAGAAAGACGGCATGCGGTTTGCCGGAACGCATCTTCTTATCGACTTATGGGGCGCTCGAAACCTCGATCAGCCGGATCTTATAGACAGGGCGTTGCGGGAAGGGGCCGTCGTCGCCGGCGCCACGATTCTGCATAGCCACTTCCACCATTTTACACCTAATGGCGGCGTCTCCGGCGTGGTCGTCCTAGCTGAAAGCCACATCTCCATACACACCTGGCCGGAGCGTGACTTCGCGGCAATCGACATTTTCATGTGCGGCGCATGCGATCCTCGCCGGGCGATCCCGGTGTTGCAGGCAGCATTCCATCCCGAGCGGATCGACGTCGATGAGCAAAGGCGGGGTCGTATCGCCTAGGTCTTCCAGCACTCTTGAGCGGAAGCTGCGCTGAGCCGTTCGCCAGCGTGGCCTCGGCTCTTTCAGCGGGAGCCTAACCGATGCCGTCGGACATCTGGCTGAACGAGACGCTTTATGCCGACTGGGGGCAGCGCTTCCGCGTCAAGCGCGAACTTGCCCGTGTCCAGAGCGCCTTTCAGGACATCGTCGTTTTTGAAAGCTATGGCCACGGGCGCGTCATGGCGTTGGACGGATGCGTTCAGATCACCGAACGTGACGAGTTCGTTTATCAGGAAATGCTGGGCCACGTGCCTTTGCTGGCCCATGGCAGCGCCCATCGCATCCTGATCATCGGCGCGGGCGATGGCGGCGTACTTCGCCGCGTGCTGTTGCATAGGAACGTGCAACAGGCGGTGATGGTCGAAATAGACAGCGAGGTGATTCGTCTCGCGCAAGAGTATCTGCCGGCGATCGGCGGGCCAGCCTGGACCGACCCGCGGGCAGAGATCATCGTCGGCGACGGTATCGACTACGTATCCAAGGCGCCCAACGCCAGCTTCGACGTCGTGATCGTGGACAGCACCGATCCTGTCGGCGTCGGTGAGATACTATTCACGGATGATTTCTACAGTCATTGTGCGCGAGTCCTGACCGAACAGGGCCTGGTGGTCAACCAGTGCGGCGTACCTTTCATGCAAGCCGATGAATTGGCCAGCACGAGCGCCCGGCGGCGACGGTTCTTCCCATACGTATCGGCCTACGTGGCCGCGGTCCCCACTTACGTCGGCGGGCTGATGACCTTGGGCATCGCGTCCAAAACTCCGGCGTTTCGTGAGAACAGTGTCGCAGAGATCCGTGGGCGAGCAGAGGCGCAGGGCATTGCCGGCACGTCATCCTACTGGACACCCGAGATCCACGTCGGAAGCTTCAACCTTCCTCCGTACATCGCCAAGCTGCTCGCCTAAACATACCGCCGCTTCTCCATCGAAGGACCTGCCACTTGCCCAAACTGAGTGCGCTGATTTTCGACGTAGATGGAACGCTGGCCGAAACGGAAGAGCTGCACCGGACTTGCTTCAACGAAAGCTTTCAGGCGGCTGGACTACCATGGGTTTGGAACCGGCAGCTCTACGGCGAACTTCTGGAGGTAACCGGCGGCAAGGAGCGGATCCGCCACTACCAGAGCCGTTACGACACGTCCCGATCTCTCACCGATGCGGAGGTTGCAGCCCTGCACAGCGACAAGACGTCCCGTTACACCGAAAGTGTCAGTCGAAACCACCTGCCCCTGCGGCACGGTGTCAAACGGCTCATCCACGAGGCCCGGTCTTCGGGCGTTGCGCTGGCAATTGCGACAACGACGAGCCGGCCCAACATTGAAGCCTTGCTGCTCGCCTCGTTCGGCTCCCAACCTTTCGCGGTGATCGCGGCTGGCGACGAGGTTTCCGTCAAGAAGCCTGCCCCGGATGTCTATCGGCTGGCGCTCTCTCGGCTCGGCCTGCCGGCAAACCGGTGCCTAGCGATCGAGGACACGCCAAACGGCCTTCAGAGTGCCATCGCAGCGGGGCTTGCCTGCGTCGTCACAATAAGCGCCTATGGCGGCGAAGGGCCATTTGCCGGTGCGCTTGCCGTGCTCGACCATCTGGGCGATCCCGGGCATCCTGCTACGGTCACCGCCGGGCCGACCCTGGCAGGTTCGTGCGTCGATCTTGCGACGTTGGAAGGGTGGGTCGGTGATCCTGGCCCATCGCCATAGCCTATACGGGCTCGGCTGCAAGACCGGAGGCTCGCCTGTATCCTGCCTCCAGTTCGTCGATCACGCTTTGCCCATGCTGCCGTAGAAAGAGTTGAAGATGCGTGTGGGCCGGCATCATCGGCATGGATCGGCGGCGAACGACGAACCACCATCGCAAGATCGGAAAACCCTCAACGGGCAGGGTGCGCATCAACCGCAGCGCCAGCTCCAGCCCGATCGTATGGCGGGAGATCACGGCTATTCCCATGCCCGCCATAACGGCCTGCTTGATCGTCTCGTTACTGTCGGTGGTCATGCCGATACGGGGCGTGATCCCGGCACCGAGATAGGCCTGCTCCGTCAACAGGCGAGTGCCGGAGCCGTCTTCCCGCGTAATCAGCCGCTCACCTACCAGGTCGGAAAGCGTCAGCTGGGCAGCCCCGGCGAGCGGATGGCGCGCTTGGGCGATAACGACCGAGGGGTGCGTAGCAAACGGCACCGCCAGAACGTCCGCCTTCTCCACAGGCCGTCCCATTACGGCCAGATCGATCTCACCCAGATCGAGCGCGTCGGCGATCTGCTGCCTGTTGCCGAACCGAAGATTGATGACGACACCCGGATGCTCGATCTGGAAGCGCGCCAGGACATGGGGCACGATGTATTTCGCGGTGGAGACGGCACCCAGCCTTACTGTCCCGCCCACCACGCCACGGAGTGCCTGCAGTGCATGGTCCGCATCCTGCATCGCCCGTAGGACCAGCCTTGCATACTCCAGCAGGCAAGCACCGGCATCCGTCAGGGCAACGGTGCGCCCAATCCGTTCAAAAACCGCAAATCCGCTACCGTCCTCGATCTGCTTGATTTGAAAGGAGACCGCAGCCGGCGAGACGTGCAGTGCCTCTGCCGCGCGGGCGAACGACCGTGCGTCTGCCGCGGCGACGAAAATCTGCAGCTGACGAATCGTCAAATTCAGCATCGGATCGACAAGGCATCCCTTGTGGTTAGGGACAGATTAATTTGTTTCCCTGTTCCCCGTCCACCTGTCTAGGGTCCAAGCCAACCTCACCAGGACGGTGCGGAACGGGAGACTCACGATGGACCAGGTCGCCGATGTCAAGATAACCGACATGAAAGAGCGTTACCGCTCAGGCGTGCTGAAGTATCGCCAGATGGGCTATTGGGAGCCGGAATACGAACCCAAGGACACCGACATACTGGCCGTCTTCCGCATCACCCCGCAGGATGGCGTAGACCCGGAGGAGGCAGCGGCCGCCGTGGCGGGCGAGTCCTCGACAGCAACCTGGACTGTTGTCTGGACTGACAGGCTGACCGACAGCGAGTATTACCGGGCGAAAGCCTACAGGGTAGAGCCGGTCCCCGGCCAAGCCGGACAGTGGTTCGCTTACATCGCCTACGACCTCGACCTGTTCGAGGAGGGGTCTATCGCAAACCTCACCGCCTCGATCATCGGCAACGTGTTTGGCTTCAAGCCGCTGAAGGCGCTTCGCCTCGAAGACATGCGTATCTCGCCGCATTACCTGAAGACGTTCCAGGGACCCGCCACCGGCATCGTTGTGGAGCGCGAGCGTTTGAACTGCTTCGGCCGGCCTCTGCTGGGCGCAACCATGAAGCCGAAGCTCGGCTTGTCCGGCCGCAATTACGGCCGAGTCGTCTATGAGGCCCTGAAAGGTGGCCTGGACTTCACGAAAGACGACGAGAACATCAACTCCCAACCTTTCATGCACTGGCGCGACCGCTACCTCTACTGCATGGAGGGCGTGAGCAAGGCGATGGCGGAAACCGGCGAGGTGAAAGGCACCTACCTGAACGTGACCGCCGGCACCATGGAGGAAATGTACGAGCGCGCCGAATTCGCACGTGAGCTTGGCAGCGTGATTGTCATGATCGACCTCGTCATCGGCTACACGGCGATCCAGAGCATGGCGAAGTGGGCGCGCCGCAACGACATGATCTTGCACCTGCATCGCGCCGGCCACTCGACGTACACGCGGCAGAAGAACCACGGCGTCAGCTTCCGCGTGATCGCGAAATGGATGCGCATGGCGGGTGTGGACCACATCCATGCCGGCACCGTGGTGGGCAAGCTCGAGGGAGATCCCGCGGTGATCAGCGGCATCTACGACACGTGCCGCGAGAACCACGTTCCTAAGAACTTGCAGCACGGGATCTTCTTCGATCAGCCCTGGGCCAGTCTGAAGAAGATGATGCCGGTCGCGTCGGGCGGCATCCACGCCGGGCAGATGCATCAGTTGCTGACCTACCTTGGCGAGGACGTGGTGCTGCAGTTCGGTGGCGGCACCATCGGTCACCCCGATGGCATACAGGCGGGTGCAACCGCCAATCGCGTGGCACTCGAAACCATCGTGAAGGCGCGCAACGAAGGCCGCGACATCTGGAACGAGGGACCGGAGATCCTGGCCGGCGCCGCCAAATGGTGCCGTCCGCTGCGTGCCGCGCTGGACACCTGGAAGGACGTGACGTTCAACTACGCGAGCACGGATTCGGTCGATTTCGTGCCGACGCCGACCGCTTCCTAACATCCGCGCTGGAGGAAACCATGAAAGTCACCCAAGGACAGTTCTCGTTCCTGCCCGACCTCAACGACGCGGAGATCAAGAAGCAAGTTGAGTATGCACTGAACAACGGTTGGGCGGTCGCTATCGAATACACGGACGACCCTCATCCCCGCAACTGCTACTGGTCGATGTTCGGCAACCCGATGTTCGATCTGCGCGATCCGGCCGGCGTGATGATGGAGCTGGAAGCGTGCAAGCGGGAAAACCCGGGCGCCTACATCAAGGTCCTGGCGTTCGACTCGAAAAAGGGATGGGAGAGCGTGCGCATGAGCTTCCTCGTGCAACGGCCCGATTTCGAGCCGGGATTTGAACTCGTGAGGCAGGAGGCGGGCGGACGCAAACTTCGCTACACGCTGCGCAGCCACTCCATGGCGCGGGCGCCGTTGCCCGAACAGGCGCTCTGAGCGATGCGCGCCGAGCTGCTGCCGGCGCTGCGCATCGCACCCTCCATCCTGTCGGCCGATTTCGGCCGGCTAGGGGAGGAGGTGGAGCGTGTGATTGCGTCCGGCGCAGACGTCGTGCATATCGACGTGATGGACATGCACTATGTGCCGAACCTCACATTCGGCCCCATCGTGTGCAAGGCGCTCCGGCCAAGGGTGACGGCGCCGCTCGACGTGCATCTCATGGTCAAGCCGGTCGATGCGCTGATCACGCTGTTCGCCGAGGCCGGCGCCGACATAATCTCATTCCACCCGGAGGCCAGCGACCATATCGACCGCTCCCTGGCGCTGGTCAGGGAGAAAGGTTGCCGGGCTGGCCTCGTGCTCAACCCGGCAACGCCGCTCTCCGTGCTCGACCACGTGCTCGACCGCCTGGACCTGATACTGCTCATGTCCGTCAACCCGGGCTTCGGCGGGCAGGCCTTCATCCCCGAAACGCTGCGCAAGGCACGCGCGGTCCGCGCCAGGATCGATGCCCATGTAGCGGCCGGCGGACAGCCGATCTGGCTCGAGATAGATGGTGGCGTGAAAGTGGACAACATCAGATCGATTGCCGAGTCCGGCATCGATACCTTCGTTGCCGGCTCAGCCATCTTCGGTTCGCCAGACGAGGATGGCTCCTATCACGGCATCATCGACGCAATGCGGCGGGAGCTGCAAGCATCGGTGCAACAGAGGCGTGCAGCATGAGCGACGACACGACGCAGGTGGCCGCGGACACTGTCGATCTCGAAGACTTCTACCAGCGCAGCAGCGTTGGCGACGTGATCGAGGCGCTGGACCGCGACCTGGTGGGCCTGGCTCCGGTGAAGACCCGCATACGCGAAGTGGCCGCGCTGTTGCTTGTGGAGTCTGCACGCCGCAGCGTGGGGCTGCAGGCAGAGCCGCCCTCGCTGCACATGTCGTTCACCGGCAACCCGGGCACCGGAAAGACCACCGTGGCACAGCGCATGGCGGAAATCCTGAACCGGCTCGGTTACATCAGGCGCAATCACGTGGTCACGGTTTCCCGCGACGACCTGGTTGGCCAATATATCGGCCACACGGCCCCCAAGACGAAAGAGGTGCTGAAGAAAGCCATGGGCGGCGTGTTGTTTATCGACGAGGCCTATTACCTCTACCGGCCGGAAAACGAGCGGGACTACGGTCAGGAAGCCATCGAGATCCTGCTGCAGGTCATGGAGGATCGCCGCGACGACCTGGTTGTAGTGCTGGCGGGCTACAAGGACCGCATGGACATCTTCTTTCGCAGCAATCCCGGTATGGCCTCGCGCATCGCCCATCACATCGACTTTCCGGACTACTCTGAAGACGAGCTGCTGGCGATCGCCAACATCATGCTGGAGAAGATGCACTACCTGCTGGGCGAAGACGGCCAGCGTGTGTTGCGCGACTATGTGGGGCGCCGGATGCGGCAACCACGCTTTTCCAACGCGCGTTCCATACGGAATGCCCTCGATCGTGCGCGGCTGCGGCAAGCCAATCGCCTGTTTGCCGAACGGTCGAAGCCGATGGACCGGGAGGCCCTGCAAACCATCACCGGTGCGGACATACGGGCGAGCCGGGTGTTTGCTGAAGCGCCCTAGCTCGCCTCGCGTTCGCTGACGTGCCGGACGCGTCACCATTGGTTCAGGGAAAGTGCCATGCCATACCGCCGGACCACATTCAGCAAATTCGTGATCGAGGATTTGCGGCGGGGCGGTGGGCATGATCCGGAACTGGCAGCACTTCTGAACGACCTGCAGCGCGCGGGGAAACTGATCGGCGCTGCGGTGGCACGTGGCGCTCTGGACAGTCCGGGTGCCACCGTTACCACAAGCGTCAACGTTCCGGGCGAGCCGCCGAAGAAGCTGGGCGAGGTCGCCAACCTGATCATGGTCAGCGCCTGCGAGTGGGGCGGCCAGCTCTGCGGCATGGTGTCGTCCACCTTGCACGCGCCGCATGAAATACCGCCGCAATATCCGCATGGGCGCTACATGCTTCTGTTCAGTCCGCTGGACGGCGCCACCAACCTGGACGTGAACCTGACGGTGGGCACAATCTTCTCGGTGCTGCGTGCGCCTGACGGTGTGGCCGACCCCACGCCGGACGACTTCCTGCAACCGGGACGCCGTCAGGTGGCGGCCGGCTACGCGCTGTTCGGGCCCGTCTCCATGATGGTTATCACGCTTGGCGCCGGCGTTCACGGCTTTACGCTGGATCGGGAAGCCGGCGCCTACACTTTGACGCATCCGAACATGCAGGTGCCGGAGCGCGGGTGCGAGCTTGCGATCGACGCGGCGCTGGAGCCGCATTGGGAAACGCCCATACGGCGCTTCGTTCAGGAATACACGGCGCAGGGTTTTGGGGGCGAAAAGCCCGTCACAATACGGTGGATCGATAGCCTCGTCGCCGAAGTGCACCGCATCCTGTTGCGCGGCGGCGTGTTCCTGCATCCGAGGGACACGCGGGACACCAGCAAGCTTGGCCACGTGCACCTGCTGGCGGAAGCCAACCCGATTGCCATGATCATCGAGCAGGCAGGCGGTGCGGCCAGCACCGGCCGCGTGCCCGTTCTCGATGTGGCGCCGCAGCACGTCCACCAGAACGTTCCGCTCATCCTGGGTGGGCGTGCCGATGTGGAGCGGTTGCAGGGCTACCACACCGCATACGACCGTGGGGAGTCGATGGTGTTTGAAGCGCCTTTGTTTAAGCAGCGCAGCCTGTTCCGGACGGCCTGAGCATGTCGGTCAAGCACCCCATCGTTGCCATCACCGGCTCGTCTGGTGCCGGCACCACCACGGTGATGTGGACGTTCCAGCAGATATTCCGGCGCGAGGGCGTGCGCCCCGCGATCGTGGAGGGCGATGCGTTCCACCGCTTCGATCGGGCAGAGATGCGCCAGCGCATGGCGGAGGAAACAAAGGCGGGCAACGAGCATTTCAGTCATTTCGGTCCGGACAGCAACCTGTTCGAGGAACTCGAGGCGCTGTTCCGCGACTACGGCCGTTCCGGCATCGGCCGTACCCGAAAATACCTGCATGATGCCGAGGAGGCGGCGCCCTACGATCAGCCGGCGGGCACCTTCACCCCTTGGGAGGATCTGGGCGCCGACACGGACCTGCTGTTCTACGAGGGCCTGCACGGTGGGGTGAAGACCGAGACGGTGGACATAGCGGGCGAGGTGGATTTGCTGATCGGCGTGGCCCCGACGGTGAACCTCGAATGGATACAGAAGCTGCATCGTGACAAGCGCACGCGCGGCCACAGCCACGAGGCGGTGGTCGATACCATCCTGCGGCGCATGCCCGACTATGTGAACTACATCTGCCCGCAATTCTCGCAAACGCATGTCAATTTCCAGCGTGTGCCGACCGTGGACACCTCCAACCCGTTTACCGCGCGCGACATCCCTAGCGCCGACGAAAGCATGCTGGTGATCCGGTTCCGCGATCCGAAGGGGATCGATTTCCCCTACCTGCTGTCCATGCTGAAGGATGGCTTCATGTCGCGTGCCAACACCATCGTCTGCCCGGGCGGCAAGATGGCACTGGCGATGCAGCTCATCTTCACGCCCATGATTTGGCAGATCATGGACCGGAAGAAGCGCGCTTTCTGACGCCAAGCGTTCTCAACCAAGGAATTCCGAACATGGCCCTGGTAGCAATGCGGCAGCTTCTGGATCACGCTGCCGAGCACACGTATGGCATACCCGCGTTCAACGTGAACAACATGGAGCAGATACAGGCGATCATGCAGGCGGCCGATTCCTGCAACTCGGCTGTCATCTTGCAGGGCTCTGCCGGCGCACGCAAATATGCCGGCGAAGCCTTCCTGCGCCATCTGGTCCAGGCGGCCGTGGAGACGTGGCCCCACATACCGGTCGCCATGCACCAGGATCACGGTGCCAGCGCGGCCGTGTGCCTGCGCGCCATCCGGTCCGGTTTCACCAGCGTCATGATGGACGGTTCGCTGCAGGAGGACATGAAAACCCCTGCCAGCTACGACTACAACTGCGATGTCACGCGCTACGTCGTCGATATGGCGCACGACGTGGGCGTGACCGTGGAGGGTGAACTGGGCTGCCTGGGCTCGCTGGAGAGCGGCGACGCCGGTGAGGAGGATGGTTCGGGTGCGGAAGGCAAGCTGACTCACGAGCAGATGCTGACCGATCCCGATCAGGCAGCCGACTTCGTGGCCCGGACCGGCGTCGATGCGCTGGCCATCGCCATCGGCACCAGCCACGGCGCCTACAAGTTTTCCCGCAAGCCGACCGGCGACATATTGGCCATCGATCGCGTGAAGGCGATCCACGCGCGCATTCCGCAGACGCACCTGGTCATGCACGGCTCCTCCTCCGTACCGCAGGAGTGGCTCGCGACCATTCGGGACTATGGCGGCCAGATCAAGGAGACTTTCGGCGTTCCGGTGGAGGAGATCCAGGAGGGCATTCGCCATGGCGTGCGCAAGGTCAACATCGATACCGACATCCGCCTTTCCATGACCGGCGCCATGCGCCAACTCATGGGCCAGAAGCCCGATGAGTTCGATCCCCGGAAATTCCTGACGGCCGCGGTGACCGCCGCGCGCGACCTGTGCCGCGCCCGGTTCGAGGCGTTCGGCTCGGCCGGCCACGCCGACGCCATCAAGCCGGTCCCGCTGGAGGCGATGGCGTCGCGCTATGCCAAGCCAGCGCACAAAGCCGCCTGAGCGTGCGCACGCTTGTTTTCGATCTCGATGGCACCCTGACCGACTCCGTGCCCGACATCGCCGGGGCGATCAACCGCACCCTGGCCGCCCGCCATCTGCCTGCGCTGCCTGTCGCGGAGGTAGCCTTGATGGTGGGTGACGGCCTGCAACCCCTGATCGAGCGTGCCTTTGCCGCGGCCGGCGGCGTTCCGGACGGGCAGGCCGGTGCCGACTACCTTGCCGACTACGAAAGCAGGGTTGCCGAAGCGACCCAGCTCTACCCCGGTGCCGCCGACGCCCTGGACACCTTGCTGGCGCAGGGCTGGACGCTTGCGGTGTGCACCAACAAGCCGCACCATGCGGCCCACCTGCTGTTGTCGGCGCTGCACGTGGCCGACCGCTTCGCGGCCGTGGGCGGCGGCGACAGCTTTGCAGCCATGAAACCCGACCCGCGTCATCTGCTCGGCACCATCGCGGCGGCCGGCGGCACGGCCCAGCGCGCGTTGATGGTGGGGGACCACAGCAACGACGTCCATGCCGCTGCGGGCAGCGGCGTGCGCGCCATTTTCGCGGGATGGGGCTACGGCAGGCCCGGTATGGAACAGGGCGCGGAGGCTACGGCGCAGACCTTCCCCGAGCTGGTCAGGATCGTGGAAAGCCTGCTGCCCGCCTAGACCTTCTCGAGCAGCATCGAAATGCCCTGGCCCACGCCGATGCACATGGTGGCAACGGCGCGCTTGCCGCCCAGCAGCTCCAGCGCGTTCACCGTCGTCAACACCAGCCGTGCGCCCGACATGCCCAGCGGATGGCCCAGCGCGATGGCGCCGCCATGCGGGTTCACCATCTCGGACTCGTCACCCAGGCCGAGCAGGCGCAGCACCGCCAATGCCTGCGCGGCAAAAGCCTCGTTCAACTCGAACAGGTCGATGTCGCCCAGCTTGAACCCTGTGCGGGCCAGCAGCTTTTCGGTCGCGGGCGCAGGGCCCACGCCCATCACGCGCGGCGGGACGCCGGCGGTGGCCATCGAGACCACGCGGGCGCGCGGCGTAAGCCCGTGGCGGGCGGCCTGCGCCTCAGAGGCAACTATCAGCGCGGCCGCGCCGTCGTTCACGCCGGATGCGTTGCCGGCGGTCACCGTGCCGGGCGTGCGGAACGCGGCTTTCAGCTTGGCCAACCCTTCCAGCGTGGTGTCTCCGCGCGGGTGCTCGTCGGTATCCACCACCGTATCGCCGCGGCGCCCGCTGACCGTCACCGGCACGATCTCGCGCGCGAATACGCCGTTCTGCTGCGCCGCCTTGGCGCGCATCTGGCTGCGATAGGCAAAGCCGTCCTGGTCGACGCGCGAAACATTGTAGTCGGCGGCGACGTTTTCCGCGGTTTCCGGCATGGATTCCACGCCGTACTGCGCACGCATCAGCGGGTTGATGAAGCGCCAGCCGATCGTGGTGTCTTCCACGCTTGCCTGGCGCGAGAACGCCTCCGTCGCCTTTGGCATCACGAACGGCGCGCGCGTCATGCTCTCCACGCCGCCGGCCAGCACCAACCCCGCATCGTCGGCGCGTATCGCCCGGGCGGCGCAGCCCACCGCATCCATGCCCGAGCCGCACAGGCGGTTTACCGTGGCCGCCGGCACGCTAGAGGGTATGCCGGCCAGCAGCAGCGCCATGCGGCCGACGTTGCGGTTGTCTTCGCCGGCCTGGTTGGCACAGCCGAAGTAGCAATCGTCTATCGCACCCCAATCCATGTTCCGGTTACGTTGAAGGAGCGCGCGCAGCGGAATGGCCGCCAGGTCGTCGGCACGAACCTCGCGCAGCGCGCCGCCGAACCGCCCGATCGGGGTGCGAACCGCATCGCAGATGAAGGCCTCGGCCATTGCCTGTCAGCGTGGCATGGACCGGGTCATCTGCTTGGAAAACGGCTTGCGCCCGCGTTTCTTCTTGGCCGGCGCTTCGGCTGGCTCTTCCGCCTCGGCTTCGGCCGACTTGCCGGGAAACTTAGCGAATACTGAGGCGGCAGTGGGCTCGCCGCGGCGGCGTGGCTGATGCGGTTCGGCGGCCGGCCGCTCCGCCCCTGCTTCGGTGGCCGGTTCGGCTTCCTGCTCACCCTCGTCAGCGGCAGGCTTGCGGCCCAGGCCAAGCTGCTTGGCAAGGCGCGAGCGGTGCTCGGCATAGTTCGGCGCAACCATCGGATAATCCGAGGCAAGCCCCCACTTCTCCCGATACTGCTCCGGCGACAGGCCAAAGGTCGAACGCAAATGCCGCTTCAGCGTCTTCAGCTTGCGGCCATCTTCCAGGCAGATGATGTAGTCGGGAAAAACCGAGCGCTTGGCTGGCACAAACGGTTGCGGCTTCTCGGCCGGCGCCGGCGCGGGCTCGTTACCGGCGCTCTTCAGCGCACCGTAAACCTGTTCGATCAAGCCGGGCAGGCCGGCCAGCGGCACCTGGTTGTTGCCTGCGTGGGCCGAGACGATCTGCGCGGTCAGTTCGAGGAGTGTCTTGTTCTGGTCTTCGGGGGACATGGCATTCTTCACTAGACTAGTAGAAGCACAATAGTCCCGATTCTACACAAGACACAATAGGGCCGCCCACCAGCACACCCCTATAGCGGCAGCCGTCTTTCACCGGGCGCCGTCTGCCTCGGATCACGCCGGTCCGAAAGCCGCCACCCGCCGGCCGGACATACGCAGCGTGCTCCCGCCGCTTGCCGATACCGTCTGCTCCCCACATGCTCTACCAACACGAACGGAGTTTGCCATGCCGAGCAACGCGATGCCGACGCTGGAATTCGACCTGGGCGAGACCGCCGACATGCTGCGCCACGCCGTGCGCGGCTTCGCCGACGACGAGGTGGCGCCGCGCGCCGCCGAGATCGACCGCAGCAACGACTTTCCCGCCGATCTGTGGCGCAAGATGGGCACGCTCGGCGTACTCGGCGTCACCGTCAGCGAAGAGTACGGCGGCGCCGGCATGGGCTATCTCGAGCACGTGGTGGCGATGGAGGAGATCAGCCGGGCCAGCGCCTCGGTCGGATTGAGCTACGGCGCCCACAGCAACCTTTGCGTCAACCAGATCTTCCGCAACGGCAGCGAGCCGCAAAAGCGTGCCTATCTGCCCAAACTGATCAGCGGTGAGCATGTCGGCGCCCTGGCAATGAGCGAGCCGGGCGCCGGTTCCGACGTGATCAGCATGAAGTTGCGCGCCGAACGGCGGGGCGACCGCTACGTGCTGAACGGCAGCAAGATGTGGATCACCAACGGGCCGGAAGCCGATGTGCTGGTCGTCTATGCCAAGACCGACCTGCAGGCCGGCTCGCGCGGCATCACCGCCTTTTTGGTGGAACGCGGCACCCCCGGCTTTTCGGTGGCGCAGAAGCTGGACAAGCTGGGCATGCGCGGCAGCAACACCGGCGAACTGGTGTTCGCCGATTGCGAGGTGCCGGCGGAAAACACGCTGGGCGGCGTGGGCGCCGGCGCCCGCGTGCTGATGAGCGGCCTGGATTACGAACGCGCCGTGCTGGCGGCGGGGCCGCTGGGCATCATGCAGGCCTGCATGGACGTCGTGCTGCCCTACGTGCACGACCGCCGCCAGTTCGGCCAGCCTATCGGCGAGTTCCAGCTGATGCAGGGCAAGCTGGCCGACATGTATGTCACCATGAATGCCGCCCGCGCCTACGTCTATGCGGTCGCCCGCGCGTGCGACCGCGGACAGACCAGCCGCAAGGACGCCGCCGGCGCCATACTGTACGCCGCCGAGCGCGCCACCTGGATGGCGCTGGAGGCGATCCAATGCCTGGGCGGCAACGGCTACATCAACGACTACCCGACCGGACGGCTGCTGCGTGATGCCAAGCTGTACGAGATCGGCGCAGGCACCAGCGAGATACGGCGTATGCTCATCGGGCGGGAACTGTTCGCTGAATCGGCCTGAGCACCCGGCCAGGGTTGCACCGCCCTGCGCAAGGGGGTATTCCGGCCGCTGTCAGCAAGCCCGGGCGCGTAGCTCAGCGGTAGAGCATCGCCTTCACACGGCGGGGGTCACAGGTTCAATCCCTGTCGC
>CAXUGD010000009.1:0-24039 GCA_964250355.1 uncultured Acetobacteraceae bacterium | reverse complement strand
GTCTGGACGCCCTCGCGCTTCAGCGCGGCGGCATTGGAACGGGTGGCGCCGGGCCGGGTGCGGGTGGTGCCGCACCCGGTGGCGGCCAGCCCGCCGCCGCCTTCGGCGCTGGGGCGCGCGGATTTCGGGTTGCCGGAGGGGGCGGTCGTGGTGCTGGTCTCGTTCAGCCTGGCCTCCAGTTTCGAGCGCAAGAACCCGTTGGCGGCGGTGGCAGCCTTCCGCGCCGCTTTTGGCGACCGGGCGGACCGCATCCTGGTGCTGAAGGTGGTTCATGCCGGCCACGCGCCGGCCGATCTGGCCCGCTTGCAGGCGGTTGCCGCCGATGCGGCCAACATACGGCTGGAAACCCGGCTGCTGCCACAGGCCGACAGCCACGCGCTGACGCGCTGCGCCGACATCGTGCTGAGCCTGCATCGCAGCGAGGGTTTCGGGCTGGTGCCGGCCGAGGCGATGCTGCTGGGGCGGCCGGTGATCGCCACCGACTGGTCGGGCACCACCGATTTCCTCGACGCCGCGTGCGGCGTGCCGGTCGGCTATCGGTTGGTTCCGGCGCGCGACCCTCGCGGCGTGTTTGAGGCTGTGGGCGCAGTGTGGGCCGAGGCGGACCAGGGCGACGCCGTAGCCGCTTTGAGGCGCCTGGCGGACGATGCCGGCCAGCGCATGGCGGTTGGAGAGGCCGGGCGGGCGGCGGCACAGGCGCGTCTCGGGCTGTGCGCGCTGGCTGATGCAGTGCGGTCGCTCGGCTTGCAGGGGGGCGCGGCGGCGTGAGGGTGCTGGTGTGGCAGTGGGGCCGCTTCGGCGCCGGTCCCCGGGTGGCAGCCGATTTTGCCGCCCTGTTCAACACGCTGCCTGGCATCGATGCGGCGTTGTCGCTGTCAACCCGTGCCGAGATCCTGTCCGGACCGCGCCGTCCGCGCTGCGCGTTGCCGGTGCCGACCTATGGCAGCGTGCCCGGTTATGCAGCCAGGCTGCTGACCGGCCCGGTTTTCGTCCCATGGCTGGCCCGGCAGGTGCGCGCCCTGCATCCCGCGGTCGCACTCTGCGCCATGCCAGGCCCGCTGGACCTGCTGATGCACGCGGCACTGCGCCGGGTCGGTGTTCCCTACGCGGTGGTGGCCCACGATGCCGACCTGCACCCGGGCGACGGCTACCCGCTGCAGATGAGCCTGCAGCGGCGTTTGCTGCGCCGCGCCGATGCCGTCGTGGTGCTGTCGGACCACGTGCACGCGCGATTGGATGCGCTGGGCCTGACGCAGGGCAAGCCCGTGCTGCGCACCAGCCTGCCGCCCTACACCTTGGCGGAGCCGCCCCCGCGTCCCCGCGCCCATTGCGGCAAGCTGCGGTTGCTCTGCTTCGGTCGCCTGCTGCCCTATAAGGGCCTGGATTTGCTTGCCGGCGCGCTGGCGCTGCTGCTGCCGCGCGACGACATCGAGGTGCGGGTGGTCGGAAGCGGCCCGGAAAGTGCTGCCTTGAACGCGTTGCGCGCCCTGGAAGGCGTGAGCGTGGAAAACCGCTGGGTGCCCGAGGACGAGGTGGGAGCTCTCATTGCCTGGTCGGATGCGATTGCGCTGCCCTATCGGGAGGCGAGCCAGAGTGCCGTGGCGGCTGCGGCGCTGGCGGCGGGGCGCTGGATCGTGGCTACCCGGGTTGGCGGGTTGACGGAGCAGTTGGCGGGGTACGCGGCCGCGTTGCTCTGTGACGTGGATGCGCAGTCGATCGCGAATTGCCTGGCCCGTGTGCTGGCCGAGCCGCCACCAAAACCCGGTCCGCCGCCGGATTGGCGCTCGGACGCGGCCAAGCTGGCCAAGCAACTTGAAGCCACGCTCGTTCACATTGAGCCGCGTCGGTAATCGAGAAACACCCAAATATATGTCGCCTACGAACGCACTGTTCGACCATGACCTGTGACTGCCATCAAAAGGTGACGGTTCCGAACCGACCTGCGCAGCGCCGTGGAATCAGCCGTGCTACGCGATGCTACTCGAAGACTCCTCTGCGCGGCTGCGAAGCTGCTCCAGCCACTTTTGATGACCTTTGAACATGCGTTGGGGCATGAACACCGATTGCAGACGCGCCGCCCAACCGTTCTGGTTCTCCTCGGTCAACACGAAACTTCCATCGGACCGCGGCTCAATGAGCCAGGCGTGATAGACGTCCAGACCTGGCGCCTTGCCGTCCCAGGCGATGCGCTCGTTCGGCACGTACTCACGCACCGTAGAACTGACCGTTACGCCAAACGTCCGCCAAGTAAAATGGACACCCGGCGATAGATCGTTTGCACGGCCGTCTATCCGCACGTCGGTGCTGTTCGGGTACCATAGGGGCCACTCGGCAGCACGGATCAGCAATGCCCAAATAGCGGCTGACGGTGCTGCGATTTCGATCTGGTTGCTGACGCGCACGGCCACGCGCTCGGGTGCATACCGGTCCGGCCAGCGTATCGGCACGGCTACTGCCGCAGGTCGCCGGCGCGCACGCCGGCTGCGGCGTTGTGCAGCAGTTGCAGCACCGCCTCGTCCCCCATGGTGCGCGACATCAGGCACAGCGCGCCGCCCAGCAGGGCGGAAGCGATGGAAACCGGGCTTAGCCCACGCTCGAGCATGGTGTGGATGGCGCGGTCCACGCCGGCACCGGCCTGGTTCAGCTCGGCCATCGTGCTTTCGTCCATTGGTTGCGTCGCCGTCATCTGCTGCATGCGTTCTCCTCCAGCCTATCTGGGCAGCGCCTGACCCTGTTTAACCCACGGCCGAAACGTGGCCGGCCGTCAACTGGGCTTCGAGTGCCGCTTCCTCGCGTTCCGGCTCGGCCTGTTGCGCCTGCAACTCCCACATGCGGGCAAACACGCCGCCCCGGTCCAGCAGCGCGCGGTGGCTGCCGCGCTCGGCGATCTGGCCATCGACCAGGACGATGATCTCGTCGGCATCGACCACGGTGGAGAGCCGGTGCGCAATCACCAGTGTGGTGCGCCGGGCGGAGACGGCGCGCAGTGCCGCATCGATGTCGCGTTCGGTGCGGCTGTCGAGCGCGCTGGTCGCCTCGTCCAGGATCAGGATGCGCGGGTCCTTCAACACGGTGCGCGCGATGGCCACGCGTTGCTTCTCGCCGCCGGACAGCTTCAGGCCGCGCTCGCCCACCCGGGTGTCGTAGCCGTCGGGCATGCGCAGCACGAAATCGTGGACCTGGGCCACGCGGGCCGCGTGCTCGATCTCCGCCTGGGTCGCGTCCGGGCGGCCATAGGCGATGTTGTAGCGGATCGTGTCGTTGAACAGCACGGTGTCCTGCGGCACCACGCCGATGGCTGCGCGCAGGCTGGCCTGCGTGTAGTCGCGGACGTCGCGGCCGTCCACGGTAATGGCGCCGCCAGTCACGTCGTAGAAGCGGAACAGCAGGCGCGAGATGGTGGACTTGCCGGCGCCTGTAGGACCGACGATCGCGATCTTGCCGCCGGCGGGCACGGTAAAGCTCACGCCCTTCAGGATCTCGCGCTGCGGTGTGTAGCCGAACTGCACGTCCTCGAAGCTGACGGAGCCGGCCTCGCCTTCGGCCAGATGAGCCTTCAGCGACACGGCGGCGGGGCTGTCCTGCACCTCCTGCTCCACGTCGAGCAGGCGGAACATCTGCTCCATATCGACCAGGCCCTGCTTGATGGAGTTGTAGGCAAAGCCCAAGAAATTCAGCGGCGTGTAGAGCTGGATCAGGTAGGTGTTGGCCAGCACGAACTTGCCCACGCTCATCTGCCCCGCGACGATGCCGCGCGCGGCCATCAGCATGATCGCCGCCGATCCAAGCGCGATGATGGCGGCTTGCCCCAGGTTCAGCATGTTCAGCGTCACCTGGCTTTTCACCGCGGCACGTTCGTAGCGCGACAGCGCCTGATCGAACCGGTTGGCCTCGTGATGCTCGTTGCCGAAATACTTGACGGTTTCGTAGTTGAGCAAGCTGTCCACGGCCTTGGACTGCGCCTCGGAATCGTTCTCGTTCATCGTGCGGCGGAAGCGCACGCGCCAGGTGGCGAAGCTCAGCGTGAAACCGATATAGGCGGCAACGGCCGTGAAGGTGACTAGCGCGAACCGCCAGTCGAAGATGCGCCACAGCACGGCCGTGACCAGCACGAGCTCGATGGCGGTCGGCACCAGGTTGAACACGGCCAGGCGCAGCACCGACTCGATGCCGGCACTGCCGCGCTCGATGGCGCGCGACACGCCGCCAGTCTGGCGGTCGAGGTGGAAACGCAGGCTGAGGCGATGCATGTGGCGGAACGTCTGCAACGCCACGCGCCGCACGGTGCGCTGCTGCACGGCCGCGAACACCGCGTCGCGCAGCTCGCCGAAGCCGGAGGAGGCCAGGCGCGCAAGGCCGTAGCCTACGATCAGTCCGGCGGGCACGGCCAGTACCCTCGCTGTTCCGCCGTGCTGGGACAGGGCATCGACGGCACGGGCGTAGAAGATCGGCACGAAAACGGTGGCGACCTTGGCCAGGATCAGGAAAAGGGTGGCCACCACCACGCGCAGGCGGGCGCCGGGATCGTCCCTGGGCCAGAGATAGGGGGCCAAGCTGCGGATCGTCTCGGCGCTGGATCGGGAGCGGCCCGGCAAAGCCAGGCGGGAGGAGGCCATAACACGCATGGGGCTGGATGTGGCATCCAGGGTGCGGGTTTCAAAGGATGGGGTGCATGGGCGGTCTGCTGCGGCACATCGAGGCTGTCAGGAATGTCACGCTGCCTGGAAGTTACACGCCGTTCCGGCTGGGCGGGGCGCATGTCGGCTGGCTGACGGAGCAGGTTGCGGACACGTTGCTCGGGCGCGGTTGCCGCCGGAAAGACGGCACCGTAGTGCTGGATCAGGCTGCCAGCCTATCCAAACTGGTGCAGGATCTGGCCGGAAGCGGCCACTTTCCCCTGCGCAAGGAGGCTTTCGACGTGCGGGCCCAACCGGACGGTGCGGTGCTGGCGACCGTCGACCGCGGGGCACTGCCCTGGTTCGGCATGGTGGCCCAGGGCGTGCACGTGAACGGCATCGTGCAGCGCGCGGATGGCCTGCATGTCTGGGTGGGCCGCCGCGCCCTGGACCGGCTGATGGACCCGGGCAAGCTGGACCACCTGGTCGCCGGCGGGGTTCCAGCCGGGCTGACCCGCGAGCAGACCCTGATCAAGGAGGGTGCCGAGGAAGCAGGGCTGGACGAGGCGATAGTGCGGCAGGCGCGGCAGGCTGGCCTGGTCAGCTACACCATGGCCCGCCCGGAAGGGCTGCGCCGCGACCGGCTGCACTGCTACGACCTGGTGCTGCCGGAGGCCGTACAACCCAAGCCTTGCGATGGCGAGGTGACCGGGTTCGAGCTGTGGCCGATCAGCCGCGTGATCCGGACGGTGCGCGAGACCGACGAGTTCAAGTTCAACGTCAACCTGGTGCTGATCGACTTGTTCCTGCGCCTGTCCTTGCTGCCGCAGGACGAGGCACGCCTGCTGCGCGGTGCCATGGGGGACGAGTAGGCGGGCCTGCCCTCCCCTATGACAGCGGGCGGCTATCGAGCCTTGCCGGGCAGTATGCCGAAGCGCGTGTTGAGCTGGCGCGTGACGGCGGCCTGGATGCCGGCACCGTTCGCTCCGCGATCGTCGGACAAGTCTCCTGTCAGGGTCGGCGAGAGGGCGAGGGCCCAGTAGATGCTGCCGGCGGCGAAGGTGCGCGCCCGCCCGTTTGCACTTGGCCAGCCGATGACGGTGGACGATGCCATGCTGTCACCCGGCACCGTGCCGTCCGGGACGAAGGCGATATCGAAGAAGTAGTACGGACGGTCAGGCGCCACCGACGCCGGAGCCGGCTGGCTGTCGGACGTGTAGATGTCGAAGACGGAGCCGCCCTGCGTGCCTTCCAGAACCTGGACGACGTTCGTCTGTTCTACACCCAGGTTGGCGCCCACCATGCCTGGCAGTTGCCGCACCGGCACCTCGCCCGCGATCGTGGGACCGAGGGCTCCAACCGGACAATATGCCTGCCCGGGCGAGTCGAGCAGATAGGGCGCGGCGTAGTAGGCGGTATCGACGATGACGGCGGTGACGTAGGTGATGCCGGCCTGCAATTGCAGACCGCCGCCGAACACGGCGGTCCACCATCCCTGGCTGGGGCCGGCGGCGGAGGACACGCGCGCGGTGACCAGCTCGTTGGTGTCGGCGACGAAGCCGTGCCTGTAGGTGCTGCTCTGCCGTAATAGCCCATCCGGTAGATGTCGACGCGCAGGATGTCTGGCGTGATACCGTCGTGGCTGGAGTCAAAACACAGGAAGCGCAGTGTCAGCGGCGACCCACGCTCGAAGCTTTCCGGCCCGGCGAACACCGATACGCCTTGCGAGCGGTTTCCCTGGATGGCCCAGGCACCCGGTGAGTTGAGCCGGGAAGGCCTCGCATTTCGATTTGCGTCCGGTTCAGCCCTGGTTGCGGTCCCGGCGAGGCCGCGCGTGATGCCTGCGATCACGTCACCGCCCAGCAGGGCCGACCCGCCCTGCAAAAAGCCGCGGCACTGAGTGAATGTCTGGGTCACAATGAATGCCTACTGAGCGGGGTCGTTTACCTTGCGCCCAAGTAAGACTAATACTAATTAACGCCAACACAGAATTAGGAAAGTTGACCTTGTATCTCGTTGAAGTGACACAACCGGATTTGCAACACTAACAACACGGTAGTTATTGTTTTCCTAACCAGTATTAGCGCGCGATATTCGGCCAGATGGTCCCGCTTCACAAAAGCCCTACAGATATTTCAACTTCTTAGGGCATTCCGGCGGCGTGGCAACTTAGACTCTCCTTCTTCGGTAACCTGCCAGCGCTGGTTGTTTGCTATGAATGGGTTGCAGTTGGGCCCGCTTGCGATGGCAATGCGCGCGTATCTGAGGGACAGAACTGGCTGTCAGGCGAAAGATGCGTCCGGTCACCATGCGCATCTTTGGCGCGTTCACCCGCGGCGGAAAGCCAGACTCTCCGAAACGGATTTGGCGGCGCACTGCCTCGGGCCTGCGGCTGCAGAGGCGGCCGTGTGGCTGCCCGTTACTACGGCATTGGACGGTAGTAACTCGGGAAGGTTCTCCGACCCGATCAGCGTGCTCGTTCTGACGAAGCCCGGCGTGCGGCAGCCGCAGAATCGTTGGGTGAAGATTATTTGCTTGAGATGTCTGACCTGATGCACAACGGGTGCTGTTGGCGGCGTTTCGGCCGCAACAGCACCCGCATGGAGGCTATGCTCGACTTACTTCAGGCCTGCGCTCAAAGCAGAATTATCGATCGGCGTGCGGGTCGGGATGCTGCCCGTCTTGGTGATTGTGTCAGCCAAGCTGCCGAGACCGGCGATGGTGACCGTGCCCGAGGCGCTGGTGCAGCCACCGTTGTTGAACTTGAAGTCGCCTGTCAAAGCACCGCAGGCCTTGTCGGTGGACGTGCCCTTAACATCGACTACCTTGTTGGTCAGCTTGGTGACCGTGAGGGCATAGGGCGCCGGGCAGATCGACGCGTTGCTGACGGTGCCCTTCTTTTCGCTGGTGAACTTGCCCGAGCTGCCGAGCGAGTCGGTGAAGGTTCCCACAATGTTGCACTTGGTAGCGGCACTGGCGGTGCCGATGCTGACGGCTACGACCGCTGCCGCTGCTGCAACGGCAAGGTTGGTGTTGGCCATACGCGTTCTCCCCAAAGTCTGTTTCGCTGAACTGCCAGCGCACCACCTGACGTGGCCGGGCGTTAATAGACGGAATGGCGTTCGGGCATAAGACGTGCCATGAGGCCGTTTGTTCATATATTCGTTAAGTCCGGCGAGGCTTTTCTCGCCCTGGTTGAGATACCTTAGAGCGAGTGACGGATCGGGCCTGGTCTGGGCGGCACGTCTATCGCGGCGTGCCGAGGGTTATCCAGACAGGCGCGTGATCGCTGGCTCCGTCGGCTGCGCGTACCGTTCGGTCCACGCCTGCACACTCGAGACTGGAGGCGATCGCCGGGCTGAGCAGGACGTGGTCCAGCCGCATCCCGGCGTCCCGGGCGAAGTGGTCCCGAAAATAGTCCCAGAACGTGAACATCGGCTTGCCCGGATGCAAATGGCGCAGGGCGTCCGTCCAGCCCTGGTCCACCAGACGCTTGAAGGCGGCCCGACTTTGCGGCTGCAACAGCGCGTTATTCTTCCATGATTTGCTGGCGTAGATGTCGAACTCCGTCGGCACCACATTGTAGTCGCCGGCGAGCACGACCGGCAGGCCCGATTCGAGCAGGCTGGCGGCATGGACGATCAGACGTTCGAACCACGCCAGCTTGTAGCTGAATTTGGGGCCGGGATACGGATTGCCGTTGGGGAGGTATAGGCAACCGATCAGCACACCCTGTACGGCCGCCTCGATATAGCGCGCTTGCGCATCCTGGAGGTCGCCTGGCAAGCGCTGGCGGGTCAGCACGGGGGCTGCACGGGCCAGGATAGCCACCCCGTTCCAGCTGCGCTGTCCCTGCCATACTGCCGAATAGCCGGCCTGACGCAGGGCCGCTTCCGGAAACGCGCTGCCCTCCGCCTTGAGCTCCTGCAGGCACACCGCATCCGGCTTGGCTTCCGCCAGCCATGCCAGCAGGTTGGGCAGTCGCCTGTTGATGCCGTTGATGTTGAAGGTGGCGAGCTTCAATGGCCGTCCGTATCCGCAAGCCTGCATCCTGGCTCGCTTGCAAGCGCCTTGCCCAGGCTATTTCGGGTCGGGCACCACGAAAAGAGCACTGGCGAGCGGCTTGCCGGCCAGCCACATCGGCAGCTGGGTCACCAGGCCGGTGCCGAACAGCACGGCCAGCATGACCAGCAACGCCTGGCCGCGCGACAGCGCGAGCGCGTGACGCGCCGCAAACCAGTGGAACCACATAAGATAGAGTACGAACACGACCATCAGCAGCAGCGCGGCCTGCGGGACGGACAGACCCATGGCCAAGCCCAGGCTGGCGAGCGGCAGCAGAAGCACCAGCACGGCCAAGGTCAGCCATTGCGCGCAGTTCAACACGTTGGCGTATAGCGCCCAATGCTGGCGCCGATGCCAAAGACGGCAGAACAGGTCGGCGATCACCGCCGGCGCCAGCAGGTTGCACACCCCGGTCAGCACGGTCGACACCCCGATCCACGGGTGTCCTGCCCAGGCAACCACGCCACCCAGCACGAGGAGAAACGCCAACAGCGGTGCCAGGCTGGCCAGGAAAGCTTCGGCGTTGCGGCCGAACTGCGCAAAGCCCGCCGCCCGGCCGGTGCCGATCAGCAACAGACCGAGGGCGACGCGGCCGTTCGCGCGTTCGGGTTTGGTGCCGCGGTCCGGCCGGTTCAACATGGGGAACTTCATACCAGCAGGTCCTGCAGCATTGCCGCGTAGATATCGGCCAAGCGGCGGAGATCCGCTACCGCCACGCGCTCGTCGGCCTGGTGCATGGTGGCGCCAACCAGGCCGAACTCGGCCACCGGCGCGTGCCGGGCGATGAAGCGGGCGTCCGATGTGCCGCCGCCGGTATCGAGCGCCGGCGTGTGGCCGGTGATGTGCGCGACGGTGGTCGCCAGGCGCTGGCCCAACGCGGCCGGCGCCAGGAACGCCTCCCCACTGACGACGGTGTGGAGCTCGGCCGCGGGCGCGTGACGGGCCAGGGTGCTGCGCAGCCAGGCCGAGAGCGAGGCGCCGGTATGGCGGTCGTTGAAGCGTATGTTCAGCCGCGCGCGGGCCGTAGCCGGAATGACGTTGGCCGCCCGGTTGCCGACATCGACGGAGGTGACCTGAAGGCTGCTCGGCTGGAACTGCGGGTTGCCCTCGTCCAGTCGTGTCCTGGTCAGTTCGGTCAGTGCCGTCAGCAACGGATGGATCGGATTGGAGGCCAAATGCGGGTAGGCCACGTGCCCCTGCGTGCCGTGGATAGTGATGGTGGCGTTCAGGCTGCCGCGCCGGCCTACCTTGATCATGTCGCCAAGGACGGCCTGGCTGGTCGGCTCGCCCACGATGCAGCACTCGGGCAGGTGGCCGTGCTGCGCCATCCACTCCAGCACGCGGACCGTGCCGTCGGTGGCCGGCCCTTCCTCGTCCCCGGTGATCAGCAGGCTGATGGAGCCGTGCAGCGTACCCGAAGCCAAATGGCGCGCGGCAGCGGCCATAAAGGCGGCGATGGCGCCCTTCATGTCGCAGGCGCCGCGGCCGTAGAGGATACCCTGCGCCACCACGGCGCCGAACGGGTCGTGCTGCCAGCCCGCGCCTGGCGGCACCACGTCGGTGTGGCCGGCAAAGCAGACATGCGGGGCGGTATCGCCGATGCGGGCGAAGAAATTTTGGGTGGTGCCAAACCGCAGCGGGGTCACGGCGAACCCGAGGTCGTTCAGCGCCGCGACCAGCACCGCCTGCGCGCCGGCATCCTCCGGTGTGACCGAAGGGCAGCGTAACAGCGCCTGGGCCAGGGGGAGCGGGTCGGTGTGCCTCACCGGGATTGCGCTACGATGGAACCCGCCCGGCTGAGGTTGACCTCCCGGTTGTCCAGATCATCCGGGATTGGCCGTACCGCCCGGGCGAAGCGTGATAACGAAGTATCGCCAGGCATAATCATCCTTTGGCGGCCAACGCGTTGCCGATATGGCCGCTACGCCAAAGGCGCCCATTCCGTAGCCGGCCGGATACTCGGTCAAGGCCACGATGTCTTGAGGGCTGCCATCAGGCGCCAGGCGGAAGCGGACGCCGACACAGCCGGGGCGCTGTTCGGCCAGCATGCGCGGGGGCTTGTGGACGGACTGGCCGAATACCGGTTTGGGCAAGGGTTCGAACGGGCCGGTGCCAACCGGCGGAGTGCACGGCGACAAGGCGACGTGGGGCCTTGGTGCGGGCTGGTAGGGACCGGTGTTGGGCGTCGCGTTGCTGGCCATGTTGGCCGATGACGACTGCTCCATAATGACGGTGCGCTGCTCTTGGCAGCCCCCCAACGCTACAAGGGCCAAAATCGCCTTGATCGGTACGTGACGCATGGTGCTCTCGACGCTCGTTTCGGGGATGATGGCGCGCTTGCGTGACCAAGCCAAGATGCTGGCCGGTTTTCTCGCCAGACAAGCCAGAGGGGGCGCAGCCCCTAAGCCCCGAGCGACACCACGAAGCGCGTCCCGCTGTGAGCACGGTCCAGTTCGACCGTGGCGCGTAGCGACTTGGCCATCGACCCCACGATGAGCGAGCCCAAGCCGCTGCCGCGCGGGGCTGCCTCGGCCTGCGGATAGCCGATACCGTCATCCTCGACGACCAGCCGGAGGCCTTCGCCCAAGCGCCGCAATTGCACGCGTATCTGGCCCGGCTGGCCTTTAGGGTAGGCATATTTCAGCGCGTTGGTAACGAGTTCATTCACCATCAGGCCGATCGGGACGGCGCGGTCCGTTTCAACCCGGATGGGGTCGGCCAATAGCTCGATCCTTCGGCCGCTATGCGCTCCTGGCGCGTCGGCTGCCTGGGTGGCACGGTCGAGTTCGCCCACCAGCCCCTCCAGGTAGGCGTCCATCTCCACGAACTCGACATTGTCCCCGGTGTACAGGCGGCGGTGCACCAGGGTGACGGCTTCGACACGCTCGGCCGCTTGGCGGAGCATGAGGCGGGCGGCCGGGTCCGCTACGCGCCGGGCTTGCATTTCGATGAGCGACGTTATCAATTGCAGGCTGTTGGCGACGCGGTGGTTGACCTCTCTCAGCAGCACTGCCTGCTGCGCGGCCAAGCTGGCCAGGCGGTCTCGGCTGGCGCGTACCTCCTGCTCGGCGGCATCACGCTCCCGCTGCAGGCGGGCGCGGGCGATTTCCTGGGTTACACTCGCACCCAGAAGCTCGATGAACGTGCCATGGACATCCTTGATGACGTAGTCCACCGCTCCGTTCTTGAGCGCAGTCACTGCGATGCGCGGCTCCTCGGCTCCGGTCACGAAGATCACAGGCGGCGCGTCGGGCAACGTGCGCAACACGTCCAGAACCTCGAGCCCGTCCTGACCTGGCATGTAGTGGTCTAGCCCGATCGCGTCGAACCGTGTCGTCTTGGCCAGCTCGATCCCCTCGGCACCGCTTGCGGCAAGGGTGACGTGAACGCCGACGCGTTGCAGGTTGAGCTGGACGAGCCGCGCGATGCCAGGGTCGTCATCGACGTAAAGCATACGCGCCAGAGGTTTGTCGGCCGTCATGCGCGCGTGTTCATGCGCGCCCGATGGAGCATTTGGGATCGCACCGGGCTGGAAAGGTCCCAAGTGCACCGGTCATGCCGGCTCGGGAACCTGCATGACGCTCAGAAACAGGCCGAGCTGGCGAATGGCAGCCGAAAAGCCCTCATATTCGACGGGTTTGGTGATGTAGACGTTACAGCCGAGGTCGTAGCAGCGCTGGATTTCCTGCCGGTCATCCGTCGTCGTCAGCACAATTACGGGGGTGCGCTTCAGAATTGGGTCAGCCTTGATGCGGGCCAGTATGTCGATGCCGCTCATGTCGGGGAGGTTCAAGTCCAGCAGAACAAGGACCGGATCGGTCTTGGCCGTGTCGCCTCGGCCAAACAGATGGTTCAGCGCGGTGGTGCCGTCAGCGACATGGGTGATGTCGTTGCCAACGCCAGCGCGGCGCACGTTCTTCTCGATCAGCCTGGCATGACCGGGATCGTCCTCGATCAGCAGAATGGTCACTGGCACTGCATTCATTTCACCTCCGCTCCCCTTTCTAGCATCGCGGCACTGCTCGAGGCTAGCACAGCGGGCAGTTGCACGATGAAAGTCGATCCCTCCCCGAGCACCGATGCGCACTCTATGGTTCCCCCCAGGCGCCGCAGCAAGGTGCGGACATGGGCCAGGCCGATCCCCTCTCCCGTGGTGTCCTGCTGGCCGGCTCGCCGGAACAGCTCGAATACCCGCTCGCGGTCGCGCTCGGCGATGCCGCGGCCATTGTCATGCACCTCATAGCGGGCGAGCCCAGCCATGATGCCGCCAGACACCCTGATGGATGGGGGCCGGCTGGTAGCCACATACTTCAAGGCGTTCTCGATCAGGTTGGAGAATACCTGCTCCAAGGCGATGCGATCCGAGATCAAGGGCGGCAACGGGCCCACTTCGAGGCTGGCGCCCGCAGCATCGGCCTGGTGCCTCACACTGTCGAAGACGCCGCGCACCAGGGCAGTCACATCGAGTCGCTCGGGCGTGATCACGCGCCGGCCCTCGCGCGACAGGCGCAAGATGGCTGTGATCAGCCGGTCCATCTTGGCCGTGCTTGTCTGGATGAAGCGTATGGCCTCGGGCAGGTCTTGACGGCTTGCCTCGCGCACCTCGACTGGCACGACGATGCCGGCCGGTTCGAGATTGTCGAAAACGAAGCGGTTCAGCCGTTCCGTGGCATTCTCGAGCTCGCTGGTGAAGCCGATGATGTTGAGCAGTGGGGCACGCAGGTCGTGGCTGACGATATAGGCGAAGCGCTGTATCTCCTCGTTGGCGCGGGTCAGCTCCTCCGTCCGTTCGGCTACCGCCACCTCCAGCCTGTCGCTACCGGCTTGCAGGGCTGCGTTAGCCTGGGCCAGATCGCCTGCAGAACGCCGCAAGGCTTGAACAGTGCTGCGCAGGCTGCGACTGACGAAAGCGGTCAGAACGACGAGCTGGACCAGTGCCAAGGCATCCACGGCCACCAGTAGCCTGGTGCCTGCCTGGCTGCGGCTCAGCTCGGCGGCTACGGCGCGGTCCTGGGTTGCCTGTAGGCCGGCAGCGATGGCGCGGATGGCCGTCATGTCGTTGCGGCCACGGTCAGTCTGCACAACCGCCATCGCATCTTCGTGCCGGCCAGCATCCTCCAGCTTCACCGTCTGGCCGAGTTCGGACAGCTTGGACAAGATGAGGGCGCGCCAGCGTGGCAGACGCGGATCCCTGCCCAGCACCGTGCCCAGCCGGTCCAACTGGCCAGAAAGCTGGGCACCGGCATCGGTATAGGGTTGCAAGTATTCCCGCCGGCGTGTCAGCAGATAGCCGCGCTGCCCTGTTTCGGCAGACGTAACAGTTTGCAGGACCTCAGCCGTGAGTGCGCGAGCGGCTGTAGCACCTGCAGCCGCCGTCAGGTCCGTGCTGGTGCGCGCGGCGATCAGAACGGACATCACCACAATCCCGAGCAGGATGAGCGCGCCGGCCGCGAGCGCCAAGCGTTCCGCCCGGCCATAGAGCGCCAAGTTGGAGGAGCCTGGGGCCGGACTGTCTGGGGCTGGCGATGGTGTCATTCAGGGTCCGGGCATAGTCGGCGCGACGTTAGGGCTTACACGCTCGACGGCAAGGGTAGCGCAAAAGTCTCAACATCGTCTAAGCAGGGACCTCAGATGCAAGGCACAGCCCCGCAGCCGCACGTAACCGTGGGCACCGCCCGTTTCGGCAACGACCTGCCATTCAGCGTGATCGCCGGCCCGTGCCAGATCGAAGGCTCCGCCCATGCGATGGAATGCGCCCGGGCCTTGCACGAGGCATGCGCGCGGCTGGGTGTGGGGTTTGTTTTCAAGAGCAGCTACGACAAGGCCAACCGGACCAGCGCGTCCGGCCCACGGGGCGTGGGCTTGACGGCGGCACTACGCATCTTTGCGGATATCCGGGCCGCCCTGGAGGTGCCGATCCTGACCGACGTGCATGAGCGCGAGCAGTGTGCGCCGGTGGCCGAAGTGGCGGATGTTCTGCAGATACCCGCGTTTCTGTGCCGCCAGACAGACCTGATCGTGGCCGCAGCGCGAACCGGCCGCGTGGTGAACGTCAAGAAGGGGCAGTTCCTGGCCCCCTGGGACATGGCAAACGTGATTGCCAAAGTGACAGGCGCCGGCAACCCGCGCGTGCTGGCGACCGAACGCGGCACCAGCTTCGGCTACAACACGCTGGTCTCGGACTTCCGCGGCCTGCCGGTAATGGCAGCGATGGGGGCGCCCGTAATCTTCGACGCCACCCATTCGGTGCAGCAGCCGGGCGGGCGAGGGGGCGCCTCGGGCGGGCAGCGAGAGTTCGTGGCGGTGCTCGCGCGTGCGGCGGTGGCTGTGGGCGTGGCCGGACTGTTCATCGAAGCGCATCCCGACCCGGACCACGCGCCCAGCGACGGGCCGAACATGATCGCGCTGCGCGACTTCGAGCCGTTGATCGCCGAGTTGATGCAGTATGACCACATACGCAAGGCGGCATCGCCGAAATGAATCCGCTGGTGCTGATCCCGGCGCGCATGGCGGCGACGCGGCTGCCGGGCAAGCCCCTGGCGCTGATCGGCGGCCAACCTATGATCGTGCACGTTTGGCGGCGGGCCATGGAGGCGAGACTGGGTCCGGTGGTCGTGGCGACGGACCATGGCGAGATTGCCCAGGCGGTGAGAAATGCGGGCGGCATTGCGGTTCTGACCAGGGCCGACCATCCTTCCGGCACCGATCGCATCGCCGAGGCGCTGGGCCAGGCCGACCCTGGTGGCCAGCACGACGTGGTCGTGAACTGCCAGGGCGACCTGCCCACCATCGCCCCGCACGTGGTGCAACAGACGGTGCGCCTGTTGGACGACCCCCGGGTGGAGATCGGCACGGCCGTAGCCGAAACCGCAGGAGCGGAGGAGGCGGATGCGCCAAGCGTGGTGAAGATGGTGGGTGCGCAATGCGGCCCGGCCCGCTTCCGTGCGCTCTATTTCACTCGCGCGCGCGCGCCGTGGGGCGACGGGCCGCTCTATCACCACATCGGGCTATATGTCTGGCGCCGGACCGTGCTGCAGCGCTTCGTGGCGCTGCCGCCCTCGCCTTTGGAACTGCGCGAGAGGCTTGAACAGTTGCGCGCGCTGGAGGCAGGCATGCGCATCGACGCCGCGCTGGTGGATGACGTGCCGCTGGGTGTGGACACGCCGGCTGACCTGGCGCGCGCGCGCCATGTTCTGGCACCCTGAAGGCGCGTTCGGCGTTTCGCTCGAGGTCCTCTACCGCTCGAAACCGCGTATGTTCCGTATCGCTGCCGAGGTTATTTCGTTGCAAAGCTCCTGCGTTGTCGAATGACGGATGGTGGCGGATTCCGCCATTGTCATCGTGCTTCCATCGTGTTTGTACATCAGTCCCTGACGTCCCAGTTCCTCACCGTTTCCCGGAGGTCCCCAGGACCGTACCGCGCGCGCCAGCATTTTGTTTTGCGCCGGGATGGCATCCGCGCCGGCAAAGCCCTGAGCCTGGCACCACTCCAGCTGACCGAGCATGTTGGCCTGGCGCATACTTGGCGAGGCACTCTGGGCCATTGCAGCGGTGCAACAGGCCGACGCGGCCAGAGCCAGGAGCGCAGTGCGATGAAACATGGAATTCCCGTCCGATTTGCGCCCGAATGTTGCACTGGCCTTGCCGGTTCTGCAACCAGACTTGTATTCCACTCCCGCCCGAAAGGTTTCCCCGATGCCGACCGCCGGGCCCAAGCCGGGTCAGACTGCAGGCCAGATAGCTGGTGAGACCGCCTGCGTCAGCGTGGCGCGCACCATCGCGCTCGAGCAACAAGGCCTGGCTGCTCTGACCGAGGCCCTGCCGCGAGGCCTGGGCGACGCTTTCGCCAGCGCCGCGGCCGAAATCGGCCGCGCCACCGGAACCGTAATCGTCAGTGGCATGGGCAAGTCGGGACATGTCGGGCGCAAGATCGCGGCCACCCTGGCCTCCACCGGCACGCCCAGCCATTTCGTTCACCCGGCCGAGGCCAGCCATGGTGACCTGGGCGTGATACGCGATACGGACGTGGTGTTGGCCCTATCCTGGTCCGGCGAGACGCCGGAACTGGCCGACATCGTGGCCTACACGCGGCGTTTCGGGGTAACGCTGATCGCCATGACGGCGCGGGCGGACAGCGCGCTGGGGCGGGCCGCCGATATTGCCTTGGTGCTGCCCGAGGCGCAGGAGGCTTGCCCGAACGGGCTGGCCCCCACCACCAGCACCACCATGCAACTTGCTGCCGGCGACGCTCTGGCGGTGCTGCTGCTGGAGCAGCGGAACTTTTCCGAGCGCGACTTTCAACGCTTCCACCCCGGCGGCAAGCTGGGCGCGCGGCTGATGCAACTGGGCGCGCTGATGCATACCGGCGCCGAATTGCCGACCGTGCCGGTGGGCGCCACCCTGTCGGAGGGCATTATGGAGATGACCTCCAAGCGCTTCGGCATCGCCGGCGTAGTGGACGCCGGGGGCGACCTGGTCGGCGCCCTGACCGATGGCGACCTGCGCCGCGCCTTCCGCGCCGGCTTTGTGGACCGTCCGGTGCGCGAGGCCATGGGCCAGCGCCCCCATACCATGCCGGCCGACGCGCTAGCCGTGACAGCGCTCGCGCAGATGAACGAGGCGCGAATCACCTGCATCTTTGTGGTGGAGGCGGGCAAGCCGGTTGGGCTGGTGCATATACACGACCTGCTAAGGGCGGGAATCGCCTGAACGCCGGATGCATCACCTGCCTCCACCGTTCAAGATCCGATCACCCGGCCTACAGCCCACGCCCACGCCCGATCACCGCCGCTCCGAAACGTGCCCGTAACTGATCAATGGCGCCCTGGCGCGCGCGGCGGCGGCCCGCATCGGGGTCGGCCAGGTCGCCGGCGTCGGCGTCCCGAAGGGATGCCAAGCCCGAAGCGCCGATGCCGATCAGGCGATAAGCAGTGCCGTCCACCTCGCGCGTCAGTAGAGAGCGCGCGGCTTCGAACAGCGTATCCGGCAGGGCGGTAGGCCGCGGCAGCCGGGCGGCGCGCGTGCGACTCGCGAAACGCGCGGTCTTCAGCTTCAGCACCACGCCCACCGCGGAAACGTCTTTCTCGCGCAGGCGCAGCGCCAGGCGTTCTGACAGGTGCCAGAGATGGCGTTCCAGCGCCGCCTGCTCGGTCAGGTCGGTGGAGAACGTGGTCTCGGCACTGATGGATTTGGCGACGCCAACCGGATCGACGCGGCGCGCATCCTCGCCCAGGGCGCGGCTGACGAGGGACGGGCCGTCATCGCCCAGCAACCGGCGCGCCTGGCGCGGGTTCAGCGCCTGTAGCTGACCCACTTGGGTAATCCCCAACTTGGCCAGACGCCGTTCCTGCGCCGGGCCCACGCCGGGCAAGATGCCAGCGGGCTCGCCCGCTAGCGCCTGCGCCGCCTCTCGCCCCAGCACCGCAAAGCCGCGCGGCTTGTCCCGCCCCGCGGCCAGCTTGGCCAGCAGCCGGTTGCGCGACAGGCCGATGCTGACAGTAACACCCATTTCGGCCTCCACCTCGCGGGCGAAGCGCGCCAAGACGGCGGCAGGTGGGGTGCCGTGCAGCGCCTCCGTGCCGGACAGGTCCAGCGCAGCTTCGTCAATGGAGAGCGGCTGCACCAGGGGCGTCAGCCGGGCCATCATCGCCCGCATCTGCCGCGCCGCGGCTGCATAGGCGGCCATGTCCGGCCGGATCACCACGGCATCGGGGCACAACTCGCGCGCCTTGAACATCGGCATCGCGCTGTGCACGCCCGACAAACGTGCGACGTAGCAGGCCGTGGTCACGACCCCCCGCGTGCCGCCGCCCACGATCACCGGACGATCGGCCAGCTCCGGCCGGCGTCGTTTTTCCACGCTGGCGAAAAAGGCATCGCAATCGACATGCGCGATGGCGAGCGTGAACAGCTCCGGATGACGCAAGACTCGCGGTGACTGGCAGACCGGACAGGCTGCTTCGGCTATGGCGTGGGCACCGCAATCCCTGCACAGGCTTTGGTCGATCGGCTCCGCCTCCTGGCAATGGTCGACGCCAGCATAGCTTGACCAGCCTGGCGCCGCACGACAGAAGGCGGATATGGGCAAGCTGTTTATCGGCAATCAGCGCTACTCGTCCTGGTCGTTGCGCGGCTGGCTGGCCGTGCAACTGGCGGAGCTGGATGTGGAGATTGTGGTCATCCCCATGCAGGGCGGTGTCACGCCGGCGATCCGAGACGCCATGCCTGCTGGTCTGGTGCCGTATTTAGAGCATGACGGGGCACGCGTTTGGGAAAGCCTGGCACTCTGCGAGTATTGCGCCGAGCACCGGCCGGCGCTCTGGCCAGCCAGCCGTAATGCACGCGCGCATGCCCGCTCCATTGCGGCCGAAATGCATGCGGGCTTTCGCGCTCTGCGTCTGGCAATGCCGATGAACCTTGGCCGCGACGACTTTGCAGGCCTCGGCCACACGCCCGAGGCGCTGGCTGACGTGGCCCGCATCGACGCGATCTGGGCAGAGACCCACGCAGCCTATGGGCAGGACGGCGAATTCCTGTTCGGCCCGTTTAGCGCGGCGGACGCGATGTACGCGCCGGTTGTCGCCCGGTTGCTGACCTACCAGCCAACCCTGTCAGTAACGGCCCAGGCTTACTGCGCGGCCGTACGTCGGCACCCATTGCTCGTACGCTGGTACGACGAGGCGTCACGGGAGCCTGCGGCTTGGCTGCTGGACAAATACGAGAACTTGGCGGCACGGGGCTGACACCCACGCCTACTGTTACCGTGTTGCCGCCGCGCGAGGGCTTCTCGCCCGAGGCGGTGGGTGCCATCGGGCTGCTGGTGCACCGACTGGGACAGCCGAACGACGTCGTCGTGGGCGAGCCTACAACTACGGCGCCCTTCGCCGGCCGCCAATTTATCCCCGCGGCACGGGTGTTGTTACCCTTGAGCCGCTCAGGCAGGTATATAGCGGCGGTCGCCCGTACTGTCCGGCCTCTGCGTCCGCGCTTGATCGAAGTACATAACCGGGCGGACGTCGCCTGGCGGTTAAGCCAGGCGTTTCCAGGGGCAAGGATAGTTCTTTTCGTTCACAACGACCCACAGGCCATGCGCCAGGCGCGCCGCACGGCCGAGCGCGCTGCCTTGCTGGAGCGGTTAACGGTGGTTTGCGTCAGCCATTACCTCGCCTCCCGATTCACCGAAGGGTTGGGAGCAGGCCACCCGGCGCCGGAGGTGGTACCGAACGCGCTCGACTTCCGCGATCTGCCGCCGATTTGGCTTCCGCACCATCGAACGCCTGAAATCTTGTTTGTTGGGCGCATGGTTGCCGACAAGGGGGCGGACGCCTTTGTTGCCGCTTGCTCAGCTGTCCTGCCGCGCCTGCCTGGCTGGCGCGCGGCGATGATCGGGGCGGACCGCTTCTGGCTTGGCAGCACCCCAACCGCATTCGAGCGGGCTCTGATTTCGCGGGCGCAAGCGGCCGGAATAGGAATTCGCGGCTATCAGCCGCACTCCACCGTGCTGCAGGCCATGGCCCGGGCGGCCATTGTGGTCGTACCGAGCCGCTGGGCGGAGCCGTTCGGCATGGTGGCCCTCGAAGCGATGGGATGCGGGGCGGCGCTGGTGTGCAGCCTGCGGGGCGGACTCGCCGAAGTGGTGGGAAACGCCGCTCTCGTCGCAGACCCCGACGACGCACAGGACGGGTTAGCAGGCGCTATCGAACGTCTGGCCTGCGACCCAGGCCTGCGAGCATCTCTCTCGGCGGCCGGTCAGACGAGGGCGCGGCGATTTGATGCCGAAGCGACCCGGGCCAAGCTTGGTGAGTTGCGCCGCCGCCTGCTCGCCACATAGTAAAGGTCAACCTGGGATAGCCCCAATCTCATCGAGGCTCATATGTCCGACACTTTGGTTCCAGTCACCGTACTCACCGGCTATCTTGGCGCCGGCAAGACAACGCTGCTCAATCGCATCCTCACCGAAAATCATGGCCGGCGCTACGCCGTGGTGATCAACGAATTCGGTGAGCTTGGCGTGGATAACGACCTGGTGGTTGACGCCGACGAAGAGGTCTTCGAGATGAACAACGGTTGCATCTGCTGCACCGTACGCGGCGACCTGATCCGCATCGTAAGCGGCTTGATGAAACGGGCGAAGAAGTTCGACGGCATCATCGTCGAGACGACGGGGCTGGCTAACCCTGCACCGGTGGCACAGACGTTCTTCGTCGATGATGGCGTACGCTCGCGGACGCGCCTCGATGCGATCGTGACCGTGGTGGATGCCAAGAACCTGCCCGCCCGTCTTCAGGACAGCACGGAGGCGGCCGCTCAGATCGCGTTCGCCGACGTGATCGTGCTCAACAAGGTGGATCTCGTCTCGGAGGACGAATTGAAGGCAGTGGAGATGAATATCGGTGCTATCAACCGCTTTGCCAAAATTCATCGGGCGACGCGTAGCGACATCTCGGTTACCAACATACTCGACATCGGCGCTTTCGATCTCTCGCGCATTTTGCAGGACGATCCGGGTTTTCTTGAGACTGATCAAGAAGAGCACACGCACGAGCATCACGACGGCCACGATCACCAGCCGATGCGCAGTCACACCCACACCCAAGGTGTGACAAGTGTCAGCTTCGAGGTGGCTCGGCCGATCGATCCACAAAAGTTCCAGCAATGGATGGGCACGCTGTTGCAAGAGCAAGGTCCGAACCTGCTCCGCACCAAAGGCATTTTGGCCTACCCGAACGAGAACCGCCGTTTTGCATTCCAGGCGGTGCACATGATTGCGGACGGTGACTTTGTAGGCCCCTGGCCAGAAGGGTCGGCGCGCCAGTCCCGCCTGGTGTTCATCGGGCGCGAGCTAGACCGTGCACAACTGCATCGGGGGTTCGCAGCCTGCCAGGTGCCAGGTTGAGCAGGTTGCACGCACAAAAAGCACTGTTGGACGCGCGCCGGATTTCTCAAGAGTTGGGCGCGCCCGTTGTAGCGGCCGCGTTCGACCGCGCGGGCAGTCAGGTCGCTTTCGCGTTGGGCGATGGAACGCTACGATTGGATCGCTTGGCCGTGCCGGAAGAGTGGTCCAGCGTAGCCGTGCATGACGGGGCAATACTTACGCTTGCACCCGATGTGCGCCAAAGCGGCTTCATTTCCGGCGGCGATGACGGGCAGTTCGCACGTGTAACAGACAATCAAGTTATAACCCTTGCCAATTTCGGCAGCAGATGGGTCGAGCATGCTGCGAGTTTCTCCGACAGCAAGGCAGGCATGCTCGCCTGCACAGCCGGCAAGTTTGTTCACCTGTTCTCGCCTGAGGGCGAGAAGCTCAAATCGCTTGAACACCCATCGACCGTCACCGGGATAGCCTTCGATGGAAAGGGCAAGCGGATCGTCGCCTCCCACTATGATGGTGCCTCGCTATGGTTTGTCGGCAGCACGGCCAACACACCGCGACGGCTGGAGTGGAAAGGCAGCCACACAAACGTAGCGCTGCACCCCGCCGGAGATGCGGTAGTGACCGCAATGCAGGAAAATGCGCTGCACGGCTGGCGCCTGGCAGATGCGCACGACATGCGAATGAGCGGTTACCCGACCAAACCCGAATCACTCGGATTTACACGAAGTGGGAAATACCTAGCCAGCTCGGGTGCGGATTCGATTGTCCTGTGGCCATTCTTCGGTGGCGGTCCAATGGGCAAGCCGCCAGTAGAGCTTGCGCAAATGGAAGCGATGTGTACGCGCGTCGCTTGCCATCCACTTAGCGAAACCGTGGCAGCAGGCTATGCTGACGGCAGCGTGATCCTGGCCGACATCGCAACCCGGCTTGTATCGCACATTGCACCGGCTGGGCATGGGCCGATATCGGCTCTTGCTTGGGGCGGAGACGGCGCGTGGTTGGCGTTTGGCACGGAACACGGCTTTGCCGCGCTCGTAGGCCTTGCTTAACGTGCCCAGTAACCGCGCTGGGTGTGTTTATCCGTCCAGCTACATCAAATCCAGGCGCGCCCAACTCATGAAACCACACCCTGCCTCAGGGGAAGCGTACGCACCCCTATTCCGTCCGCCAGCACGGACAGCAGAGAGCAGCCACCAGGCGTAGAAACCAGTATCAAATCTCCCTGGGCCAGCATATCTCCGGCATCCTGAAAGAAGTCGCCGTTCATGACCGTACGTCGATCATCTAAATTGGCCTGATAAAGCCATAAGGTGAAGCCGTTGGAGTAGGCCAGAACAGATAAACCGCGAAGCGAGAAACTCATTACACACCTTTTGGCATGGCAGACTCATGAAACGAGTTCACACCTCATCAGTCATACGGACTGACGGCAATCCATAGGTAGACCCTTTTGCGTCTTTGCGACGAAAGCTCGTCCAGGCAATTTCCAGTCGCACGCTCATTCCTCTCACCATCAGCCACGTTCCACCAACCGCAGGGAGAGTAGAACGTATGGTGAACAACCTAGCGTCGGTCCCTCGGCTTTGCAACAGGAATGGGGCGCCCTATTCTGATCAGCGTTGAGGCTCGGCCAGGCAGACCTAGAATGTATGACGCATAGCGAGATCTGGCGTGCACTCGACGTTCTGGCGGCGGAACACGGAATGTCGCCTTCAGCGCTGGCCCGTCGAGCCGGCTTGGACCCGACTACGTTCAATCGATCGAAGCGCCAGACGCCAGACGGCCGACCGCGCTGGCCTAGCACGGAGAGCCTAGCCAAGGCACTCGACGCTACCGGCGTTACGCTGGAGATGTTCTCGCACCTTATTGCCGGTGGTCGTGCGTTTGTGACGGGCGCCAGCCGGATGAGACGCATGCCTATTATCGACATCGCCCAAGCGGGAGAAAGCGGCCATTTCGACGAAGCCGGCTTTCCAGTCGGAACAGGCTGGGATGAGGTTGGCGCGCCCGAGATAGCAGATCCGCTCGCTTATGCCTTGGAAATTTCGAACGAGTCCATGCGACCGGTATTTCGGCATGGAGATGTGGTGATAGTGTCGCCGAGAACAACAATTGGAACTGGCGACCGTGTCATAGTCCGCACCACTGTCGGCGGAACAGCAGCTAAGCAGTTCGTCACGCGATCAGACCAGGGTGTAAAATTCAGAGACCTAAGTAACGAGCAGTCGGAGATCACGTTTGCAGAAAATGAACTATCATGGATCCACAAGATTATCTGGGCTAGCCAGTAATTTACGATGAAGTCTCGCAGCCGCCTTTACTGAATCTGGTTACAATCTCAGTATTACGGCCAGTTCTTAATTATTTACGAGCGTCTGCTTGGCAGTCTTGTTGCTGATCGCCTCCACCATTTCGGAAGTAACGCACTCATACCAAGTCTCTGACGCCGTGACTCGTTTGGCGATTCCCGAAACGGCTTGCATC
>CAXUGD010000008.1:0-25282 GCA_964250355.1 uncultured Acetobacteraceae bacterium | reverse complement strand
CCGTAGCGCTGCTCCGCGTCCTGCGCCCGCAGCTTGGCCAAGGCCAGGTCGGGCGGCAGGCCGATATCGGCGAACACGACGGCCCCTCCCCCGGGCTCGACCTTGAGGGTGAACGGCCCGTCGAAGGAGGCAGCCCTGGTTGGCGCCGCATACTGTACGCCCAGGCCAAGATCGGCGAGTTGCAGGTCATGCCCGGCGAGCGGGGCCAGCGCCTTGGCGCCCAGCCGGTGCAATCCGGCCACGAAACGGATGGCCTTTTCGGGGTCGATCAGATCGGGGTTGAGTTCGTCCGGCAGCCCTTCGATCCGCCGGGCGGCATTGGCCGTCTTGATCAGCGCGGCCAGGGCCGGCGGCCCTGCCGAGGGTTCGAGCACCGCGCGCCCCACGCGCAACCGGAACGGGTCGGACCCTTGCGACGCGGCCTGCGGCAAGGCGGGAGTCATGCCGGCGTAGAGGAGGGCGACAGTGGCGGCACACGCTGCGAGAAAGCGGCGAGCAACACGTATTGCCGCTCCGTGGCTTGCAGGTGGGCCAGGAAGGCGGGCAGCTCCGCCTCGCCGGTCACGGAGCGGGCGCACTGCGTAAGCCATTGGACGAGCACCTCGTTGTTGGGTGCTGGATGGCGTGGGCCACGATGCCGAGCGCCTCCTGGGCAGCAGCCATCGCCCGGTCGTGCGGCGCCCCGCCCTCCAGCGGCAGCACCTGCCGAACCGCCTCGGCCGTCAGTGCCAGTTCCTGCGGCGAGAGCTCCGCCGCCAGGAACTGGGTACTCGCCGCGGTCGCGTAATGGGAGAGAAAGGCGGCGCGGATCAGTCCGTCCGGTCCCAGGTAGCCGTCCTGCAGGTAGCGCTCGGGGGGCAGGGCCAGCAGGTCCTGGCGGGTGGCGGGGGTCACGCCGCTCACCGCTTCAGCGTGGGCGGGAACACCACGCCCAAGTGGTTCCAGCCGCCTACGGTGATGGCGTCCGTTTCGATCTCCTTTTCGGAGAACGTCGCCGTAACGCCGAAATAGGGGTCGTGGATGGTGAACCGGCGCGGCGGCCCCGACTCGACGGCGGTAACCAGGGCGGCGTGCGCAAAGGGTTCTGTCTTGCTGCCCACGGTGATGGGGACAGGAAGTCCGCTGCGCACATCGGCGTCGATGGTGTTCAGCGCGGCCTCTACGGGCACGTCTTCGCCGATCACCTCGGCGCCATATGTCTGGCCGGTATGGGCGGTCTGGGTGTTGAGCAGGGTCTGGAACACCAGCCCGGCGCCGCGCCTCTTGGGGTCGTCGCGGCTGGTGGGGTTGCCGCCGCCCTGCTCCAGCATCGCCTTCTGGTCGGCCGCGATATGCGGGTTGGCGCGGGTCGGGTCGGCGTCGTCCGCGGTCTCGAAGTTCGGGTTCTGCCTGCGGATGTGCAGAGCGTAGATCGGATCCAGCTCGCCCCGTATCGCCTCCACGGTCGTGGGTCCGCAGGAGTAGGACCATTGCTGCATGATGCCGCGCCCGTGCGAGCTGCCAACCAGGCGGAGGTGGTCGTTCAGCCAGGCGGCATCCTTGCCGTGAATCTCGCGGTCGAACGCGGCGAGTTCGGCCACGCCGTGGCCCGCGGCCAGCGCCTTCAGCACGTATTGCCGCTCGGCCTCCGACCCGGCGCCGTCCAGCAGCTTGTTCACGTGCGCCTGGTCGGCGGGTGACAGCCTGGCCAGGGCCGCATCGGCCCGGTGCTTCTGGGCGGGCGGCAACGGGCCGCCTGGCGCGCGGGGTCCGGCCGGTTGCGGGTTCGGTGGTGTCTCCGCGGCCAATGCGGGTGACGCCTGGCCGGTGCCGCTTCTCCTGTCGTAATCGCGCGGATCGACACCGAACGTGTCGAGCACCCACTGCTCGTATTTGTCCAGGGCCATACCGGCCTACCCTAAAGGCGATTGGTCCGGGCAGCCTACCATGGGGGCGGGCGAAGCGACACACCGGCTTGGCCGCCGCCCGTTCGTTACGGGGCTGGTGCCGCGATTGGACGAACGCGGCGCTTATGCGGCAGACTGCCCCGGCACGCGGCTGACGGGACGCCGTGACAGGCAGGAGAGCGGGCATGGCAGGCAGCGTGAACAAGGTGATCCTGGTCGGCAACCTGGGCCGCGACCCGGAAGCGCGGACCATGCAGAACGGCGGCAAGGTCGTTTCGTTCTCTATCGCCACCAGCGAGTCGTGGAACGACAAGGGCAGCGGCGAGCGGCGCGAGAAGACCCAGTGGCACCGCATCGCGGTGTTCAATGAGAAGCTGGGCGAGGTGGCGGAGAAATACCTGAAGAAAGGGTCCAAGGTTTACCTGGAAGGCCAGCTCGAAAGCCGCAAATACACCGACAAGGATGGCGTGGAGCGCGAAACGACGGAGGTGGTTCTGGCGCGGTTCCGCGGCGAGTTGACCATGCTGGACGGCCGTGGCGGCGAGGGCGGCGGAAGCTACGGTGGCGAGGGTGGCGGCTACACCCCGCGCGAGCGCACCCCCGCCGCGCGGCCGGCCGCCGCCCACACCCGGTCTGGCGGAGGCGCGCCGTCGTGGGAGCCTGCGGGCGGCGACCTGGACGACGAGATCCCGTTCTGAGCGGCGGCCACGCGGCGGTGCCGCCGTGGCACGGGCCAGGGCGGCAGAGGGCTTAGCGGCCCAGCGGCTGAGGGCGTCCTTCGTGGTGGCCGCCCCACCGGGTCCTGTGGGTCCCCGGAACCCCTGGGCCGGCGCGGCCCCCTCGCCTGCCGGGCGTTCCTTGGGCGCGCGCGCGCCTGCCTGGTTTGGCTTACCGGGCGCGCCCATGTAGAAAGCCCTACCGTGAAGCTGGGCTGATGACATCTTGAGCGAGACCACCGACGACCCCGAGGGCACCATTCCACCCGGCGCCCCCGGCGACACGCAGCCTGTGACGCTGGAGGAGGAGATGCAACGCTCCTACCTCGCCTACGCCATGTCCGTCATCGTCAGCCGCGCGCTGCCCGATGCGCGCGACGGGCTGAAGCCGGTGCACCGGCGCATCCTGTTCGGCATGCAGGAGAGCGGCTACACGCCCGACAAGCCGTACCGCAAGTCGGCCCGCATCGTAGGCGACGTGATGGGCAAGTACCACCCGCACGGCGATGCCAGCATCTACGACGCGGCCGTGCGCATGGCGCAGCCGTTCAGCATCCGCGTGCCGCTGATCGACGGCCAGGGCAATTTCGGCTCGGTCGATGGCGATAGCCCGGCGGCGATGCGCTACACCGAGATGCGGCTGGCCAGGTCGGCCACCTACCTGCTGGCCGATATCGACCGCGACACCGTCGATTTCGTGCCGAACTACGACGAAAGCGAGCAGGAGCCGGTGGTGTTGCCGGCCGCCTACCCGAACCTGCTGATCAACGGTGCCGAGGGCATCGCCGTAGGCATGGCGACCCGCATCCCGCCGCACAACCCGGGCGAGATCATCGACGCGGCGCTGGCGCTGGTGGCCGACCCCGCGACGTCGCTCGACGAGCTGATGAAGATCGTGCCGGCGCCCGATTTCCCCACCGGCGGGCTGATCATCGGCCGCAGCGGCATCCGCAGCGCGTTCGAGACGGGCCGCGGGTCGCTCACCTTGCGCGCCCGCTGCGAGTTCGAGGAGATCCGCCGCGACCGCACGGCCATCATCATCACCGAGCTGCCGTACCAGGTGAACAAGGCGACGCTGCAGGAGCGCATCGCCGAGCTGGTGCGCGCCAAGCAGATCGAGGGCATCGGCGACATACGCGACGAGAGCGACCGGCAGGGCATGCGCGTGGTGATCGAGCTGCGTCGGGATGCCACGCCCGAAGTGGTGCTGAACCAGCTGTTCCGCTTCACCAACATGCAGATCAGTTTCGGCTGCAACATGCTAGCGCTGGACCGCGGCCGGCCGCGCACCATGGGCTTGCGCGACCTCCTGATGTGCTTCGTCGATTTCCGCGAGGAGGTGATCCTACGCCGCAGCCGATACGACCTGGCAAAGGCACGCGAGCGGGCGCACCTGCTGGTGGGCTACTCGGTGGCCGTGGCCAACATCGACGAGGTCATCCGCATCATCCGCGCCAGCCCCGATGCGGCGGCGGCGCGCCACGCCCTGATGGCGGTCGATTGGCCGGCGGGCGATGTCGCGGCCCTGCTGGCCCTGATCGACGACAGCGGCAACGTGATCATCGAGGACCGCGTGCGCCTGACGGACGTGCAGGCGCGCGGCATCCTGGACTTGCGCCTGCAGCGGCTGACCGGGCTGGAGCGGGAGAAGATCAATGGCGAACTGGCCGAGGTCGCGGCGCGCATCGCGGAGCTGCTGGAGATCATCGCCAGCCGCCCGCGCCGCATGGAGGTGATGCGCGACGAGTTGCTGCGCGTGCGCGAGGAGATCGCGACCCCGCGGCTTTCCGCCATCGTGGACTACGCCGCCGACCAAGACGACGAAAGCCTGATCGAGCCGGGCCAGATGGTGGTGACCATCACGCGCGACGGCTTCATCAAACGCACGCCGCTGGAGATTTTTCGCGCGCAGAATCGTGGGGGCCGCGGGCGTACCGCGGCCGGCACGCGCGGTGACGACATCGTGGCACGCAGCTTCAACGCGCACACGCACCAGTGGGTGCTATTCTTCTCCAGCGGCGGCAAGGCGTTTCGTGAAAAAGTGTGGCGCCTGCCGGAGGCGAGCCCGACGGCCAAAGGCCGCGCGCTGGTGAACCTGCTGCCGGAGTTGGGGGCCGACAAGATCACCACCGTGCTGCCGCTGCCGCAGGATGAAAGCTTGTGGGAGAGTCTGCATCTGGTGTTCGCCACCTCCAGCGGCACGGTGCGGCGCAACCGCCTGTCCGATTTTGGCCGCATTCGCACCAACGGGCTGATCGCGATGAAGCTGGACGAGGGCGACCACCTGATCGGGGTGGCCACCTGCCGGGATGGCGACGACGTGTTCCTGGCGACCCGGCTGGGACGCTGCATCCGGTTCCAGATCAGCGACGAGACGCTGCGTGTGTTCACCGGCCGGGAAAGCGCCGGCGTCCGCGGCATCAGGCTGCTGCCCCGCGACGAGGTGAACAGCTTGGCCGTGCTGCGTCACGTGGATGCGACCAACAGCGAGCGCGCCTCGTTCCTGCGCACCGTGGCGGCGCGGCGCCGCAATGCGGGCTACGAGGAGGAGGCGGCCGAGGTAGCGGCCGAACCCGGTGCCGCCCCCGGCGAGAACGGCCACGACGAGGAGGATACGGCCGACCTCGCGTTGTCGGCGGACCGCGTGGCCGAGTTGGAGGCTGCCGAGGAGATATTGCTGACGGTGACCGATGGCGGGTTCGGCAAGCGGTCATCCGCCTACGACTATCGCGTGACGGGGCGTGGCGGGCAGGGTATCACGAACATCATGCTGGCGCCGCGCAACGGCACGGCCGTGGTAGCGACCCTGCCGGTGCGGCGTGGCGACGACGTGATGCTGGTGACGGATGCCGGCCGGCTGATTCGCGTGCCCGCCGACCAGGTTCGCATCACCGCGCGGCAGACGATGGGTGTGACACTGTTCCGCCTGAGCGAGGACGAACGCGTGACGAGCATCTTCCCCGTGCTGGAAACAGTGGCGGTGGCCGGTGAAGAGCCGGGGCCGGACGAGGCCGGCGGGTCCGATACGGATCTGAGCGATGGCTGAGCGGTGCGGCGTATACCCCGGCACGTTCGATCCCGTCACCAACGGACATCTGGACATCATCGGCCGGGCTGCGCGGCTGGTGGACCGTCTGGTGATCGGGGTGGCCGAAAACATCGGCAAGGGCCCGCTCTTCGGGCTTGACGAGCGGGTGGAGTTGGTGCGCGAGGAATGTGCGGCGATCGCCGGGCGCACCGGCACGCCGATTGAGGTAGTCAGCTTTTCCACCTTGCTGGTGGGCTTCGCACGCTCGGTGGGCGCGGGCATGCTGATACGCGGGCTGCGCGCCGTATCGGATTTCGATTACGAACTGCAGATGGCCGGCATGAACTACCGGCTGGACCAGGAGATCGAGACGGTGTTCCTGATGGCCAGCGAGCGCCACCAGTTCATTTCGTCGCGCTTCGTCAAGGAGATCGCAAGGCTGGGCGGCGACGTGTCGAGCTTCGTGCCGAAGCTGACGCTGGAGCGGACGATCGCCCGTGTGCGCACATCGAAGAAGGGGGAGAACCATGTTTAGACGAACGGTGCTGGCCTACGGCCTAGCTGCCCTGGCCGCGACACCTGCCGCGGCGCAGGACGCGCATCAGGCCGCGCCACCCGCGCTCGATCCGCAGAACACCCTTTACCTGGACCTTCCGTCGGGCCGCGTGGTGATCCGCTTGCGCCCCGACCTCGCGCCCAAGCACGTGGCGCGTGTCAAGCAGCTTTGCCGCGACGGCTTCTACGACGGCACGCCGTTCCATCGGGTGATCGAAGGCTTCATGGCGCAGGGTGGCGACCCGACCGGCACCGGCGAGGGTGGCAGCAAATACCCGAACGTGCCTGCCGAGTTCAGCAACGAGGCGCATTTCCTGCGCGGCACGGTGGGTGCTGCCCGCAGCCAGGACCCGGACAGCGCGAACAGCCAGTTCTTCATCATGTTCGCCCCCGGCGCCAGCCTGGACGGCAACTACACCATCTGGGGCAACGTGGTGTCCGGCATGGAGAACGTGGACAAGATCAAGCGCGGCAACCCGGACGATAACGGCCGCGTGGACAATCCCGACCGCATCATCCACATGCGTGTGGCAGCCGACGTCAAGTAGCCGGCGCCACCCCAGACACCCCGATGGGAGCCTTCATGTCCGACGATGCTGAAAACACGCTGTACCTCAACCTGAAATCCGGACGGGTGACCATCCAGCTGCGCCCCGACCTGGCGCCGAAGCACGTGGAGCGCGTGAAAATGCTGGTGCGGGAGGGATTTTACGACAACACGCCGTTCCACCGTGTGATCGAAGGCTTTATGGCGCAGGGCGGCGACCCGACGGGGACGGGCACCAGCGGCAGCCAGTATCCGAACTTGCCGGCGGAGTTCAGCCGCACGGCGAAGTTCGTGCGCGGCACGGTGGGCGCCGCACGCACCGGCGACCCGAACAGCGCCAACAGCCAGTTCTACATCATGTTCGCCCCTGCCCCGCATCTCGACGGCCAGTACACCATCTGGGGCCAGGTAACGGACGGCATGGAACATATCGACGGGATCAAGCGTGGCAGCGGCGGCAGCGGATCGGTCGCCAACCCGGACCGCGTCGTCAGCGCCAGCCTGGCCGCCGACGCGCCCCCGGGCTGACAGGGCGCGACACGACGCAGGCTTGACCTACGGCCGGGCATGCCCTTCTACAGCCCGGGTGAGAGCCTGTAGCTCAGTTGGTAGAGCACGAGACTTTTAATCTTGGGGTCGTGGGTTCGAATCCCACCGGGCTCACCACGTCTCCTATACGAGCGAGTGTGGTCCGGCACTGCCGGGCTGCCGACCGCTTCTGAGCACTTACCCAGAGCCATCGCCCGTCGGCCGTATTGTTCGCCACAAACACGTTGCGCATTGGCGATCTAACGTGCCACGTCTCTCACTGTGTTTGCGAACAGCGCTGACAACTTTGGGTTGCAATAAGCGCACGTGACCAGATCGGTACTCGGGAGATGTTCACCATGCGCAATACCATTACCGGCCTCGTTCGGCACCGTGTCGTCCTGGATCATGGAAAGTATGGCAACGCTCTGACAGTAACCGAAACGGGCGACATCGACATCCGCGCCATAGGAGGCATCGGCGTTTATCTTGACACCGCGTCTGGGCAGGGCAGCCTTTTCAACCAGGGCAGGATAACGGGCGGTGCGGGCGCATACGGCACGACCCAGGGTGGCGCGGGCGGCATCGGCGTGGATTTCGCGACGCCGGGCAAGGTGAGCAACGCGGGGACGATTACCGGCGGTGCGGGCGGCAACATAAGCTCCCAGGGAACATCTGGCGGTGCTGGCGGTGCGGGCATCTTGCTGGCAGCAGGCGGCGTGGTCCGCAACACCGGCGTTATCGACGGCGGCAGCGCTGGCTCCTACGGCCCCGTCGCGGGGGGTATCGGCGTGGACTTGGCAGCGGACGGCACTTTGATTAACGCCGGCACCATCCAGGGCGGCAGAAGTGGAGACACTTACACCCCGATCACAAGCGCTGCGGGCGTCTATGTTAACAAGGGAGCATTGTCGAATACCGGCACGATCTTTGGGGGTTTCGGTGGCGGCGGTTATCGCATCGAGGGCGGTGCTGGCGTGACCCTGGCGGATGGAGAGGCCACCAACAAGGGCCTGATCTCAGGTGGCGCTGGCTCTGGCAACTATTATGAGGGGGGCGTGGGCGGAGTAGGGGTCAATCTGCTGTCAGGCAGCACCTTTACAAATAGCGGGACAGTCACGGGCGGTCCGGGCGGAAGCGAATATCGAGAATACAGCACTTTTGGCGGCAATGGCGTGTATCTCGCTGGCGGCAGTAAACTTGTAAACTCGGGTGAAATCTTTGGCGGTTCCGGGGGAGACCTCGGTCACGTGTCAAGCGGCGTCGGCGTGGACGTGACGGGCGGCAGCCACGTCAACAACAGCGGGACGATTGCTGGCTCCCTGGGCGAGGCAGGCGTAAAGGCCGATAGCGGGTCCGTGGTAAACACCGGCGCCATTCTTGGCGGGGCGGGCGGCAGTATAGGCAACTATCGCGGCGTATCGGGAGGTGCAGGCGCATATGTCTCCAGCACGGCCGTGGTCACGGATGCCGGGGTGATCGTCGGCGGCGCGGGTGGGGCAGCCACTTTCATACAAAGTGCCGATTACGGAGGTATAGGCGTCAGCTTGGTAGATGGCAGGCTCTCCGTGGTGAGCGGCGGTGCAGTGACCGGAGGTGCGGGCGGAGGTTCGACTTATCAACACTACTCAGCCCTGCAAGGTGCCGCGGGCGTCAGCATTGCGGACGGCGGTCAAGTGCTCAACTCCGGCAGGATCACGGGCGGCCAAGGTGGCAACAGCACTTACGGCACCGGCGGCACTGGCGGAGCGGGTGTCGTCATCGACGGTGGAACGCTGACCACCTCCGGCACGATCACCGGCGGTGTGGGTGGCGTGGGTGCGCAGGGCAATGGCGCTGCCGGGGCCGCCGTCCAGTTCGGGACTTTGGCCAGCACTCTGGTTGTCGATCCCGGCGCGGAGTTCAACGGCGCGGTTCTGGCCAATGCTGCGGCGGCCGATACGCTCGTGCTGGCCGGCACCGTTGCTGGCACCCTCTCAGGCTTCGGCACGGACGTCACCGGTTTCACCACGATTGCCGAGGATGCCCATGCGCACTGGTTGCTGGCCGGCTCGATCAGCGGCACGGGCGTTATCGACCTCGGCGCCTCGTCTGCGCTCACCCTGAGCGGTGCAGTCAGCATCGCACAGATTGCCTTTTCCGCGGGTGGCCACGAGACGCTGAGCCTCGGTGCACCTAGCCAGCTTACCAGCACGATCGCGGGTTTCGGGGCGGGTGACATGGTTGACGTGCAGGGTATTGCGGCCGATGCGCTCAGCTACAGCGCGGGCACGCTCACGTTGTACGAGAACCACGTGCAGGTTGACACGCTGGCCTTCTCCGGTGCCGACAGCACCGGGTTCGGCCTCGCCTCCGATAGGCTTGGCGGAACGGATATCGTCGGTCGCAGCAGCCCATACGTGTTCGGCTCTGCGTCGGAGCACAGCGCGCTTGCCGGTGCCAACAGGGTCATGTCCGGCCTATTTGGTCATGGGCTGCCCTGGTAACTGCGGCCTCGGAGTCGGGACAGCCTTGCAGCCCTGCGGTGCATGATCTAACCATCCCACGGCTAAGTTCCCGCCATAGATGATCAGGCTGACTTGCGGCAGGCTGGAGAGCGAACCCATGGCGTCCCGCACCCTCTATGTCCTGTTTGGGTTGGCGATCATGACAGCACACATGGCCGAAACTGCGCATGCGGCACCCGCGGCGTTTGCCAACGTCTCCTATGGCCCTGACCCCGAGCAGATCCTCGATGTTTATCCGGCGCAGCAACCGGGACCACATCGGCTGGTGGTGTTTGTGCACGGTGGCGGATGGGTTATGGGCGGTAAACAGGGCGGCCATAAGATAGCCGGACCGCTGAACCAAGCCGGCTACACCGTTGCCAGCGTCGGCTATCGGCTCGTGCCGCACACGGATGTGGCAGGCTCGGTGGAGGACGTGGCGCAGGCTACGTCCTACCTGCTGCATCATGCGGCTGCGTTCGGCATCGATCCGCACCGCTTTGCGCTGATGGGCCACTCCTCCGGAGCCCACGTTGTGGCGTTGCTCGGCACCGATCAGCGATACCTGGTTCAGGCGGGTGTGAATCCCAATGATCTGTCCGCGGTGATCGCGCTGGACGGCGTGTTCGACGTGGCCGTCAACCTTTCCCGCCATCCGAACGAAACGCGGGTGGAGGTGTTCGGCGCCGATCCAGCGCAATGGACGCGCTACTCGCCCGTCAGCTACGTGGGTACCATGCAGGCCCACCCGGCTTTCTGCCTTCTGCACGAGAACACCAATCACCGCTTCATTGAACAAGCGGAGTCGTTCGAATCGGTGCTGCGTCAGCACCACGAGACGGTGATGACGAAGCTCGCACCCGGCCTGAAGCATGGCGAGCTGATGAGTCTGTTCGAGAGCGACGCGCCCATGGCGCCGTTCACGCTGGAGTGCCTGGCCAAGACGGCCTGAGCGCTCAGGCTGGCATGGCGAGGGCGGAAAGCCTGGCGACCGCCGATTCCAGCTCGGCGGCGCGATGGTCTGCCGTGTGTGCGTCCAACACGTGTTGCCGGGCTGCCTGCCCGATGCGGTCGCGCCGGCTTTCCGGCCATTGCAGGTAATCCAGGACCTGCTCGGTAGTCTCGGCAACCACGATTTCCCGGCCGATGGCGAGGATGTCGCCCAACCCTGCCCAGCGGTCGGAGATGATGGGCGTGGCGCAGGCCGAAGCCTCGAACAGCCGCACGCTGGGGCTGTAGCCGGCGGCCACCATGTCGGCCCGCGTCACGTTCAACGTCCAGGCCTGGCTGTTGTAGAAGGCCGGGTGCTCGGAGGGCGGCAGGTGCTCGATGCGGTCCACATTGGCGGGCCATGCGATGTCGTCGGGGTATTGCGGCCCCGCGACCACGAAGCGCGCCTGCGGCATCGCCTTCGCAGGTTCCAGCAACAGGCGTTGCAGCGCCGGCTGCCGGTCTGGACTGTAGGTTCCGAGGTAACCCAGCTGCCACCTCGGTACCTGGCGAGGGCGTTGCGGGCGGTACAGCGCGGGATCGACCGCACAGTAGAGGGCCTGGGCCGCCTGGGCACCGTAACGCTGCCTCAGCAGGCGCAGCGTTGGGCCGCCGGTGAACGAGAGGTACAGGTCGTAGGCGGGGATGACCGATGTCGAGATGTAGCCTGCATCGCCTTTCGCCAGCATGGCCAGCGTCACCGGCGTGTCGATGTCGTAGAAGGCCATCAACCGTGCCCAGGGCCGTATGCGCAGCGCCACGGCCACGCCGTCCACGACGTAAGAGCCGACGATGACCAAGTCGGCGCCCTCGATCTCCGTGCGGTGCCTGTCGAGGTCGGCCACATGGTCGTAGAAGGCCAGCCGGCAGAAGCTGGGGTCGGGCAGGTCGCGGTGCTGCGCATACCAGGGCCGGTCGCATTCAAGGAACACGATGCTGTGGCCGCGCGCCGCCATGGCGCCGAGCAATGCACGGTAGGTGGTTGCGTGTCCGTTGCCCCAGGACGAGCTGAGCGACAGGCCGATGACGACGATGGCGAGGGGGCGGCTCATGCCGCGGCGCTGGCCCGGCGCTGCGCCGCCACGCGTTCGAGCAGCGCGTGGACCTCGGCCGCGCGGCGTGTGTAGGTGTGGTCGGCCAGGCAGCGCGCCAGCGCGGCTTGCCCGATTGCCCGGGCGCGGCCGGGGGTCAATTCCGCTAGATGCTGCGCCACCTCGGCTCCGTCGCGCGCGACGAGGATCTCCCCGGCCGGCGTCAGGAACATGTCGATGCCCTCCCACGCATCGGTGATCAGGCACGCCGCAGCCCCGGCCGCTTCGAACACGCGCGTGGCCGGGGAGAAACCGACCTCCGCCATGCTGTCGCGCGCGACGTTGAGCACGGCCAGGGCAGAGCAGTTGAGCGCGTTGTGCTCCGCCGTGGGCACATGCCCGATGCGCCGGACGTTGGCCGGCATCGGCTTGCCCTCCCAGCCGGCACCGCCCAGCAGGAAGCGCTTGCCGGGCTGCTGGCTGGCGGCCGCCAGGAAGAACGCTTCGACGCGCGCTTCGCGGTCGGGCAGACGGTTGGCCAAGAATCCGAGATCGGCCGCATAGGCGGGGTCGGGCGCTACCGGAAAATGCGTGGCCGGGTCCAGGCCGTTATAGATGGGAACGCATCTAATCGCGCCCAGCGCAGTGTAGGACTGCACCACCGGCGGGCCGCCGCCATAGGTCAGCACTGCGTCCAGCTGCGGCAAGGCGCGGCGCAGCACGTGGTCGGGGCTGGCGCGCAGCGTGGCCAAGGTGGCCGGCGCGTCCACATCCCAGAACACGCGCACCGCATCCGCCCGCGCGTGCCGCAACATGCCGGAGACGAGTTCGTCGTCGAACACGCCGACGCCGCTGGCCTTGATCACCACGTCCGCGCGCGCCGCTTCGGCCAGCACGTCCAGCAGGCCTGCCTCGGTCGCCGGATACACCACCACCTTTGCCCAGGGTGGCGGATCGATGTCGCGATGCGATTGCCGGTCGAACGCATCCGGCTCGTAGAAGGTGATGTGGTGGCCATACGCGGCCAGCGCCTGCAACAGGCCGCGATAATACGTGGCCGCACCGTTCCAGTAGGACGACAGCAGGCTCGATCCGTAGAACGCGATGCGCATCACGCCGCGGCCGCGCTACGGGTGAGCCGGGCCAGGATGGCAAGCAGTTCGGCCGCCCGCACGTCGCAACTGTGGTGCGCCCTTATGCGGGAAAGCCCGGACTGGGCCAGCGCCTGGGCCAGATCGGCGTCGAGCGACACGGCCCTCATGTGCTCGGCCATCTGCTCGCCCGTTTGCGCGACGAGGTAGTCCGTTCCCGGCCGGAACAGTCCCTCGCTATCCTCCCACGGAGCGGTCAGCAGGGGGATGCCGCAGGCCAGCGCCTCGAAGACACGGATGGTGGGTATGCCGGGCAGCATCTGCGCGTAGTAGCGGCGCGGCACGTGCACGGTGAAGCGGTGGCGCGCGAACAGGCCAGGCACCGATGCGTTCGCCACCCAGCCGTGGAACCGCGCACCGTAGCTTTGCAGGAGCGCGCGCGCCGCGTCGGGGTAGCGCACGCCGTGCACGTCGAGGGCCGACCCGGCATGTCGTGCCGGGGCCAGAAGAAAAGCCTCGATTTCGGCGGTACGCTCACCGTCACCCCAATTTCCTACCCATACCGCGCCGGTCCGCTCGGTGGGCTCGGCAGGCGGGTGGAACAGGGCAGTGTCGGCCGCTTCGTGCCACACGAACACCCGTCCTTGCCAGCCCCAGCCTTCATAGACGCGGGCCAGGGTGGCGCCGAAGGCCAGCACAGCGTCGTAATCGGTCAGGTCGAAGCGGCGTATCGCTTCGGGATCGCTGACGGCGCGGTGGTGCGTGTCGTGGAACAGCAGGGTGAAACGTCCGCGGCGGCGCAGGCGGCCGAGCGCCTGCACCACGGCAGGCTCGTTCCACTCGTGCACGATCACCAGGTCGGCGCCGTCCACCGCCCGTTCCAGTTCGGCGATACCGCCGTAGCGGTGCACGGCCAATGTCGGAAACTGCGCGCCGAACGCATCCTGCGCGGGCTCTCCCTGATCGAGGATCAGGTTCTCGCGGCTCCAGCTCTGCACCGGCTCGTAGGCCGCCACATCGTGGCCCCCGGCCTGCAGCGAACGCAGCACGCCGCGCTGGAAATGGGCGTTGCCGTGATTCCAGCACGAGACGAGGGAGTGGGTGAAATAGACGATGCGCATGGTGGCCGTATCCTAGGCGGCACGCAGGGCGCGCGTGGCCAGTGCCTGGTGGATGCGGCGCGTGCCGGTCACCGTGGCGTCCTGTGTGTAGCTGCGCGACGCGGCGAGGGCCGCGGCACCCAGCTCTCGCCGCTGTGCGGGGTCGTCCATGAGCGACCGGATGGCAGCGGCCCAGGCTTGCGCGTCGCTTGCGGGCACGAAGACGGCAGCGCCATCCCACAACTCCCGGAACGTGGGTATGTCCGCCAGCAGAAGCGGCGTGCCGCGCTGCGCGGCTTCCAGCACTGCCAGCCCGAACGGCTCGTAGAGCGATGGCGAGGCGAAGATGGCAGCCCGTGCCATGGCCATGCCGAGCGGCCCGGACTCCAGTCTTCCGAGCGCCTGCAGGGCGTCGAACCGGACGTCGGCACCACCGGGCTGGGCAAGCGGGCCCGCCGCCAGCAGCGGATAGGGCACCTGCGCCGCAGCGGCGTCGAGCACGGCCATGTTCTTCGCAGGGTCCCACAACCGGCCTGCCGCGAGCACGAACGGTTCCCGCTCGGCCGTCTGTGCCGCCGGCTGCGGCAACCCGTTATGCACGACATGCAGGGGCCGCTTGATGCGATAGACGCGCTGCAGCGCCGAGGCGAAGGCCGCGCTGGGCGCGACGACCGCGTCGGCACCCGCCAGACCCCCCTGCGTTGCCGCCGCGTGCCACGCGATCTCGTCAGGCGGCGTGCCGCCGTGCACCGCGTCCCACCACGTCGCCATGCAGGAGTGGGCCACCGCAACCGTACGCATCGGCCACCTCCGGCACGCCAGCGCCGGCGCGTGAAGGTGGCAGGATGCCGCACCCGATCGCGCCGCCGTCGCCATCAGCAAGTCCAGAAGCGGGTCGAGTGCGTCGCGGCCGGTCAGCGTCCACTCCAGCGGCAACCCGGGGTGGAGCAGGCTGCATCCCGCGATGCGCGACACCTCCGCCGTCTGCGCGGCATCTGGGGGCGGCCCGAGCACGGCCAGGATGCAGGGCTGGCCCGCCTCCGCCACGCCGCGCGCCAAGGCAAGGCTGTAGCTCCACACGCCGCCAACCGCGTCCGTCGTGATGAACAGCGTTTCCTTACCCGACATCACGCCGCCAGGCAGTCGGCTTCCAATGCCGCCAGTCCGAGCGGTGCGGCATCCTGGATGTCGGAAAAGGCGGTGAACTGCGCCAGGTAGCAATCCAGCGCCCGCTCCCACGCATCGTCGTCGGGCGCGCCCCAGCGCCGATGGTAATCGGGGCTGCTGGGATAGGGAAACATCGGAACCGGGTCGTTGGCCCATACGCCGCCCGATTGCAGCCGCGCGCGCCACGCCTGTATCTGCGCCGGATCGTCGCCCGGCGTTTCGATCAGGTTGGCCTGCACGAACGGCACGTGGCGCCGGGCCAGCACCAGCCGGTCCGTCAGGTCGTCGGTGCTCATCCTGCACAGCTTGTCCAGCGCCGCGCGGCCCACCTCCGTCAGGCTTTCCACGCCGGCCTCGATCGAAACGCAGCCGGCGCGGCCCAGCAGCTCCAGCATCGGCGGCTTCCACAGGTCGATCCGCGTCTGCATGCCGAACTGGATGTCGCGGTCGCACAACGCTTCGAGCAGCGCCGGCTGCGGCAGGAAGATCTCGTCGATGAAGTAGAGGTAGCGCACGCCCTGCGCGCGCAAGCCGTCCACTTCCTCCAGCACCGTGTGGAGGTCGCGCCTGCGATAGCCGTCGCGGAAATCGATCTTGGCGCAGAACGTGCAGTGATAGGGGCAGCCGCGCGAGGCTTCCACCTCGGCGCCCGCACCGTGCGGCGGCGCATCGAACCGATGGTGGTGGTGGCCGTGCCGCGCCACCCACGATCGTGGCCAGTGTAGGGCCGGCAGATCGGTGAACCGTGTGGCCTGGACGGGGCCGGTCAGGCGCAGCGTTCCGCCGTCCATCACCGCCGAACCCGGAACGTCCGTGCGCGGCCAGGCGTCGGCCAAGGCCGCCACCGCTTCCTCGCATTCGCCGCGTATCACCACGTCCGCACCCAGCTTGCGCAAGGCTGCGCGCGGCGTTGCCGAACCGTGCGGGCCGACGGCAACGATGCGCCCGCCGCGCCCGTCCAGCGCGGCAATCATCTCGCGCGGCACACGCAGTTCCGGCGGTGCACAGCGCCAGAACAGGTAGCTGGGCGCGGTGGGGATCACCGTCATGCACGGACGGAAGTCGGCGACCTCCTGCGCCAGCTCGTGCAGCGGCGTCGCGTGGAGGTGGCCGTCCAGCAGCAGCACCTGATGGCCGGCCTGCTCCAGAAGGACTTTGCAGGCACCGAGCTCGATCGGCAGATGCGGCTCGCGGCACCCGAAATAGATGCTGTGCTCGAAATGCCAGGGCGGGTTGACGAGGGCGACCCTCACAGGGCGGCCTCCCGCACCGGCGCGGGCAACACGGCGGCACCGAAATGCGCAGCCAGTCGTTGCAGGCCGGGCCGCCAGCCCAGGGCGGCCGGCAAGTCCAGGTCGCGGCGGATGGCGGCCGTGTCCGCCACGAAGTAGCGCTGGTCGCCGGGGCGCCACGCCGAGAACTCCACATCCACCGGCCGCCCGAGCAGGATCTCCAGGTGCTCGATCAACTGCAGCAGGCTGATGGCGTTGGCCGGGCCGCCGCCAAGGTTGTAGGCGCGGCCGGCGATGGCGCCGATCCGCCGGCGCGCAGCGAGATAGGCTGCCACCGCGTCGCCCACGTGCAGGATGTCGCGCACCTGGCGGCCGTCGCCATAGATGGTCACCCGTTCGCCGGCGATGGCCCGCAGCAGGAAATGCGCAACCCAGCCCTGGTCTTCGGTGCCCAGCTGGCGCTCGCCATAGATGCAGCTCATGCGCAAGACGGCCGTGCGCAGGCCGAAGCTGTGCGCGTAATCGAGCACGTACTGGTCGGCCGTCCCCTTGCTACAGCCATAGGGCGTGTGGAAGCAGAGCGGGCGCGTTTCGCTCACCCCGCGCGTGCGGTACTCGGCGCGCTGCGGCAGGTAGCAATCGCCATCCCGCACCAGCTCGATGTCGGCCAAGTCGCCATAGACCTTGTTGGTGCTGGCAAAGACCAGCGGTGCCGAGGGGTTGTGCTGCCGCAGCGCCTCCAGAATGGCCAGGGTACCGCGCGCGTTCACGTCGAAATCGGCCAGCGGGTGAACCATGCTGGTGGTGACTGCAACTTGCCCGGCCAGGTGGAACACGGCGCCCGCGCTGCTGGCGGCCGCACGCGTGGCCGCTTCGTCGCGCAGGTCGCCCAGCACGAAACTGATGCGGGACGGATGGCGCTGCGCCAGCCAGCGCAGGTTGCGCTCCACGCCGGGACGCGCGAGCGCATCGAAGACTTCAACATGCTCGCCGTCGGCGGCAAGCCTGTCGGCCAGGTTGGCCCCGATGAAGCCCGCGCCACCGGTCACCAGCACGGGCCTGATGCCGATGGTGGCGGGCGCCGGTTGCATGCCTGGGAGGCCCATGACCTGTTCGACAGCGCGCGTGCCGCCGCCCAGCAAGCGGCCCAGCAGCTTGGGGCCGTCCGCACCATCCACGCCGTAATGTGCGTCGCGGTCGCGCACGTCCTGCGCGGGGTCGTCCGTCAGCGTGTGCCAGTAAATGCGCCCGGCCGGCGAAAGCAGTGCCTCGCGGAGCAGGGCAAGCTGCGGTGTGACCGCGTGGCGCCATGTCGATCGGCCCACCGCACACAGCCAGATGGGCAGCGACGGATGGTGGCGCCACGCCGCCTCCCGTGCGGCCGAGACCGCCTGGGCCAGCGCCGGACCGCCTTGAGCGCGCAGGCTGCACAATCCTAGGGCCGAGACGGTCTCCAGCACGCCTTGCCGGCCAAGAGTCTCGATGCGCTCCGCACACCCCGCCATGCCCAAGGCGATGACGATGCCGCGGCCCGCATCCCGCGCCGAGGCTGCCGCGGCAAGCAGGGCGGCCGGCTGACACCCTGCGCCCTGCGCCGCGCCGTCGCGCAGCTCAAACAGCGGAAAGCTCGGTTCGCTGCCCAGCACTGCGTCCAGCAGGTGGCCGGAACCAGCCGCATCCGCGTCGAGGCTGGGCAACACGTCGAAGTCGCGTCCGAACCGGCCAAGCGCCCAGGCGAGCCAGCCGGCGTCCGCACCGTCGCGGTCGGACAGCTTCAGGCGAAGATGGCGCACGCCCAAGGATTGCAGGCGGATCGCGGCCCGTTCGGCCTCCACGCGGTCGCCAGTCCTGAGTTCTACGGAAAATCCCAGCCGCTCGGCATGTTCCGGCTCGATCATGCAACCAGGCCATGCGTCTCGAGTTCGCTTCGGGCTTCGGCCACGCGGTCGATAGCAGTCTGCCGCGACACCCAATCGGCCAGTTCGTCGAAACTATCCTCGAAACTCCGCCGTGGGTGGAAACCCAAACCCTGGCGCGCATGCGTGATATCGGCAAAGCAGTTGCGTATGTCGCCGGTGCGCGCCTTGTTCGTGATCTCGGGCGCGAGCTCTGCACGCCCCATCGCGGCGGCGAAACTCGATGCCACCTCGGCGATGCTCACGCTTTGCCCGCTGCCGATGTTGAACACGCCGCCATCGGCTGCCGGCTCGTCCAAGGCGAGCAGGAAGGCACGCGCCACGTCCTCCACATGCACGAAGTCGCGCCGTTGCGCGCCGTCCTCGAACACCATCGGGCGCTGGCCGTTCAGCAGGCGCGAGGCGAAAATGGCCAGCACGCCGGTATACGGGTTGGAAAGCGCCTGGCCCGCGCCATAGACGTTGAACAGGCGCAGCGCCACGGATTGCATGCCGTAGGCGGGAGCCACGGTCAGGGTCAGCCGCTCCTGCACGAACTTGGAGATCGCATAGACCGAGGCCAGGCTTGCCGGTTTGCCTTCCGGAGTCGCCACCGGGGTCAGCACCTCGCCGTTCGGCCCCACCGGGTTCCAGCCGGTATCGCCCGGCCTGCGCACCGCATCGTCGATCACCGCGCCCGCCGGGGTCACGTAGCGGCCCTCGCCGTAGATGCTCATGGACGAGGCGACCACTACGCGCTGCACACGCTGCTTGATCAGCGCCTGCAGCAGCACGGCGGTGCCGCCGTCGTTCACCGAGACGTAACGGTCGATCGCGTACATGCTCTGGCCCACGCCCACCTCGGCGGCCAAGTGCACCAGTTTGTCGGCACCGGTCAGCGCACGCGTCACCAGCGCCGCGTCGCGGACGTCACCGTGGAAGAATTCCACATGGTCCAGCACCGGGTTGCGCTCCGCGCTGGGCGGATGCACCTGGTCGATCAGGCTGTCCAGGATGCGCACAGTGTGTCCGGCTGCCAGAAGCGAGGTCGCCACATAGGTGCCGATGAAGCCGGCGCCCCCTGTGATCAGAATGGTTTCTGGCATGCCCGGTCCGTTCCGCCCTCAGGATTGTTGGTCGCGCGGCGACACTATCCATACAAGGCAGCCCGGGGAAAGTAGATGTTCCTTCACAGCGCCGTGATGATCGGGGCTGCCGCGGCGAGCCGCACCGGGGCTACGCCTGGCTGGTGAACACCACCACGCCGTTCGGAATGGTCATGTTGTCGGGCGCCCGCTCCAGCTGATGCGCCTCCACCAGCTTGGGGTCGCGCCAGGCGCCGTGGGGGTTGGCCTCGCCGGGAACAACCTGCCCGGCATCTTGGAACTGGCCGCTGGCCAGGTCGCGCGCCTCGGCCTCGTCGGCCCCGTTCACCCAGCACTCGCCCCGAATCCGGCTGCTGTTCCAGGCGGGGTCGTCCAGCAGGGCCAGCACGGGCTTCAGATGGTAGATCGGCATGGGCTTGCTCCGGGAGACTCCAACGGTCCAGCTTACGCAAGGCGGCACGGCGGGTTTCGGTCAGCGGTGCATCAGCACCCAGGCGGCCGAGGCGGCCAGCCCGGCCAGCGGTACCGTCATCTGCACGGGGCGCAGCCGGGCGAAGAACAGGGGCGCCTCTTGCCGCCGTGCGGCAGCCGGATCCAGCACGGCGATGCTTAGGAAGCCCGCCATCAGCAGGGCCAGCGCCACGACCGGGGCCGTGACCAGCAGGGCGGCAATGGCCAGCAGGTAAAGCCACGCCATCGTGGCGATCTGGACGGCCCGCTCGCCGCCGGGCGTGCGGAAGCTGAGGCCACGCCGCACGCCGGACAGGAAGGCCAGGATGGCCGCGCCCCAACATACCAGCCAGCGCAGGGCGGCCGGCGCCCAGACCGCCGGCCCAAGCCATAGCAGGCCGGCAAGCAGGGCGAACGGCACCATCGCCACCCCGCCCAGCAACAGGCCCAGCACCGGCACCTCCGGCCGCTCTTCAATGGTGAAGCGCACCGGCGCCGCCTGCCCATCCTGCACCGCCATCGCCTGCCTCCTGCCGCCGTCAGCCGAACACGCACGGGATGTGGAGGGTTGCGCGGCCCCCGCCAAACCGCCGCAGCCCCGTCACGTTTGCCGCCCGAACTTGGAAATCTAGGAGAGTGACGTGACCGGACAGGCGCCCAACCAGTACGCCATGCAGGACCCCACGAAGCAGTACCCGCAGCCCAAGTTCCACCGGCAGCCGCAATCGGCGCCGGGCCTGGCGCAGGACATGGACCCCAGGCCGGACCATGGCGAGGAGAGCTACCGCGGTTTCGGCCGGCTGGCCGGCCGCCACGCCCTTATCACCGGCGCCGATAGCGGCATCGGACGGGCTGTCGCCATCGCCTTCGCCCGCGAGGGTGCCGACATCGCCATGAGCTACCTGCCCTCCGAGCAGAAGGACGCCGACGAGGTGGTCGCCCTGATCCGGCAAGCCGGACGCCAGGTGCATCCCATGCCGGGCGACATCAGCGACGAGGCGTTCTGCCAGCAGCTGGTCAGCCACACCCAGGCCCGGCTGGGCGGCATCGACATACTGGTCAACGTGGCCGGCAAGCAGGTGGCCGTCGAGAGCATCGCCGACCTGACGACCGAGCAGATCGACGCCACCTATCGCACCAACGTCTACGCCATGATGTGGCTGTGCCGCGACGCCATCCCGCTGATGAAGCCCGGCTCCACCATCATCAACACCACCTCCATCCAGGCTTACCAGCCCTCGCCCTCGTTGCTGGATTACGCGGGGACCAAGGCCGCCATCGTGGCCTTCACCCACGCGCTAGCCAAGCAGGTTGCCGAGAAGGGCATCCGCGTGAACGCGGTGGCGCCCGGGCCGGTATGGACGCCGCTGCAAACGTCCGGCGGGCAGCCGCAGAGTAAGATTCCCGACCTCGGTTCCGCGGTGCCGCTCGGCCGTCCGGGCCAGCCGGCGGAGCTGGCACCGATCTACGTGTTGCTGGCCAGCCAGGAAAGCAGCTTCGTCACCGGCGAGATCTACGGAGTCACCGGGGGCAACCACCTGCCTTGAACGCCGGATCCAGCGTCAGCCGGCAGGACGGCGTGCTGCCGCTGGCGCAGTATGCGGCGTTGGGCGACGGGCGCAGCGTGGCGCTGGTCGGCGCGGACGGATCGGTAGACTGGCTGTGCGTGCCGGCACTCGACCAGGCGCCGCTGTTCGACCGGCTGCTGGACGGCGAGGCGGGCGGCCGGTTCTCAGTCACGCCGGCCGAGCCGTTCACGGTGGTGCGCGCCTACCGGGCGGACAGCAACGTGTTGGAGCAGGTGTTTACCACCCGCTCCGGCACCGTGCGCGTCACCGACAGCCTCAATAGCGGCATATCGGGCCGGCTGCCCTGGACCGAGCTGGGCCGGCGGGTGGAAGGCCTGTCGGGCAGCGTGGCGCTGGACGTGGTTCTGCGTCCCGGCCGGCGGCTGGACCGGGCCAATCCGTGGCGGGAGACGGTGCGGAACGGCACGGTGATGCACATCGACGGTGTGCTCGCCTCCTTCTGCGCCAGCGACGACGTAGAGCCCGTGCGCGAGGAGGACGGCCTGCTCTGCGCCCGTCTGGTCACCCGCCCGGGTTCCCGCAGCCTACTGGGCTGGCTTGCAACCGCCGACGAGCCGCTGATCCTGCCGCCTCCCGCCGCCATCGATGCGCGGATCGACCGATCCGACCAGGCCTGGCGGGAGTGGAGCGGCAACCTGACCTGTGCCGGCGCCTACGCGGCCCCGGTGCGGCGCAGCGCGCTGGCGCTGAAGCTGCTGCTCTATTCGGCCACCGGCGCTGTTGCAGCCGCTGCCACGATGGGCCTGCCGGAGCGGGTCGGCGGGGAAAAAAACTACGACTACCGCTACGCCTGGGTGCGCGACGTCGCCTACTCCATCAAGGCGTTCCTGTGGGTGGGCGCGGTCGAGGAGGCGCGGGCGGCCTTCGCCTGGCTGATCAACACGATACGGCGCCATGGCGCTCCGATGCGGGTGATGTACCGGCTGGACGGATCGCTGGCGCCTGCCGAAGAGACGCTTGAGCTGCCGGGCTTCCGCGGCAGCCGGCCGGTGCGGCAGGGCAACGCCGCGCGCGGGCAATTCCAGATGGGCCTCTTCGGCGACGTCATGCAGGTGGCTCTGCTGTTCGTCGAGGGTGGCCACGTGCTGGACCTGGCGACCCGCGCGCTGCTGGCCGAGTTGGCCGACCGCTGCGCCGACCTGTGGCGCGACCGCGACTCGGGCATCTGGGAGCTGCCCGACCGGCAACACTATACGGTGTCCAAGATCGGCTGCTGGTCGGCGCTGAACCGTGCCGTGGCTCTGGCCGAACACGGCCAGATCGACGGGAGCCATGCCGGCCGCTGGGCACGCGAGCGGGACCGGATCGGTTCGTGGATCGACGAGGCCTGCTGGTCGGACCGCAAGCAGGCCTACACGATGCACCCGGGCACCGAGCGGCTGGACGCGGCCGTTCTGCTGGCCCTGCCGTTCGGCTTCGACCGGCACGAACGGCTGGCCTCCACCCGCGCGGCCATCATGCGGGAACTCGGCCGCGGGCTGCTGGTGTATCGCTACTCCGGTGCCGAGACGGAAGAAGCCACCTTCCTCGCCTGCGCGTTCTGGGCGGTGGAGGCGCGCGCCATGCTGGGCGAGCGCGAGGTGGCCAGGCGCGAGATGGACGCGCTCCTGGCCGCGACCGGGGGAAACCTGGGATTATTAAACGAACAGATGGACGAGGGCGGGCAGATGCTAGGCAACACGCCGCAGGCGCTCAGCCACCTCGCGATGATCCTGGCCGCCCTGGCCGTGGACGACCCGGGTTCCGCCCGCTGACCGCCCCGTCCGTCAGGCCCGCCTAAGCAGTAACACGATCAGCACGATCAGCAAGATCGTTCCAAGCCCGATGCCGCCATAGCCGTAGTGGCCGTAATCGGCGCCACCCCAGCCGCCAAACGTTGTCCCCAACCCGCCGCCGAACAGCAGGATGACCAGGATAATAAGAAGGATCAGGCCCATACGCGCTCCTTTGGAAACAATGCCGAGGTCACACTAAAACGCCTGCGACATGGAAAGTTGCTGGACTGCGGGACCCGTCCTGCGATCCGCGCCGGTTCGGGAGGATGCTCAGAACAGGCCCTCGACCAGGCCGTCGGCATCGAGCCGGATGCTATTGGCGGCGGGCGTGCGCGGCAGGCCGGGCATGGTCATGACCTCGCCGCACAGGGCGACGACGAAGCCCGCGCCGGCCGACAGCCGCACGTCGCGTATTGGCAGCGTGAAATCGACCGGCGCGCCCAGCAGCTTGGGGTCGGCCGAGAAGCTGTACTGGGTCTTGGCCATGCAGATGGGCAGATGGCCGAAGCCGTTGGCCTGGTAGGTGGCGAGCTTCTTCGCGGCGGCCGGCTCGATGGCCACGTCGCGCGCGCGGTAGATGCGCTGGGCGATCGTGCGGATCTTGTCCATCAGTGGCATGGCGGGCGGGTAGAGCGGCTGGAACGCCGCGGGGCTGGCCAACATGCGGGTGACTTCAGCGGCCAGCCCGGCGGCTCCGGCAGCGCCCTCCGCCCAATGCCGGCACAGCACCACCCGCACGCCGAGCGGGGCCAGCGCCTCCTGCACGGCCGCGATCTCGGCTTCGGTGTCGCCGGTGAAGTGGTTCAGTGCCACGGCGACGGGCAGGCCGAAGCCGCGCATGTTCTCCACGTGGCGCAGCAGGTTGGGCGCGCCGGCCCGCACGGCCGCCACGTCCTCGTCACCCAGGGCCGCACGCGCCACGCCGCCATGCATCTTCAGCGCCCGCACCGTTGCCACGACCACGGCGGCGCTGGGCCGCAGGCCCGCGCTGGGGCACTTGATGTCCAGGAACTTCTCGCCGCCCAGGTCGGCGCCGAAGCCGGCCTCGGTAACGACCACGTCGGCCAGGCGCAGGGCGAGCTTGGTGGCGGCCACGCTGTTGCAGCCATGGGCGATGTTGGCGAAGGGGCCGCCATGCACCAGCGCCGGCGTGCCCTCCAGGCTCTGGACCAGGTTCGGGCGCAGCGCTTGGGACAGCAGCACGGCCATGGCACCCGGCGCCTGGAGGTCGGCGGCCGTGATGGCCGACCCGTCGCGCCGGGTGGCCACGATCATGCGGGCCAGGCGGGCTTGCAGGTCGGCCAGGTCGGTGGCCAGGCAGAACACCGCCATCACCTCGCTGGCCACCGTGATGTCGAAGCCGTCCTCGCGCACGGCGCCGTTGCCGCCGATTCCGGCCACCACCTGGCGCAGCGCGCGGTCGTTGACGTCGAGGCAGCGGCGCCAGGTGACGCGGCGCGTGTCGATGCCCAGCGCGTTGCCCCAGTAGATGTGATTGTCGAGCAGCGCCGAGAGCAGGTTGTTGGCGGCCGTGATGGCGTGGAAGTCGCCGGTGAAGTGCAGGTTGATGTCTTCCATGGGCGCCACCTGCGCCCGTCCGCCCCCGGTGGCCCCGCCCTTCATGCCGAAGCACGGGCCGAGCGAGGGCTCGCGCAGGCAGATCACCGTGCGGGTGCCGGCGGCGGCCAGCGCGTCGGCCAGGCCGATCGTGGTGGTGGTCTTGCCCTCGCCGGCGGGCGTGGGGCTGATGCCCGAGACCAGGACGAGCGCGCCCTCCCGCTGCGGCAGGGTGGGCAGGATGGCCTCGCTCACCTTCGCCTTGGTGCGGCCATAGGGCTCCAGGTAGGCCTCCGCGATGCCGGCAGCCTCGGCGACCTCGGCGATGGGGCGCAGGCGGGTGGCGCGGGCGATCAGCAGGTCGGTGGTCATTGGCGTCCTCGCCCCTGTTTTTGCAGGCAGGCTATCAGCCGGGGCGCGCCGGACGGAAGAGCGCGTTTCCTTTCGCGGGCGGTTCCGCTACACGCTGGCCATCTGCGCCTGGGCCGCCCTGCCGCGGGACCCGCGCCACCCGGGAGTAAGACGATGAGCCTGGACGAGCACAGAACGGGCG